>JAHZJR010000066.1 GCA_022600805.1 Pseudomonadota bacterium
TAAAATGTCAAAAGAAAAATTTGAAAGAACCAAGCCCCATGTAAACGTTGGCACAATTGGCCACGTTGACCATGGTAAAACAACATTAACTGCTGCAATGACTAAAGTAATGGCTGAAGCTAACGGCAGTTTGGTAGTTGACTTTGCTGATATTGATAAAGCTCCTGAAGAAAGAGAGCGTGGTATCACGATTTCAACGTCACACGTAGAATATGAGTCAGAGACCCGTCACTACGCACACGTTGACTGCCCGGGACACGCCGACTACGTTAAGAACATGATTACTGGTGCTGCTCAAATGGACGGCGCTATTATCGTTATTGCTGCAACTGATGGTCCAATGGCTCAAACACGTGAGCACATTCTTTTATCTAAGCAAGTTGGTGTACCTTACATCCTTGTGTACATGAACAAAGCAGACATGGTTGATGATGAAGAATTAATCGAATTAGTTGAAATGGAGATTCGTGAGCTATTGAACGAATATGATTTCCCTGGTGATGACACACCAGTAGTACTTGGTTCAGCACTTAAGGCTTTAGAAGGCGACACTTCGGACATCGGTGTACCTTCGATCTTAAAGTTAGTTGAGGAGATGGATAACTATATTCCACAACCTGAACGTGATACTGATAAGACATTTGTAATGCCAGTTGAGGATGTATTCTCAATCTCAGGTCGTGGTACGGTTGTAACAGGTCGTATTGAAGCTGGTATCGTTAACGTTGGTGATGAACTAGAAATCGTTGGTATTAGAGATACACAAACAACAACTTGTACAGGTGTTGAGATGTTCCGTAAGTTATTAGACTCTGGTGAAGCAGGTGACAACGTAGGTGTTCTACTTCGTGGTACTAAGCGTGAAGATGTTGAGCGTGGTCAAGTATTAGCTAAGCCAGGTTCAATCAACCCACATGCTAAGTTTGAAGCAGAAGTTTATGTTTTAAGTAAAGATGAAGGTGGCCGTCACACGCCATTCTTTGATAACTACCGTCCACAGTTCTACTTCCGTACAACTGACGTAACAGGTGCTTGTAAGCTACCTGAAGGCGTAGAGATGGTAATGCCAGGCGACAACGTGAAAATGGATGTAGAGCTATTATCACCAATCGCTATGGAAGATGGTTTGAGATTCGCAATTAGAGAAGGTGGCCGTACTGTTGGTGCGGGTGTTGTTTCTAAGGTTACGGATTAATTCTTAAGCGAAAAACTTAAAAAAACCTAAGAAGAATTTGGCTCGGGCTTAGGTCCGAGCCTTTAAAGTTTATAGGCGAGTGGCTCAATTGGTAGAGTGGCGGTTTCCAAAACCGTTGGTTGGGGGTTCGAGTCCCTCCTCGCCTGCCATGTTAAAAGGTGTAATGTGAGTAAAACAATAGACAGTCAGACAAAAGAATCATCACTAGGAATGTATTTATCAATTCTTGTTGTGATAGGTTCTCTTGTTATGTTTTATTTGGATCCATTAGCGCTAACAACAACATTGTATAAAGTGTTGGTTTTGTTAGCAGGATTAGTGATCGCAAGCTTGATATTTTTCAAGACGCCTCAAGGTAAACGTTTAGTAATATTCACTAAAGAAACCAAAATCGAATTACGCAAGGTTGTATGGCCAACACGTGATGAAACTGTTAAAACAACAGGCATGATTATGGTTGCAGTTGTAATTGTTGCTATTTTCTTGTGGATAGTTGATGCATTCTTTTCATGGATGGTTCAACTGTTAACAAATTAAGAGAGTTATAAATGTCAAAAAGATGGTACGTACTTCATGCTAGAAGCGGATATGAAGCCAAGGTTAAAACTGCAATCGAAGATGCTGTTGCTAGAGAAGGTTTAGAAGATCTAATTGGCGAAGTGATGGTTCCTACCGAGCAGGTTGTTGAGCTTAAAGATGGCCAAAAAAAGACTGCAGAGCGTAAATTTTTCCCAGGCTACATGTTAATTAGTATGGAGCTTACTGAACCAAGCTGGTTATTGGTTAAAAATACCAACAATGTAATCGGCTTTATTGGTGGTTCTTCAGGTAAACCTTCGCCAATTACACAGCGTGAAGCGGATCGCATTATGGCGCGTGTTCAAGAGGGTGCAGACAAACCTAAACCTAAGGTTGCTTATCAGCCTGGTGAAGAAATACTGGTTATCGATGGACCGTTTAATGAGTTTAACGGCATTATTGAGGCGGTTGATTATGATAAGAGCATTCTAAAAGTGGAAGTTCTAATCTTCGGTCGTACCACCTCAGTAGAGTTAGAATTCTCACAAGTAGAGAAAACATAAATATAGAGCGACACATGTCGTGTTTTAATCGGGGAGCTTGATAGGCGCTTGTACCCATATGAGGAAACCCCTCAAGGAAGTAAAATGGCTAAAAAAATTGAATCATATATTAAGCTTCAGGTGCCCGCACAAGAAGCTAACCCTTCACCTCCGGTTGGTCCTGCACTAGGTCAACATGGTGTAAATATTATGGAGTTTTGTAAGGCGTTTAATGCTAAAACTCAAGAAATTGATAAGGGTATGAAAGTGCCTGTGATTATTACGGTTTATAATGATCGTAGTTTCACATTTGTTACTAAAACACCGCCAGCATCATTATTAATTCTTAAAGTTACTGGCATTACCAAAGGCTCTAGCGTTCCTCATACTGATAAAGTTGGTAAGATTACCCGCGCACAGTTAGAAGAAATTGCAACGATCAAAATGAAAGATCTTAATGCTAATGATATGGACGCTGCTGTCACTATTATTGCTGGTACTGCCCGTTCGATGGGCATCCAAGTGGAGGGTTAATTAGATGGCTAACTTAACAAAAAAACAAAAAGACATTGCTGCTAAAGTTGAAATTGGTAAGCGTTATGCAATCGAAGATGCATTAGCACTTATTAAAGAATGTGCAACTTCAAAATTTGATGAATCAATTGATGTTAGTGTTAATCTTGGTGTGGATGCTAAAAAATCTGACCAAAATGTTCGTGGTGCGGTTGTACTGCCAAATGGCACAGGCAAAACAGTGCGTGTTGCTGTATTTACACAAGGTGACAATGTTGCGAAAGCAGAAGCGGCCGGTGCTGATGTTGTTGGTATGGACGATTTAATGAAATCAATGCAAGACGGCGATCTTGATTACGATGTGGTTATTGCTTCTCCAGATGCTATGGGTGTTGTTGGTCGCCTAGGTCAAGTATTAGGTCCTCGTGGTTTAATGCCTAATCCTAAAGTTGGTACGGTTACACCAGATGTTGCCACTGCCGTTAATAATGCCAAAGCTGGTCAAGTTCGTTACCGTACCGATAAGGCAGCTATCGTTCATGCTGGAATTGGTAAAGCGTCATTTGATGTTAAGGCACTAGCGGAAAACATTGCAGCATTAATGGAGGCACTTAAAAAAGCCAAGCCAAGTTCTGCAAAAGGTGTTTACTTTAAAAAATTAAGTGTTTCATCAACAATGGGCGCAGGTGTCGCTGTTGATTTAAGCACGCTTGATCTGTAACAAGTTCAAGATAATAAATTCTTTGGGTCGTAGGGTGTATGCCTTGCGTTCCTCAAAGACCATGGGTGTGAGTTCTCCTCCTGGAGTTTTCATCTAAATGATTGGTAACACAATCGGCCTATGTAGAGGGTACGTGAGTACTCTATGGCGAAAGTTATAAAATATAGCTTTCTTTTTTAAACTGTTCAGGAGAGGCAAATGGCTCTAAATCTTGAAGCAAAAAAAGTTGTTGTCGAACAAGTAAATTCACTAGCTGATAGTGCAATTTCTGTTGGCGTAGCTGAGTATCGCGGATTGACAGTTGAACAAATGACTATGCTTCGTGCAAGTGCCTTAGATGCTGATGTTTCTTTACGTGTTGTAAAGAATTCATTGGCTAAATTAGCACTAAACGAAACAACATGTGAGTGTGTGTTACCGGTTTTAAGTGGCCCGGTTATTCTTGGATTTTCTCAGGAAGATCCAGGTGCAGTTGCACGTGTCTTCAAAGATTTCGTTAAAGAAAATGAAGATTTAGTCGTTAAAGGTTTGGGCGTTTCAGGTGAATTTGTAGATGCAGATCAGCTTAAGCGTATTGCAGACCTTCCAACTAAAGATCAAGCAATTAGTACAGTTATGGCATTAATGTTAGCACCAGTTGAGAAACTAGCTAGAACTTTAAACGAAGTTCCAACTAAGGTAACTCGCGTCGTGTCAGCAGTAGCGCAACAAAAATAATTAATAAATAATATAAAAAAGGAGTAAATATCATGGCATTATCAAATGAAGATATTTTAAATGCAATTGCAGACATGTCTGTAATGGACGTTGTTGAATTAGTATCAGCAATGGAAGAGAAGTTCGGTGTAAGTGCAGCAGCAGTAGCAGCAGCACCTGCAGCAGCAGCTGGCGATGCTGGTGAAGCGGCAGCTGAGAAAGATGAGTTTGACGTTGTAATGACATCATTCGGTGACAAGAAAGTTGCTGTTATTAAAGCGGTACGCGGTATCACTGGCTTAGGTCTTAAAGAAGCGAAAGATATGGTTGAAGCAGTTCCTGCATCAGTCAAAGAAGGCGCATCTAAAGCAGAAGCAGAAGATGTTAAAAAGCAGCTTGAAGAAGCTGGTGCTAGCGTAGAACTTAAATAATTAGTTCAGCGTAAAAACCCAAAATCCCCATTAGGGGATTTTGGTGTTTATTGCATTAGCACTCTTTGAGAGTGCTATTTCAACCAATTGCTTAACTAAAAAAGCGATAGGTTGGTTTTATTTTAAGAAGTATTCTTCTTAAACGAATTAGATCGACTAATACGAGGTATTTATGGCTTATTCATTTACGGAAAAAAAGCGCATTAGAAATAATTTTGGCTCAAGAGCATCAGTCTTGCAAGAGCCAGATTTGCTAGCTATTCAAATTGATTCTTTTAACAGTTTTATTCAAGCTGGCAATGATAGTAAAGAAGATGTTGGATTGCATTCAGTATTTCAATCTGTTTTTCCAATTACTGCAGTTAACGGCTATGCCGAAATTGAGTACGTAGATTATGAATTACAAGAGCCTAAGTTTAACGTAGAAGAGTGTAAGTTACGTGGTGTAACGTTTGCTTCTACATTGCGCGTTAAACTTAACCTGGTATTGTTTGATAAAAACGGCTCTACGTTAAAGAAAAAACGTAAAGTTAAGCAAATCATCGAAGAAGATGTTTATTTGGGTCAGTTGCCATTAATGACTGATACAGGCACCTTTGTTATTAATGGTACTGAGCGTGTTGTGGTTTCTCAATTGCACAGATCTCCAGGTGTTATTTTTGAGCATGATAAGGGCAAAACTCATTCATCAGGCAAGATTTTATTCTCTTCGCGCGTGATTCCTTACCGTGGCTCATGGTTGGATTTTGAGTTTGATCATCACGAGCATTTATATGTTCGAATTGACCGTCGTCGTAAGCTTCCAGTAACAACATTATTGCGCGCAATGGGGCTTTCTAGCAGTGACATTCTGGACACTTTCTTTGAAAGTTCAACGATTAAAATGAAGGCAAAGTCTTGCGACTTAGGTATTAAGCCATCTCGTCTTCGAGGTACAATTGCTGAATTTGATATATTGTCTGGTAAAGATATTGTTGTTGAGAAAGGACGTCGTATCACTGCCAAGCACGTCAAAATTTTAGATGCTGCTGGGGTTAAGACAATTAATGCACCATTAGAATCTCTGATTGATAAAGTTATTTCTAATGATATCGTTGATACGGAAACGGGTGAGATTTTAATCGCAACCAATACAGTTATTTCTGAAGATGTCTTAGAAGTTCTAGTTTCAAACAAGGTTAAGAAATTTAATGTCTTGTATATTAATGAATCTGAAACAGGTGCTTACATTTCAGATACATTGCGTCTTGACGATACCCAGACTGAAATTGAAGCACGCATGAGTATTTATCATGTTATGCGTCCTGGTGAGCCTGCTACGGAAGATGCGGTGAACTTGTTGTTTAATAATTTATTCTTTAAAAATGATCGTTATGACCTTTCAAAAGTTGGTCGTATGAAACTTAATCGTCGTTTAGGCATCGAGTCTGAAACAGGCGAACATGTATTGACTAATGACGATATTCTGAATGTTATTAAATTACTAATCAATATTAAAGATGGTAATGATTCTGTAGATGATGTTGATACTCTGGCAAATCGACGTGTTAGGGCAATCGGTGAAATGATTGAAAACCAGTTTAGAATTGGCTTGGTCCGTGTTGAAAAAGCAGTGAGAGAAGGCTTGAATTTAGCAGAAACAGATGAATTAACGCCACAAGATTTAATTAACTCTAAGCCAGTATCAGCTTCGGTTAGAGAATTTTTTGGATCATCACAATTGTCACAGTTTATGGATCAGGTGAATCCATTATCAGGTGTAACTCATAAACGTCGTATTTCAGCCTTAGGTCCTGGTGGCTTGACACGTGAGCGTGCAGGTTTTGAAGTGCGTGATGTACATCCATCGCACTACGGCCGTCTATGTCCAATTGAAACACCTGAAGGTCCGAATATTGGTCTAATTAACACATTAGCTGTTTATGCCAAAACCAATGATTATGGCTTCTTGGAAACACCTTACCAAGTTGTCAAAAACGGCATCGTTACCGATGAGATTGTTTATGTGTCTGCTATTGATGAAATTGCGCATACCATTGCACAGGCGAACGCATCAGTTGATAGTAAAGGTCAATTGGCAGATGAGCTTATTTCATGTCGTCATAAAAATGAGTTTGTTTTAGTTGATTCAAGCGAAGTAACGTTGATTGATATTGATTCTAAGCAGATTTCATCTGTAGCAGCATCTCTAATTCCATTCCTTGAACATGATGATGCTAACCGTGCATTAATGGGTTCAAACATGCAACGTCAAGCAGTTCCAACACTACGTGCTGAAAAGCCATTAGTAGGTACGGGTATTGAGCGTGTGGTTGCAACAGACTCTCGTGTTTGTGTGACTGCAAAACATGGCGGTGTGGTTGAAGCGGTGGATGCATCGCGTATTGTTATTCGTGTAGATTCTAAGCAGGCTAAAGCAGGTGAACTGGGTGTTGATATTTACAATCTAACTAAGTATTCACGATCAAATCAAAATACCTGTATTAACCAAAAACCATTAGTCAATGTTGGCGATAAGATCGCTGTCGGTGATGTGTTAGCAGATGGCCCTTCAACTGATTTAGGTGAGTTGGCATTGGGTCAAAACATGAAGATTGCCTTTATGCCATGGAATGGTTACAACTTTGAAGATTCAATTTTGATCTCTGAAAAGGTTGTTCAGGATGATCGTTATACGACGATTCATATTGAAGAGTTAACCGCTTATTCTCGTGATACCAAATTAGGTCCTGAAGAAATTACAGCGGATATTCCAAATGTCAGCGAATCAGCGTTAGCCAAACTTGATGAAGTAGGTGTAGTTTATGTTGGTGCTCGTGTTAAGGGTGGTGATATTCTAGTGGGTAAAGTGACGCCTAAAAGCGAAACTGTACTTTCTCCAGAAGAAAAATTATTGCGTGCTATCTTTGGTGAAAAAGCAAATAACGTTAAAGATTCATCATTACGAATTGGCGCTTCTAAATCGGGTGTTGTTATTGACGTTCAAGTCTTTACGCGTGATCGTGTAGAGAAAGATTCAAGAGCGTTAAGCATTGATGCTGAGCGATTAGAAAAGATCAAGAAAGACATTGACGATGAGTTTGGCATTATTGATGGCGATATTTTCCGTCGTATACGTTTGAAATTATCAGGTAATGTAATTACTAAGGCAGTTGGAGAGATTAAGGCTGGCGAAAAGTTAACTTCAAAATTAATGAAAAAACTTGACAATCAAGAGATTGCCAAGATTAAAGTTGAAGATGCGTCAATCAACAAAGAAGTGGCAGCACTGGTTAAACAGGCTAAGGCTAAGCAAGTTGAATTCGATAAATTCTTCGAAGAAGAAAAAGCCAAGATAGACGAAGGTGCGGAATTACCACCAGGTGTTATGAAGATGGTTAAAGTTTATGTGGCAACACGTAAAACACTACAAGTTGGCGACAAGATGGCAGGACGCCACGGTAACAAGGGTGTGATCTCACGCGTATCCCCTGTAGAAGACATGCCTTATTTGGCAGACGGCTCAACCGTTGATGTGGTGCTTAACCCATTAGGTGTTCCATCACGTATGAACGTTGGTCAGGTGCTTGAAGTACATTTAGGGTATGCAGCTAAAGGCTTGGGTTATAAGATTGCCGCAATGTTAGATGAGAAGCGCACAGAAATGGTTGCTGAAATTAGAGCATTTTTAGGCGAGATTTACAACTCTCATGGTAAGCAAGAAGATTTAGACGCATTTAGCGATGAAGAGATTATTGAGCTGGCCAAAAATCTAAGAGAAGGTGTGCCAATGGCAACACCGGTATTTGATGGTATTAAGGAAAAAGATATCAAATCTTTACTAAAATTAGCTGATTTACCAGAGTCTGGTCAAGAGCAATTGTATGATGGTCGTACTGGTGAAGCATTTGATCGTCCAGTAACGGTTGGCTATATGCATATGTTAAAGCTAAACCATTTAGTGGATGACAAAATGCATGCTCGATCTACGGGTCCATACTCTTTAGTAACACAGCAGCCACTGAGCGGTAAAGCTCAATTTGGTGGTCAGCGCTTTGGTGAGATGGAAGTATGGGCACTAGAAGCTTACGGTGCAGCGCATACGCTACGTGAAATGTTAACGGTTAAGTCTGACGATGTTGCCGGTCGTGCGAAGATGTATAAGAGTATTGTTGATGGCAAGAATCTGACTGAGTCAGTGATGCCAGAATCATTTAATGTACTTATTAAAGAGATCAGATCATTGGGTATTGATGTTGAACTTGAGCAATACTAATTAGGAGAGCGAAATGAAAGACTTATTAACAATATTAAAGCAAGAAAACAAAGAGCAAGACTTTGATGCGATTAAGGTTGGATTAGCATCTCCTGAGAAAATCCGTTCATGGTCGTATGGCGAGGTGAAAAAACCAGAAACCATTAACTATCGTACTTTTAAGCCAGAAAGAGAGGGTTTGTTTTGTGCCAAAGTATTCGGCCCAATGAAAGATTTTGAGTGTTTATGTGGTAAATACAAACGCATGAAATTCCGTAACGTTGTTTGTGAAAAATGTGGCGTTGAAGTTACTTTTTCCAAAGTGCGTCGCGAGCGTATGGGTCATATCGAATTAGCAGCACCTGTTGCTCATATTTGGTACTTAAAATCATTGCCATCTCGTTTAGGATTATTAATGGATATGACGCTTAAGGATATTGAGCGTGTTTTATATTTCGAAGCATTTTTAGTCACAGATCCAGGTGCAACACCTTTGGTACATAAGCAGTTATTAACTGAAGAAATGTACTTTGATGCATTAGATGAGTATGGAGAAGATGAATTTGAAGCCAAAATGGGTGCAGAGGCAATCCAAGACGTATTGGCTGAAATGCAGCTTGAAAAAGAAGCGGCAAACTTGCGTGAAGATAGTTTAAACACCAAATCCCAAACTAAACTTAAGAAATACAACAAGCGTCTTAAATTAATCGACTCTTTAATTCAATCGGGCAACAAGCCAGAGTGGATGATTCTTAAGGTTCTACCAATTCTTCCACCAGATTTACGTCCATTAGTGCCACTAGATGGTGGTCGCTTTGCCACATCGGATTTGAACGACTTGTATCGTCGTGTTATTAATCGTAATAATCGTCTAGCACGCTTGTTAGAGCTTGATGCGCCAGAAATTATTGTACGTAATGAAAAGCGTATGTTACAAGAAGCGGTTGATTCACTAATTGATAATGGTCGTCGTGGTCGTGCTGTGATGGGTAATAACCGTCGCCCATTAAAGTCTATTTCAGACATGATTAAAGGTAAGCAGGGTCGCTTCCGTCAGAACTTATTGGGTAAGCGTGTTGACTATTCAGGTCGTTCAGTCATTGTGTGTGGCCCATACCTTAAACTGCACCAGTGTGGTTTGCCAAAGAAAATGGCGTTAGAGCTATTTAAGCCATTTATTTATAACCGTCTTCAAGCTAAAGGTTTAGCTTCTACTATTAAAGCAGCTAAAAAAATGGTTGAAGCGGAAACGCCTGAAGTTTGGGATATCTTAGAAAAAGTTGTGCACCAGCATCCAGTCATGCTAAACCGCGCGCCAACACTTCACCGTTTGGGTATTCAGGCGTTTGAACCATTGTTAATTGAAGGCAAGGCAATTCAATTGCATCCATTAGTATGTGGCGCCTTTAATGCCGACTTTGACGGTGACCAAATGGCTGTACACGTGCCTTTGTCAGAAGAAGCGCAATTAGAAGCAAGAACTTTAATGCTGGCTTCTAATAATGTTTTGCACTTGGCAAGTGGTGAGCCAATTATTGTGCCATCTCAGGATGTTATTTTGGGCTTGTACTACATGACTCGAGATAAAATTAATCAGAAGGGCGAAGGCATGATCTTTACTTCTCCTTCGGAAGTTTTGAATGCTTATGAAGCCGGATACACAACATTACATGCTCAAATTAAATTAAGAGTTCAAGATTACACGAAGAACGACGCAGGTAAGTTTGAGCCAAGTTCAACAAGAATTGTGGATACAACCGTTGGACGTGCGATTTTTTCAAGAATCTTGCCTAATGGTCTTTCTTTTGATTTGATTAATGAAGCCATTTCTAAGAAAGTGGTATCTAATCTAATTCATGTTTGCTATCGTACTCAAGAGTTAAAAGAAACCGTTATGTTTGCAGATCAGATGATGTACATGGGCTTCCAGTATTCAACGAAGTCAGGTATTTCTTTCTGTTCAAATGATATGACCATACCAGAAACGAAAGTGGGTATGATTGATGATGCTGAAGCTCAAGTAAAAGACATTCAAGATCAGTATTCTAAAGGTGTTGTAACAGATGGCGAGCGTTACAATAAGGTGATTGATATTTGGTCGCGCACTTCAGAAACTGTTGCAAAGGCGATGATGGATGAAATTGGTTTTGAAGAGTTTGAAACCAAAGATGGCAAGACCGAGAAGCTTGCTTCATTTAACTCAGTTTATATGATGGCTGATTCAGGTGCTCGTGGTTCTCCAGCACAAATGCGTCAACTAGCAGGTATGCGTGGTTTGATGGCTAAGCCGGATGGCTCAATTATTGAGACGCCAATTACTTCAAACTTCCGTGAAGGTTTGAATAATATGCAATACTTTATTTCAACGCACGGTGCTCGTAAAGGTCTAGCAGACACAGCACTTAAAACCGCTAACTCAGGTTACTTAACGCGTCGTTTGGTTGATGTGGGCCAAGATTTGGTGATTACTGAAAAGGATTGTGGTACAGAGAACGGCCTGATTATGAAAGCTGTTATTGATGGTGGTAATATTGTACAAACATTAGGTGCATCTGCATTGGGACGTGTTGTTGCAGAGGATGTGTTGATTCCTGATACTTATGATATCCTTATGCCGAAAGGTCATTTGGTTAGCTTAGAGGATTCTGACAAAATCAATGAATTGGGTATTGAGTCAATCAAAGTTCGCTCAGCAATTACTTGTGATACGCGTTATGGTGTATGTGCAAATTGTTATGGTAATGATATGGCACGTGGCCATAAAATTGGTGTTGGCGAGGCAGTTGGTGTTATTGCAGCACAATCAATTGGTGAGCCAGGTACGCAGTTGACGATGCGTACTTTCCACATTGGTGGTGCGGCATCAGCCTCTACAGCCGTTAGTAGTATTAATATTAATGTCGATGGTACAGCGCATTTCGAAAACTTAAAATCAATTACAAATGATAATAATGATTTGGTTGTGATTTCTAGATCTGCCGAAGTGACAATTAGAAATACCAAAGGTCAAGATGTTGAGCGTTATAAGATTCCTTATGGTGCAGTTGTACATGTACAAGAAGGTGGTTCAGTTAAGGCAAAAGACAAGATTGCTGATTGGGATCCGCATACGCATCCAATTATTACTGAGCAGTCTGGACGTGTTATTTTTGTTGATTTTGAAGAAGGGATTACAGTTAATAGAAATACAGACCCATTAACTGGCCTAACGTTCTTTGAAATGATTGATGAAGCAGAAAGATCTGCAGCTGCTAAAGGCCTTAAGCCAATGATTAAAATGGTAGAAGAAAGTGATTCTGAGGTGGTGTTGTCAACCCATTATTTACCATCAATGGTGAAGATTAACTTAGAAGATAACCAAATAATATCAGCAGGTGAAATTTTAGCTAAAATTCCAAAAGATCAATCTAAGACAAGTGATATTACCGGTGGTCTGCCACGTGTTGCTGATTTATTTGAAGCACGTAAAGCAAAAGATCATTCTATTCTTGCAGAAGAGTCTGGTGTGATTAGTTTTGGTAATCCAACTAAGAGTAAGGATCGATTGATCATTACCTCACCAGAAGGTGAAGCGACTGAAATGATGATTCATAAATGGCGTCAAATTAACGTTTTCGATGGTGAGACAGTCGAAAAAGGTGATGTTATTTCTGATGGTCCATCAAACCCTCATGATATTTTACGACTGCTTGGTGTTGAAGCGCTGGCAAACTACGTTGTCAAAGAGGTGCAAGATGTTTATCGTTTGCAAGGTGTAAACATTTCAGATAAACATATTGAAGTAATTGTGAAGCAAATGCTTCGCAAGGTGGAGGTATTGGACTCAGGTGACTCTAAGTTTGTTAATGGCGAAACTGCTGAATACGCGCGAGTTATTGAAACTAACAAACAATTAGCTGCTCAAGGAAAGTCTCTAGTTACCTACCAAAGATTACTTATGGGTATTACTAAAGCTTCATTGGCTACTGAATCGTTTATTTCAGCTGCTTCTTTCCAAGAAACAACGCGCGTACTAACAGAAGCGTCAACTACAGGACGAGTAGATTCACTACAAGGCTTGAAGGAAAATGTTATTGTGGGTCGTTTAATTCCAGCAGGTACAGGCTTTAAGCATCATCAAGAGCGTCGCGCTAAGCGATCTGCTAGCATGACTCAAAGTGCTGATGCTGAAATGGCATTAGCAGCCGAGTTAAGTGAAGCCGAGGAATCACAAGAGTAAAGCTCTAACGATTTGCTCACTTTAAAACCGCATCTAAGTATGGATGCGGTTTTTTTATGCCCAAAATCCGTTAAAATGCGTGCATGGATAAAATAAGTTTTAATACGTATATTGACCAAGGTTACAACCATATTCCGGTATTTAGAGAGGTTGTGCTTGATACCGATACAGCTCTAGGTCTTTATTTGAAATTAGCTAATAATACTTACAGTTATTTGTTTGAGTCGGTTCAAGGTGGAGAAAAATGGGGTCGATACTCAATTATTGGACTTCATGCACAAACTGTGATTAAAGTATTTGATCATGAAGTGCAAATCGAAAAACAAGCGGATATTGTTGAACGCCTGACAGTTAAGGATCCTCTAGCATGGATTGAGCAATACCAACAGCAATTTAAAGTGCCTGAAATTAGCGAACTGCCTGAGTTTAATGGCGGATTAGTAGGATATTTTGGCTATGAAATCGTTCGTTATATTGAGCCAAAGTTAAAGGATATTAATCTCAAAGATGAGTTAAATGTTGCTGATATTTTGTTAATGCTGTCAAATGATTTGGTGGTTTTTGATAATTTGGCCAATAAGGCGTTTTTGCTAACACATGTAAATCCTGAGACTCATAGCTACGAACAAGCATTAACACGTCTAGATGCCATTGAGGCAGACATTGAAAAGCCGTTGATAAAACAAAAGTATCAATCAGACAATCTAGTTGCTAGTGATTTTAAATCAAGTTTTGGCGAGCAAAACTATAAGCAAGTGGTTGAGAAAATACAAAACTATATTGTGGCTGGAGATGTCATGCAAGTTGTGCCATCGCAACGACTAAGCGCTCCGTACAAGGCGCCATCAATCGAGTTGTATCGTCAATTAAGAAGATTAAATCCATCGCCTTATATGTATTATTTAAATTTAGGGGATGTTGATGTGATTGGATCTTCTCCTGAAATTCTCACTCGGGTTGATTGCAATAGACATGCAACAGTACGTCCAATTGCTGGCACAAGAACAAGAGGCAAAGATCAAGCTCAAGATTTAGCGCTTGAAAAAGATTTACTAGCTGACGAAAAAGAAATTGCAGAGCACTTGATGCTAATTGACCTTGGTCGTAACGATTTAGGTCGAATAGCCAAAACCGGTAGCGTTGAGTTAACGGATAAAATGTTTGTTGAGAGATACTCTCATGTTATGCATATTGTCTCTAATGTTGAATGCGAGCTTAAAGACGATATGAGCGCAATGGATGTTTTAAAAGCAACCTTTCCTGCTGGAACGTTGAGCGGTGCCCCCAAAGTAAGGGCAATGGAAATTATCAATGAGGTAGAACCATTAAAACGTAACATTTATTCAGGGGCAATTGGATATTTATCATGGCATGGTGGCATGGATATGGCTATTGCTATTCGTACAGCGATTGTCAAAGATGAAACGCTATATGTACAAGCTGGAGCGGGCATTGTGCACGACTCTGTTCCTCAATTAGAATGGGATGAAACTATGCATAAAGCACGCGCTTTAATTGCGGCTGCCATGCAAGTATAAAAAAAACAATATAAAAGTTTTATAATAGAGTTGCATTTGAATGAAAATTGTATAACATAGTTTACTTAGTAGGTTTTAGCCTCTATGACAGGGGTTTATTTTTTTATATAAAGAGGAGAGAAACATGAAGAAAACAATTTCTTCAATTTCAACGGTTGCTACTCTAGCTGCATTATTTGTAATGCCGTTACAAGCTGGCGCTAAAGAAATGACAGACGAAGAGGTTACATTTGGCCGTAAAGCGGGCAACTGTTTAGCGTGCCACATGATTCCTGGTGGAAATTTACCAGGCAACATTGGCCCACCACTACTTGCCATGAAAGCAAGATTTCCCAATAAAGCAGATTTAAGAGCGCAAATTTGGGATGCAACTGAAAAAAATCCAAACACAATCATGCCTCCATTTGGAAAGCATGGTGTTTTGACCGAAAAACAAATTGATCAAGTGACCAATTACATTTATTCAAAATAAGGAGAAGACAATGAAAAGAAGATTATTTCTAAAAAGCGCAATGGCAGGTTCTGCAGTTGCTACAGCTGTAGGTGCAGGCCTACTAACCCCGTCAATGGTATTTGCAAATACGGCAGACTTTAAAGCGGTATCAGATGCAGCAGCTGCGGCTTCAGCAGGTGCAGGTAAAGGCTCGTTTAAGTTTAAAGCGCCAAAGATTGCTGAAAATGGTGCAGTTGTACCAATGACAGTGGACGCTTCTAAGATGGACGGCGTGACTAACATCTCTTTCTTTGTTAAGGAGAACGGAACACCTTTAGCGGCTTCATTTAACTTATCGGGTGCTGCAGCAGGCTATGTTTCTACTCGTATTAAGATGGGTAAAACTTCTCAAGTAGAAGCGTTGGTGACTGCAGGTGGCGCAACAACAAAGGTAGCTCAAGAAGTTAAAGTAACAATTGGCGGCTGTGGCGGTTAATTCGCACGCGAATCATATTAATTAGGAGAATATAAAATGGGAAAAATTAAATTAAAGCCAAAGGCAAGAAAAGGTGTTATCGGTGTTAAGGCGCTTATCAAGCACCCAATGGAAACTGGTTTACGTAAAAAGAAAGGTAAGATCGTACCTGCTAACCATATCACACATATGACTGTTGCGCACAATGGTAACGTTGTAGTAGATGCAGATATTGGTAGTTCTGTTTCTAAAGATCCATACTTTAAGTTTAACGTTGCAGGCGCCAAAGGCGATACAATCGAGCTTAAATATACTGACAATAAAGGTAAAACTGGTTCTGCGACTGCAAAGTCTAAGTAACTTTTTTATTATTGAGGAGAGATTAATGAAAAAACTAATAACAGCAGTTGCTGGCATCAGTTTTTTGGTTGGAGCGGCGTCTGCAGATGTTGCTTCTGACCATAAAGCTTTTATTGGCTACTTTAAGGCAATGAAGCCAAACGTTGAATTTGCAGATTACACTAATGGTGTTTATGCATTTGATGAAGGTTCAAGAGAGCAATTTGAAGAAATCTTAGACGGTATTCCTCCTTACGAGGAAGCGGTTGAGAAAGGTGGAAATGAGTTTGTTAAGTTTGGATTAAATAAGTGTGACGCACTTAAAGATCCAGCGGCGGCTCGTGTAAAGCATCCATACTTTGATGATGCAACTCAAAAAGTTGTAACGCTTGAAGGTGTTATAAAGGCATGTTACCGCCAGCAAACTGGTAAAAAACTAGGTTCTAATAAGGGTAAGATTGCCCGTATTAGTGCTTGGATTTCTGACCAAGCAGCAGGTGAAAAGGTCAATGTAAAGGTTGAAGGTGCTGGCGCACAAGCGGCATATGATCAAGGTAAGGCTTTTTTCTACGGTAAGCGTGGACAGTTCAATATGTCATGTGCAGATTGTCATGTGTACAACGCTGGTAAAAAAGCGCGTGCTGACATCTTGTCACCTGCTTTAGGCCATACAACACACGTTCCAATGTATCGTGCGAAATGGGCTGGTTTAGGTACTTTACAGCGTCGTTATGGCGGTTGCTTAAAAAACATGCGTGCTAAGCCAATTGGCTCTCAGACTGAGACTATGAATAACTTAGAGTATTTCCATCAAGCAATGAGCAACGGTCTAGAAATTACAGACGCTCGTTACAGAAAATAGGAGAATAAGGATGAAAAAACTATTAATAACAGCTTTATCAGTATTTGCCCTGACAGCTCAGGCTGATTTTTTGGATGGTTCTCACAACTGGAATAATGGCTCTTCTGACCCGTTTAAATCAGCTATTAAAGCTGCTGAAGCTGGCTATAAAGCTAACTTGGCAGTTAAAATGGCTTGGCGTGATACGGGTAAGATGATTAAAGAAGCTAAGAAACTAAATGCTGCAGGTAAAACTGCTGCTGCAGTGGCATTAGCTAATAAGGCACATCGTCAATCAGTGAACGCTACGGCGCAAACACCATTGGCTCAGAGTGCAGGTCCTCTTTTCTAAAGCCGATCTTCATGTTAAAAAAATACCCCTTAATTGGGGTATTTTTTTGTCTTAAATAAAGTCAATTATCCATGAAATTGATGGATAATTAATTTCTACACTTGATTTAATAAAGCTCATTTTTATGTCCAATTCTGGTTTTTGCCATCTACATTGTCAAAGTGAGTTTTCGGTTGTTAACTCGTTGATACGAATTCCAAAATTAATCGATAAAGCGGTTGAATTGGGTATGAATAGCATTGCATTAACGGATGAATCTAATCTTTATGCAGCGGTTAAGTTTTACCAAAAAGCGATTGCAGCTAATATTAAACCGATTTTTGGTGCACGTATTAATGTGGTTAATGAAGAGGGTGAGTTTTATTCAATCTTGCTATTGTGTCAAAATCACCAGGGATTCTTAAACTTATCAGAGCTTATCTCTCTGTCTTATATGCAAGAGCAATCGCTTGAAGGTGTGTCCATTAATGAATCACAACTTGAAGCTCACAATCAAGGGTTGATTTTAATTGCCACACCCGTTTATTCTGATGTGGCCAAGCACCTTTTAAATAATCAAATAGTTGAGGCGCAGCAAAAAGCTACCCATTGGCATCATGTTTTTGGTGATCGATACTATCTTGGCGTTCAAAGGACTTCCCGAGAGTTTGATGAGCGTCATTTGCATTTATGTATTAATTTAGCTTTAGAGCTTGATATTTCTGTTGTGGCAACAAATGATGTGCAATTTCTTGCCAAGGATGATTTTGATGCACATGAAGCGCGTATATGTATATCACAGGGTGGCTTGTTGGATGATGCGCGACGTGTACGCCATTTTTCAAATCAACAGTACTTAAAATCAGTTGAACAAATGCAGGATTTGTTTTCTGATTTACCAGAAGTTTTGCAAAATACGGTGGAAATCTCCAGGCGCTGCAATGTTCATTTCGAGCTTCATCAAAAAAACTATTTGCCAGATTTTCCTATTCCTGAGGGTTTAAGTATTGCTGAATTTTTTACACTAGAATCTGAGCGCGGCCTAGGTGCTCGTCTTGAGGGTGTTGAAGCGGATAAGTCTGAGTATATGGAGAGACTTAAATTTGAATTAGATGTGATTATTCAAATGGATTTTCCAGGCTATTTTTTGATTGTTGCTGACTTTATTAAGTGGTCTCGAGAAAATGACATTCCAGTAGGCCCGGGTCGTGGATCAGGCGCTGGATCTTTAGTGGCTTATGTGCTCGGAATTACTAATGTTGATCCTATTAAACACGAGCTGCTATTTGAGCGTTTTTTAAATCCTGAGCGTGTTTCCATGCCAGATTTTGATATTGATTTCTGCACCGATAGGCGTGATGAGGTGATTGACTATGTGGCCAAAAAATATGGCCGTGAAAAAGTATCTCAGATTATTACTTACGGCACGATGGCAGCCAAAGGTGTTGTGCGAGATGTTGGGCGTGTTCTTGGTCATCCTTATGGCTTTAGCGACAAGATATCTAAGCTAATTCCTAACGACTTAAAGATGACATTGGATAAGGCATTAATGCCTGAATCAGAAGGAGGGTCAGACGATCTATTAGCGCGTTATGACTCTGAAGAGGCGGTAACAGATTTAATCAACCTCTCTAAGAAGCTAGAGGGTGTGGTGCGCAATGTTGGTACGCATGCAGGTGGCGTGGTAATTGCGCCAAGTAAGATTAGCGATTTTTGCCCTGTTTATAAGGGTTCTGGCGAAGATGACGGTGTAGTTTCTCAATTTGACAAGGATGATGTTGAGGCAGTTGGATTGGTCAAGTTTGACTTTTTGGGTTTGTCAAATTTAACCGTTATTCAAAAAGCGATCAAAATGATTGAGGCAAACGGACTGAGCGATCGTGCGATTGACCTTGACAGTTTGCCGCTTGATGATGAAAAAGTTTATGAATTGTTACAACGTTGTGATACAACGGGTATTTTTCAGTTGGAATCTGACGGGATGCGTAGCTATTTGAAAAAACTACAGGCAGATAATTTTGAAGATATTGTTGCTATGCTTGCTCTATATCGACCAGGTCCTTTAGATGCAGGCATGGTAGATGACTATATCAATGTTAAGCATGGTGCTCAAGTTAAATACCCCCATCCCATGCTAGAAGAAATTCTCGCGCCAACCAACGGTGTGTTTTTGTATCAAGAGCAGGTGATGAAATCTGCTCAAGTTATGGCCGGTTATTCATTAGGTGGCGCGGACTTACTGCGTCGAGCCATGGGTAAAAAGAAAGCTGAAGAGATGGATCGGCAGCGTAGTGTGTTCGTAGCAGGCGCTGCTGATAAAGATATTAATGAGAAAAAAGCGAATGAGATATTTGATCTAATTGATAAATTTTCAGGGTATGGATTTAATAAATCTCACTCGGTTGCTTATGCTTATGTGTCTTATCATACAGCTTGGTTAAAATCCCATTACCCCGCACCTTTCATGGCGGCAGTCTTGTCAGGAATGATGGATGATACTGATCGAGTTTCGTTTACGGTGGGTGAAATTATTCAAATGGGGCTTAAGGTTAAAGGACCTAATGTCTGTGAGTCTGACTATCAATTCAGTATTGCAGATGACAAAACGGTCGTTTATGGGCTAGGTGCTATTAAGGGTGTAGGCGAAGCTTTGGTGGAAAAGTTGATGGCAGAGCGCCATGCAAATGGTGTGTTTAAAGATCTGTTTGATTTTTGCTTTAGGATTGAAAAGCGTTACTTAAATAGGCGTGCATTGGAGGCTTTAATCTATAGTGGGGCATTTGATGTTTTTAATATTAGTAGGGCAAGCTTAATTAAAACTTATCCGGTTGCGGTTAAACAAGCAGAGCAGCGTCAAAATGATCATTCTAGTGGGCAGGGCGGTTTATTTGCAATTGTTGAAGAGCATGTTGAGTATGAGGCGCATTATTTAAGCGCACCAGATTTTTCTTTTCGTCAGCGCCTGCAATTAGAGAAAATGGTTATGGGATATTATTTTTACGACCATCCAACCGATGAGTATAAGGCCGACACCAAGCATATTAATGCGACATTACCCTCTGAAATACGCTTTAGAAATAACAAAGATGTGCGTGTGTTAGCGTTGATTTCTGAGTTGCGTTATCGACCTACTCGAAAGGGAGGGCAAATTGCTATTGTTGAAGTTGAAGACGGCCATACGTCATTAAATGCAGTTGTTTTTACAAAGTCACTCGGTGAAGTGAGTGATAAGCTTATTGTAGATGATGTGGTGATTATTTCAGGCAAGATTCAGCGCGATGATTATCGAGATGGTTGGCAGATTGTTGTCGATAAAATTGAAAACATTAGCGAAGTAAAAATGAATTATGCTAAAGGTTTTGAAGTCAGGCTTGATCATCAACACCAAGCCATTTTTCAAAAGATTCTCCATTTGCTGAGTAAGCATAAGGGAAGCTGTCCGGTTAGAATTTCTTATAATACTAAACATCTAAAAGGTAGCATACCTTTAGGCAGAGAGTTAAGTGTTAATCCTGATCAGTCGCTGGTAGATGAACTTAATGCACTCACTCTAACACAAGCTAGCAAAATTCATTATCACTAGCTAAACTTATTGTTTGGTTATTCAAGACAATGGCGTTGATAATAACGCTGTTGAGATTGTCTATAGCGAGACAGATGAATCTTATCCTGATCAGTCATTAGAATGTCAATTTGTCCAGTGCAACTGGTATTTAGCATTTGAATTTTGTGATTTTTATAACGCATTGCAACTAGTTTGGCAGGATGGTTAAATCTATTTTTATAGCCACTAGAAACGATAACGTGTTGGGGTTTTACCGCTGTTAAAAATTGATCACTAGAAGAAGTTTTGCTGCCATGATGAGGACTGATCAGTATGTCGGATTTTAATTGGCTACCCCAGATATCAATCAAGTGTTGCTCGGCTTTTCTTTCAATGTCGCCCGTTAAGATAATGGCGTGTTTTTGGGTGGATATTTTAAGTACACAAGAGGCATTGTTGCCGCTAAAGTTTTGTCTGATATTAAGCATTTGAAAGTCAACACCATCCCAATTCCAACTAGATTGAGTCTGACATAGTGCTGCTGACGTTGAAATTTTTTCAGGTACAGAGCTGAGTATTTTATGATGCTTAATATTTTTTAAAATACTATCTAGCCCACCGATGTGATCATTATCGCCATGAGATATGATAATCAAATCAAGCAAATTGATATGTTGAGATCGTAAATAGGGAATGATGACTGCATCACCCATGTTGAATCCGGAAGGGTATTTCGCACCCGTATCAAACAATAAAGTATGATTTTTTGTACGTACAACTTGCGCCAACCCTTGACCTACATCTAGCACGGTTACTTTTACATTTCCGTGCTGAATTTGCTCAGCAGGATGTATCCAGATAATAATCACCAAAAATACAGCTATTTTTCTAAGTTTTAAAGCGCCAGGCAATAAAGCAAACAACACAATCATTATTAATACCACTAAATCAAAACTCGAGTGTTGGGTGTAATGCCATAAATTGAAGTTTAGTTCTGTTAAATATTCAAGGAATGATGACAAGTAAATCAATGATTGGTTTGCAATTGCAAAGCTAGCTTCGCTTAAAAACTGCGCATCAACGATGAGAAATAGAGCGCCCAGTAAAGAAAAAGGCGTAGTGATAAAGCTGAAAATCGGAATGGCTACCAAATTGGCAACAGGGGAAAGTAGTGAGCCAGAATGAAAAAACCACGCAATTAAAGGCAGTGTGGCCAAACTAATTAATAATTGTATATAAAGCAGGCGCACAAACCAATGTCTATTTTTATGTTGGCCTACGCCATAAATAATGACAGCAACTACATAAAAAGATAGCCAAAATCCTGCACTAAAAACACTAAGCGGATTAAAGAAAAGCACTAATATAAGTGCGACTCCATAGAGTTGCCACGTATTGTGATGGCGCCTTAAAATTAAGGATAAAAACACTACGCTAGCCATGATAAAAGCACGTTGTGTTGGGATTGAAAAACCAGCAATTAGTGCATATATTAAAGCACTTGCAAGACCAAAGTAGGCGCCAATAACATTGGCCGGTATTTTAAAGGTGCATCTAGTACAGTGTCGCCATATGAAGCTTGCTATTATAAAGATAAAGCCAGAAATTAAGCCAATATGCAAGCCAGATATAACACTCAAATGAGTGGTGTTGGTCGCTTTAAATAAATCCCAATGATCTCGACTAATTAAAGATCGATCTCCAATAACAAGCGCATTAATAACGCCCAAGAAAGTTAGATCGGCTAGTTGAGTAGCTAGTTTTTGGCGAATGTTTTGCCGAATGGAATCGACTGACATGTGAGAGCTTTTAGTAACGAGTTGGTTGGCTTTACTGCGTTTTACATAGCCAGTTGCATCAAATTGTTGATAAAACAGCCATTGTTCATAGTCAAACCCGCCTTGATTTTGATAGCTATTGTTATGTTTGATTTTTACCAGCAGTTTCCAAGTGTCGTCATTGTTTAGAATTTCGGGTTTTTGTCCATACCAAGAAAGCTTAAGTTTTGCTTGAAAAGGTTCCGACACTTGAAAGTTAAAGCGTGTTTTTTGCTCAGATTGATCAGGAAGATTTTGAATTTTTCCAACAACACTAACTGGCTTATTGAAAAATTCTTCACTAATATTTGAATGGAGAATATTGGTTGAAAATATTCCCATCCAAACAAATCCAGCGATAAAGAGTATTAAATTTTTTGAAAATGTCTTATAGGCTTTAAAGGTTGCAAAAACAAGCCCTGCCAAGATGAAAAACAACGTTATTTCTAACGTTGACAACGCCACTGTATTTTTCAGTGAAAATACCAATATTCCAAGTAGAAAATTAAGGGCCAAAATTAGCATAATTATGAATTAAATTTTATTATTTTTTAAGTTTATAAAATTATAAGTTTATGATTGTCTAATATGTCGTGAAACCCTTGGTTTGATGCGTGAAACACAATTAGTTTTCCTCCGATGCGTTTTGAAAACTATTAATGAGCGTTTTCTAATATTATGGTTTTATATTTTATTATATAACCTATTGATTTTTAATAAAAAAATTAAACTGATTAGTTTTTATTCAAAACCATAAAAAAGGGCAATCTAGCAACGTTTTTGATGGTTTTTCATGAGATATTAACAGAGTTATCCACAGTTTTGTGAGTAACTTTGCTGGGGGTTGATTTAACGGTATTTTTCAGCGTTTATAAGAACTCTTTAATGAAGGTTTTAAGGATATTTTTAGCAATCTTAATTTTGCTATTTTTAGCAATATTTTTTTGTTGTTTTTGGCTGATAAAAACCACCTGATTTTCGTCAGAATTGAAGCCAATTTCTGATGTTGAGACATCGTTCAGAATAATCGCCTCACAACCCTTGTTTTTTAGTTTTAATTGGGCGTTTTTGAGTGTATTGTGCGTCTCAGCAGCGAAACCAATACATAAAGGTCTTTGATCAAGTTTACAGACATCGGCAAGAATATCTTTATTGGCTACTAATTCTAAAATCAGATTTTCTCCATTTTTCTTGATTTTTTGTTCGAATGGATTTTTTACTGAATAATCACAAACAGCGGCGCACGCAATAAATAAATCAAATTGATGAGCTTGACTCAGAACGCTTCTATGCATTTGTTGGGCGCTCAGCGCCTGAATGTTGGTTGCTTTGTCGTTTAGTGGGGTGCTGATATTGCCATAAACGCACGTTACCTGAGCACCCATTTCAATGCAGGTGTTGACTAAAGCCATACCCATTTTGCCGCTTGAGTGATTAGAGATAAAGCGCACTGGATCGATAGCTTCAAGTGTCGCACCTAATGTAACCAAAACGCGTTTGCCGCTAAGTCGTGTTGTTTGAAATTGTGCAGCCACTTGATTGGCAATAGTGCTTGATTCTGGCAACCTTCCTAAGCCTATGTCGCCACAGGCCTGAACACCCGAATTTGGGGTAATAATGTTGGTGCCATGAGCCTTTAACAAAGCTAGGTTATTTTGCAAAGCGCTAGCTTTGTACATTTGTTGATTCATAGCGGGCGCAATCATTAAAATTGCGTCGCTGGCTAACAGTGTGCTAGTGAGCAAATCGTTGGCTTTTCCAGACGCTATGTTCGAGATGATATTGGCACTTGCTGGGGCGATCAGAATACAGTCAGCCCATTTGGCAAGTTCTATATGTCCCATGGATAATTCGGCTTCTTTATCCCATAGATTATGATGAACCTGATTCTTAGAGATGGATTGAAGCGAGAGCTCGGTAATAAATTTAGCACCTCCCGCAGTAAGCACAACTCGAACATCAGCCCCCAAATCTTGCAAGCGTCTAATAATATCTGGTGCTTTATAAGCAGATATTGACCCGCTAACACCTAATAAAATTCGCTTGTTAGTTAAACTTTTCATGGTTTTATTGAAGCAGTTATGCGCATATCTTGAGCTAGCATACGCACATCATGAATGTTTAAATTAATTTTATCAGCCATATTGTGAATAGGTAATTTTGCCATTGAATGGGCTTGACTACCCATGAGTATCGGTGCACTATAAATAACAAATTCATCTACTAAGTTGTTGTCAATCATGGCGCCAATTAAACCGGGGCCTGCTTCCAATAGGACGGTATTAACTCCTTGATTGCCAAGTTGTAGAAGTACATCTTCAAGATCTATTTTTTTATTTGTAGCTAGCTTTGTGTTAGCTGTGTTAAATATTTGAGTTGGCGCATCAGTAGAAAAGATATTCAGTTTTTTATCAGTAATGCGATCTCTAGAGTCAATTATCACTCGAATAGGGGGGTAGTTCAACTCTTGAAGACGAACGGTCATAGCAGGGTTGTCAGCTAGAATTGTTCCAGAGCCTGTCAAAATAGCTTGGTTTCTTGATCTAAGCTTTTGCACGTCAACTCGAGCATTTTCACCTGTAATCCATTTGCTCTGTCCAGAGCTCATTGATGTTTTGCCATCTAGACTCATGGCAATTTTACAAGTAACGAAAGGCCTTCCTGTCTTCATGCGTTTAATAAAGCCACGATTAAGTTGTTGTGCTTGATCTTCTAGTAGCCCAACACTCACTTCAATGCCTGCATTCTCAAGCATGGATACACCTTTGCCACTCACGAGTGGATTAGGATCAAGCATCGCAATAATTACTTTTTTAGCGCCTGAGTTAATAATAGCTTGTGCACACGGCGGTGTTTTTCCTTGGTGCGAACAAGGCTCTAAAGTAACGTATAGAGTTGCGTCTATGGCCTGGTAGTTAAGTTGCTTAAGTGCATTAATTTCCGCATGCGCTTGGCCAAACGTCTGATGATAGCCTTGGGCAATAATATCGCCTGATTTTTCAATCACACAGCCTACCATTGGATTGGCGCCAACACCATACATTCCTTGGCGTGCTAGTTTTAGCGCCAAGCTCATATTCTGTGTGTCATTTATTGAAAAAGTTGCCACAATAATTCGGATATAATTGTTAAATTAATTAATCACATTTTACCTAGGAGAAAGGACATGGATGAACAGAAAAAACAAGCACTAAAGGCGGCTTTATCACAAATTGATAAGCAGTTTGGCAAGGGTTCAGTTATGTTTTTGGGTGATGAGAATTCTCAGGTGGATATCGAAGCGGTTTCAACAGGCAGTTTGAGTTTGGATGTGGCACTTGGCATTGGCGGCCTGCCTAGGGGTCGTGTGATAGAAATCTATGGCCCAGAGTCCTCTGGAAAAACAACATTAACCCTACATGTGATTGCCGAGATGCAGAAACTTGGCGGCACTGCAGCTTTTATCGATGCTGAGCATGCGCTTGATCCGCAATATGCCAAACGTTTGGGGGTTAATACCGATGATTTGTTAATTTCTCAACCGGATACAGGCGAACAAGCGCTAGAAATTACCGATATGTTGGTTAGATCAGGTAGTGTTGATATTGTTGTGGTTGATTCTGTTGCTGCATTGACACCAAAGGCAGAAATCGAAGGGGAGATGGGTGCATCGCACATGGGTTTGCAGGCTCGACTTATGTCACAAGCATTAAGAAAATTAACCTCAAATATTAAGAAAACCAATACCATGGTAATTTTCATTAACCAGTTGCGTATGAAAATTGGCGTTATGTTCGGTAATCCTGAAACAACTACAGGTGGTAATGCATTAAAGTTTTATGCATCAGTGCGTCTTGATATTCGTCGCACGGGCGCGATTAAAAAAGGCGATGAGATTCTAGGTAATGAAACACGCGTAAAAGTATTAAAAAATAAAGTGGCGCCACCATTTAAGCAGGCAGAATTTCAAATTCTTTATAATCAAGGTATTTCACTCGAAAGTGAAATTATTGATCTAGGTGTTAAGCTCGGCTTTGTGGAAAAAGCCGGCGCTTGGTATAGTGTTGAAGGTGAAAGAATTGGACAAGGAAAAGATAATGCCCGTGATTATTTGAAAGAGCATCAAGAATTACGCCAAGGTATTGAGAACAAAATTCGCGAAAAATTGATGAATAATAGTGACGAGCAAGTCTAGAGAAAAATGCTACGCTAGTGCGATGCGCATGTTGGTTAGGCGTGAGCACTCAACGCTTGAATTGACTACTAAGTTATCCGCAAAAGAATTTGATCAAGACGATATTGATGCGATTATTGCTTCATTAATTCAACAGAATTATCAGAGTGATGAGCGTTTTGCAGCTGAGTTTATTCAAATGCGTTTTAATCAAGGCAAGGGTCCTATTAAAATCAGTTTGGATTTAAAACAACGAGGCATTGATCAATTTGATTTATCTGAGTATGACTTCTATGCGTTAGCCTGCAAGATTCGTGAGCAAAAATTTGGCCAATCTGTGCCCAGTGATTTTAAAGAAAAAGCCAAACAACAACGATTTTTACAGTCAAGAGGATTTAGTTTTGAGCACATCAGTCAATCATTTAAAACCGCATAAACTATTATCCATGCGCTCGCCATTGTATATTAAGTATCCTAATGGCGAAGTGCGAGTGATCGAAAATCTATTTGAACATCCAAGTGGTGTGCTATATTTCGAGTTATTTTGGGAAAAAGATCCTCAATACAGTATTCATATAATCGAAGGAGAAATTACGGGAGAGGGTCCGTGGAAAGTGGGCGACTGTTCTTTTCATATTCTGGGTTGTAATCACACACACCCGCAAATGTGCGAAATGCATTCTTTTTGGAAGCAAGAGTTATTGCAAAATCCTGGACAATTTAGAGGTAATGAGATTGTTAAAATTGCCTTAGAAAAAGGCGCGATTGTACCCAAAGATCATCCAATGAACGATGCGCGATACTAACCAAACTCAGGCTTACGACTTCAAGACTCAAGATGTTAAAGTTTTAAGAAAGCTTCTACCATATTTGCTGGCAATGCGCACGCGCGTTATTTTGGCTACATTATTTTTAATATTAGCAAAGTTGGCCAATGTGGCGGTTCCTGTGGTTTTAAAAGAGATTGTTGATTCGCTAGATCAAACTAATATTGTATTAGTTTTACCACTAGGCTTATTGTTTGCTTATGGATTGCTAAGGTTGTCGAGCGCTTTGTTTAATGAACTGCGAGATGCTGTGTTTGCCAAGGTGCGCTACCATGCCATGCATCTAATCGCGCTTGGTGTGTTCAAGCATTTGCATACGCTAGATTTATCATTTCATTTAGATAGGCGTATCGGCGGCATTACCCGAGATATTGATCGCGGTACGCAAAGCGTATCCACTTTGCTCTCTATTTTTGTTTTTAACATCTTGCCCTCATTTTTTGAAATTTGTTTAGTTATTGGCTTACTTTGGATTAACTATGATGTATTTTTTGCTGGTATTTCATTAGCAACTGTAGTGTTTTATGTTGGCTTAACTCTTGCGATTACCACTTGGCGCATGAAGTATCGTTATCAAATGAATGACATGCAGTCTGAGGCCAATACTAATGCGGTTGATAGTTTGATTAACTATGAAACGGTTAAATATTTCAATAGAGAAGAGTTTGAAGTTGGTCGCTATCAAGAAACTATGGGTCGATGGGAGTCAGTGGCAACCAAAAGTTTTACCTCCATGACAGCGCTTAATTTTGTTCAAGGTGCAGTGATCGCTATTGGTGTGACCTTGATCTTAATTATGGCGGCACAAGGCGTTGTGGATCAATCGTTAAGTTTGGGTGATATGATTATGATTCAAGCATTGTTGTTACAGTTGTTTATGCCATTAGGCTCTCTAGGCATTGTTTATCGTCAAATTAAGCATAATTTTATTGACATGAACAATATGTTTAATTTATTAGACCAAAAACCGTCGGTAAGTAGTGCCAAAGATGCACCAGAACTTAAAGTTGATAAAGCAAAGGTAGTGTTTAAGGGGGTTTCGTTTGCCTATCCAGGTAAAGAATTGGTTTTGGATAATATTAGTTTTGATATTAATCCTGGGCAAAAAGTGGCGATTGTTGGCGCGTCAGGAGCTGGAAAATCAACCCTTGCCAAGCTATTGTTTAGGTTTTATGACACCACATCTGGTGAGATACTGATTGATGGGCAAAATATTAAAAATTTAGACCAGCATTCCGTGCAGTCTGCGATAGGTGTTGTACCACAAGATACCGTTATGTTTAATGAAAGTATTTATTATAATATTGCTTACGGTAGGCAAGATGTTAACGAGGCGCAAGTTAAGGCGGCGGCTAAGCTTGCTTTTATTGATGATTTTATTGATAAATTACCTGAGAAATATGACACGCTGGTGGGTGAGCGCGGATTAAAGTTGTCTGGCGGTGAAAAGCAGCGTTTGGCGATTGCTCGAGTGTTGTTAAAAAACCCACCTATTTTAATTTTTGACGAGGCGACTTCAGCACTAGATTCCTATTCAGAAAAAATGGTGCAAAAGGCTTTAAACGCTTTAAGTCAGCAACATACAACTTTAGTCATTGCGCATCGATTATCAACCATTGTTGATGCAGATAATATTATTGTGCTTGGACGCCACGGTATTCAAGAGAGTGGCTCTCACCAACAACTACTAAAAGCTCAAGGGGAATATGCTAAGCTTTGGACGTTGCAAAGCGTATCTCAGCAGACTGGCGACCCTAAAACACACTCTATTGATAAGTAATAAATATGAAATTTGAATTAAAAAAAACCTGTAATAAAGCCCGTCTTGGGCAAATGATTTTTGAGCGTGGAGAGGTGCAAACACCGGCTTTTATGCCTGTTGGCACCTATGGGACAGTTAAAGCAATGACGCCTGAAGAAGTGAGCGGCCTTGGTGCTCAAATTATTTTAGGCAATACGTTTCATTTGGCAATTACACCGGGTACCGACGTTATTGAGGCGCATGGTGATTTACATAATTTTATGCATTGGCAGGGGCCAATTTTGACAGATTCTGGCGGCTTTCAGGTGTTCAGTCTGGGCGCTATGCGCAAAATTAGCGAGCAAGGTGTGGATTTTAGATCGCCAAAAAATGGTGATAAAATCTTTATGGGTCCAGAAGAATCAATGCAAATTCAGCATAAATTAGGCTCGGATATTGTGATGATTTTTGATGAATGTACACCTTATCCGGCTGACCAAGCAACAGCTGATCAATCTATGCAATTGTCACTACGCTGGGCAAGACGTTCAAAAGATGAGCACGAAAAGCTTAATAACAATAATGCCTTATTTGGTATTGTACAGGGCGGTATGCATGAAAATTTACGTCGTGAATCAGCAGAAGCACTCGTTGAGATTGGTTTTGATGGTTATGCGATTGGTGGCTTGAGTGTGGGCGAACCTAAAGAGGAAATGATCAAAGTGTTGGATTATTTGCCAGATGAGCTGCCTGAGGACAAACCCCGATATTTGATGGGTGTTGGCACCCCAAGTGATTTGGTAGAGGCAGTTGAACGCGGTATTGATATGTTTGATTGTGTAATGCCAACTCGAAATGCGAGAAATGGATATCTATTTACTTCACTCGGTATTGTTAAGATTCGTAATGCCCAATACAAACTTGATATGAGTCAGTTGGATGAGCGTTGTGGCTGTTATACGTGTCAACACTATAGTAAGTCATACTTACATCATTTGCAACGAAAAAATGAAATTCTAAGCGCAAGACTGAATACCATTCATAATTTATATTATTATCAAGATTTAATGGCACAAATGCGTCGAGCAATTAAAGATGATCGTTTTGCTGAATTTAAGCAAAATTTTTATCAATTGCAAAATCAAGTGTTATGAGTCACAATCTCTTATTTTTTGTTGATGAGGGCGGGTTTGAGGATTTCACACCTTTGTTTGTTGAGCAAGGGTTTTCGGTCGATTTTGAAGACTCTCAGCGTAAAGCCACCAAGCTTGCCAAGAAAAATACTTACCAAGTGTTGGTAGCAGAGTTTAGCCACAATCCGGAATTTCGTGACCGAGTGAGTAATATTGAATCCTTGTTAGCCACTTTGGAGGGAAAATCTCCTCAAGCTAATATTGTGATCTTATATGATGAAATGAACCGTCCTCAATTGGAACAGCTTAAAATGCGTTATCGCATGGATGTAACACTCAAGTTTCCAATTGACAAAGATTTATTGCGTCAAGCTATTACTTGATTGTTTATTAAAATAAACATCGAGTACTTGGCGTGCCAAAGGTGCGGCTTTTGAGCTACCACTGCCTGCGTTTTCAACCACAACAGCAATCGCTATTTCTGGATTTTCAATGGGTGCAAAACCTGTGAATAAAGCGTGATCTCTAAGCTTTTCAGCGAGCTTTTCAGCGATATAAACCTCTTCTGCATCTAGACCAAACACTTGAGCTGTCCCTGTTTTTCCTGCTAGCGTATAAGTGAGTTTTTTGTTTAATCTTCTAGCGGTACCCTTAGGTGAGTAAACCACTTGTCTCATGCCGTCAATTACAGTTTCCCAGTTTTTGATATCTCGAATGGGTATTTGCTTACCCACTTCTTTTTTAATAGCAATCATAGATTGCCCGGATGCTTGTGTATTTTTTAACAAGGTTGGTTTTAGTAATTGGCCTTTATTAGCTAAAGCTGCAGTGGCTGTTGCAAGTTGCAGAGGGCTGGACGTCATAAAGCCTTGACCAATTCCTGTAATGAGTGTCTCTCCTTTATACCAAGGCTCATTGCGGTTGATTTTTTTCCAAGATTTAGAAGGTAGAATCCCGCCGCGTTCTCCAGGAATATCAATGCCTGTTTTTTGACCGAATTCGAAAAGATTCAAGCCGTCGCTCAAATTGTCAATGCCCATTTTGTAAGCTAAATCATAGAAAAACACATCATTAGATTGAGCAATAGCGTCGGTCACATTCACCTGTCCGTGACCGTTTCTATCCCAGTTATGAAACTTGCGTTTAATGCCTGGTAGCTGGTAATAACCTCGATCAAATACACTTGATTGATTGTTGATTGTGCCTTGCTCTAAACCTGCAAGTGCTACCATAGGCTTAATGGTGGAGGCAGGTGGATATAAGCCTTGAATGGTTCGATTTAGTTGAGGAATGTCTTTTGAAGTTTGTAGAGAATTATAATTTTTATGAGAAATACCATTAACAAACCAATTTGGATTATAGACTGGGGTGCTGACCAAAGTAAGCACTTCGCCATTTCTGGTATCAATGGCAACAATCGCACCGCGCTTACCGTTAAGCAGCGCTTCAGCTTTTTTTTGCATGTCTAAATCAAGGCTTAGATATAGATCTTGTCCGGCAATAGCAGGCGTTATAATTTGTGTATCAATGATGCGTCCGCTAACATTACGCTCTATTTGTTTTAACCCTGTTTGTCCATGCAGTAAAGATTCGTATTGCTTTTCAATACCAACTTTACCCACAAATAAAGTCCCAGCGTAATTTTTCTTATCATACAAAGCCTTGTCTTTTTTATTCATTCTAGAGACATATCCAAGCGCATGGACACTAGAAGCGTTATGAGGATAAACACGATGAAAATAAGGCTCAATATCAACACCAGGAAATTGATTACTGACCAGAAATTTTGCCATCTGTTGCTCGCTTAAATTTAGCTTAATAGGAATATTATGAAATTTTTGAAAACGCTTTCTGTTTTTGTAATACAGCTGAATATCTGTTTGATCAATAAAGCCTGCTTGTTCTAAATCACTTAAAGTCTGACTAATATCGCCTACTTTTTCAGGGGTTAGTGTCATCTGATAAGTGAGTTTGTTAGTGGCTAGTATTTGGCCGTTTCGATCAAAAATCTTGCCTCGGCTTGGTGTAATGGGCAGGGTGCGCATTTGGTTGCCTAACGATTCTTCTTGATAGTATTCATGATGAACAACTTGAAGGTTGTAGATGCGAACTAATAATAACAAGGTGAGTAAAAAAATAAAAACCAAGGCTATTTTTAGTCGAGATGACAATAGTGTATTTTCTAGCTGAGTGTTACCAATACTGTCCACAATTACTGGTGACTACATTTGAGTAGAAAAAATCGAATCAGCGGCCAAATAAGAGCGCTAGTAATTGGCGCTAAAAGTAGGTAATAATTGTCACTCCAGCCGTGAATAAGTGTGTGCGTGAACAAGAAAATACCCAGGTAAATGCTACTAGCCAAAAATACATAAACTTGCTGAGTGCTAAGATTTGATACGTAAAAAGATTGCTTAACATTGATAATAAAAAGACTGGCAATAATTAGTGCTAATGCATTTTGTCCAAGAATATCTCCTTGCAAAATATCGAGTAAAACCCCTAATATTAGTGCGATAAATAAACTACCCTTGGCTGGAAAGTTGACTAACCAATAGGCGTAAAGTAGTAGCATCCAAAAAGGTGAGCCATCTAGAATTTCTGCAGTAAAAGGTAGTGCGCTGAGAATGAATGCAAATAGTGTTATTTTGGATAAAAATAAATAAGGGCGTTGTGTATTCATAAATCATCCAAAATAATGACAAACTCTAAATCATGAATTTGTTGCATAGGTTCAAGTGTAATATGCATAAAAGATTCATTTTTACGTTGCTCTGCTTGAACTACCCGACCTACAGGATAGCCATTTGGAAATTTAGAGCCTAGTGAATTAGTGACAAAAATATCGCCAATTTTGATATCGGATTCTGGTTCAATAAATTGCACCAATAGTTGGTGTTTGTTTTCTGCTAATCCTTGACTGATACCTTGAATGCCGTTACGAACACTTTTAATCGGTATGTATTGAGTTGGATCGCTGGCAATTAAAATGCTGGCAGTAGTTGGCGTGGTTTGTGTAATTTGCCCAAGTACACCATTAGCACCTAGAGCCACTTGCCCAATTTTAAGATTGTTATTGCTTCCTTTATTGATAATGATTTGTTTTTTGAGTCGAGAGCGACTAATACTTTCAGTGCGGGCAATAGTAAAATTAGCTTGTTGTAGGGTATAGCTAGACTCTAGTAAGGCGTTAAGTTTTTTATTTTCTAGGGCGAGTGCGTCGGTGTGTTGGAGTTTAACTTTAAGTTTTAATAGTTCGTTAGTTAGGCTTCGATTGTTATTGAGTAATTGCTCTTTTGAGCTACCTTGTTCGTTAATCCAGGTGTAGAGCTTTTTAGGTAGACTAACTACCATATAAATAGGTGAAATAAGCGTGGCAACGCTTTGTCTTAGAATATTTAGATAAGCAAACTTATAATCAAAAATAATCAAAAAAATGGCGATTACAATTGGGGTAAAAATTTTAAAAAATCGCATTTTCCCCTAGTCTAAATTAAGTGTTGTCTGTTTTTACTCAGCGGCTAAAAAGCCCATATTATGCTTGCTGATCATATCTAGTGCAACACCACCACCGCGTGCAACACAGGTTAATGGATCATCTGCAATACGAACAGGTAAGTTGGTTTCCTGATTGATTAGCTTATCAAGTCCATCTAGTAGTGCACCACCGCCTGTTAGTACTAAACCGTTTTCAGCAATATCTGAACTTAATTCTGGCGGCGTTTTTTCCAGCGCTGTTCGAACAGAGCTAACAATCGTTTTTAGTGGCTCTTGCAACGCTTCAAGTATTTCCGTGTTGGTAATTTCAAAGCTAACAGGAATACCTTTAGCAACATCTCTACCTCTAAATTCAATCTTTTTAACTGCATTGGTTTTAAAAGCAGAGCCTACTTCTTCCTTAATTTGCTCAGCAGTTGCTGGGCCGATAATAATGCCGTGCTCTCGACGTACAAATTTAACAATAGTGTCATCAAAAACGTCGCCACCCACGCGCAAAGAATCAGAATAAACAATGCCATTCAGTGACATGATCGCGATTTCAGTCGTACCACCGCCAATATCGATCACCATGGCACCTGACGCCTCTTCAATGGCCATGCCAGCACCAAGCGCTGCAGCCATTGGCTCTTCAATTAGATAGACATCGCGTGCGCCTGCACCTACAGCGCTTTCTTTAATGGCACGACGCTCAACTTGGGTTGCGCCACAAGGGACGCAAATTAGTACCTTAGGACTGGGCGAAAAAAACCCAGAGCGCAATACTTTGCGAATGAAGTGTTGTAGCATTTTTTCAGTCACTTTAAAATCAGCAATCACACCATCTTTCATTGGGCGTATAGCCTCAATAGATCCTGGCGTTCTGCCGAGCATGTTTTTAGCATCCTGGCCAACCGCAATCACAGTCGCTTCCATTGAGCCTCTGTCTTGGCGAATAGCCACAACTGAAGGCTCGTTTAAAACAATCTGGCCATCCATATAAATAAGGGTGTTAGCAGTACCTAGATCAATTGAAAGACTTTGTGCTTTGAAAAAATCAAACATAAAAATTCCTGATTAATTATTAGTGAAATAAAAAGATATAATACTATAAATAATTGGTAAAAATACAACAATCCTAAAGGCGGTAGAAATATGAAAATTCAGCAAGAACATGTGATTGAAAGCGTCTCTAATGCATTGCAATATATTTCTTATTATCATTCGCCTGATTTTATTCAGGCCATGGCAAAAGCCTACGAAAAAGAAACACACGATAGTGCTAAAAACGCCATTGCGCAAATTCTAATCAACTCAAAAATGGCCGCCCTTGGTCAAAGACCTTTGTGTCAAGATACCGGGATTGTTAATGTGTTTGTTGAAGTGGGCATGGATGTAACTTGGGAGGCAGATCTTTCCTTGGGTGAAATGATCAATGAAGGGGTTAGACGCGCTTTTACTTTTGAGAAGAACCCATTGCGCGCTTCGATTGTTAAAGATCCGTTATTTTCAAGAGAAAATACCAAGGATAACACCCCAGCGGTTATTCATTCAAAAGTAGTCAAGGGCGATCAGATCAAATTTATTGTTGCTGCTAAAGGCTGTGGTTCAGAAAATAAAGCCAAGTTTGCTATTCTAAATCCTTCTGCCAGTGTGGCTGATTGGGTGCTTGAGATGATTCCAACGATGGGTGCAGGTTGGTGTCCACCAGGAATGATCGGTATTGGTGTAGGTGGCACGGCGGAAAAGGCCATGATGATGGCGAAAGAAAGTCTAATGGATCCGATCGATATTGCAGATGTCGCTGCGAAGCCTAACCCAACCAAACTTGAGAAATTACGCTTAGAGCTTTTAGAAAAAATTAACAATTTGGGCATTGGCGCACAAGGTCTGGGCGGATTAACTACGGTACTTGACGTTAAAATTAAAGATTATCCAACACACGCCGCCTCGCAAGCAGTTGCTATGATTCCAAATTGCGCGGCTACGCGTCATTTGCATTTTTCTATGGATGGTTCAGGTTTAGCAGAGTTGCCAGCGGTTGATATGAATCTTTACCCTGAGCTAGAAATGGATTATTCAAAATATAAGCATGTCGAATTAAACACGCTAACGCGCGAGCAAATGAACGAATGGAATATTGGTGATACTTTGTTGTTAACAGGTACGATTATCACTGGTCGTGATGCAGCACATGCACGTCTTAAGAAAATGCTAGATAATGGCGAAGGCTTGCCTAAAGGTGTGAATTTTGATAATAAATTTATTTATTATGTGGGTCCGGTTGACGCAGTGGGTGATGAAGTCATCGGACCTGCAGGGCCAACCACAGCGACGCGTATGGATCGTTATACCGATATGATGCTTGAAAATACTAATATTCTCGGCATGATTGGTAAAGCTGAGCGTGGCAAGCAAACCGTTAGTAGTATTAAAAAACACAAGGCTAGCTATTTGATTGCTGTTGGTGGTGCAGCGTACCTTATTTCTAAATCGATTAAAAAAGCCAAAAAAATTGCTTTTGCAGATATGGGTATGGAAGCCATTTATGAATTTGAAGTTGAAAATATGCCAGTCACGGTTGCGGTTGATAGTCAAGGTGAAAATATCCATGATATTTTTCAAACGATTCAAACCCTTAACTAGCTTTTCATTTTATAAGCTTTCCTGTAAATTTTGAACTAGTATAATCGTCAGCTGAAGTTGGTCGGATAGTCGCTGGTAAGTTTGCTTATCAGAGGAAAGTCCGGGCTCCATAGAGCAAAGTGCTAGCTAACAGCTAGGTAGGGTGACCTAATGGAAAGTGCTGCAGAGATTTAGACCGCCTGTTTTTAACAGGTAAGGGTGAGAAGGTGCGGTAAGAGCGCACCGCACGGAAGGCAACAACCGTGGCAAGGTAAACCCCACTTGGAGCAAGCTCAAATAGGCTACCATTGATGCGGCTCGCATAAGGTAGCGGGTAGAGTGCTAAAGCGTCTTGGCGACACGGCGCGTAGATGAATGACTATCTATTACAGAACCCGGCTTATAGACTAACTTCTTACTTCTTCTTTTTTCTTTCTACTTTGTTAAGTATTAAGAAAATACTCAATCACATAGTTTGCCTATGTTCAATTGTATTTTTTAATACTTGCCTCGTATAAAATAAAAAATAATTGTAATAAGCTAATTATTGAAATTCCTATTTAATTGTTGTAGAATAAGACAATGAGCAGAGTTCAGAAAATCTTATTAATGGTGTTGCTAACTTTATCAGCGAGTGTATCTGCTGAAAAAGAGATTTTCTATAGCGATAAAAATATTACCATTTACGCAGATAACACCGTGGTTCAAACTGGCAAAAACACTGCACCTATCTTTAAACCTTCAAGTACCTGGGTAGAGGAAGATTTTTTTACTCAGCAGGAGAAATATTGCGAGGTGGATTCAATTCATAAAAATAAATTAAAAGATTTATTAAACTCCTTTAAAAAGTAACGGCACTATATTTTTTGAGCAAGTATCGCTCTGTCAATATTGTTGTAATCCTTAAAAGTTAGAATGCCAGTAAAATCTTTTGTCAATAATTCAACAATTCTAGCTTGTTGATCGTGGCCATGTTCTAGTAATAAATAACCATCTTTAGCCAAATGGTTTGGTGCTTCCTTAATAATAATACGAATATCATCTAACCCGTCTTTTCCTGCGGTAAGCGCGCTAATGGGCTCGAAGCTTAAGTCATCAAGATAGCTATCATTTTCTTCGATATAAGGCGGATTTGAGATGATCAGATTAAATGTTTGAGCAGCTACAGGCTCAAACCAATTACCTTGTAAAAATTCAATTGGCGTAGTCATATTAGACTTTGCAACCGTTAATGCTTGAGCCGAATAATCAGTTGCAGTGACCTGCCAATGTGGGTTTTTGTCCGCCAATGTAATAGCAATAATACCGCTACCTGTGCCCATGTCTAAAAGCCTACACAGCTTGTCTTTTGCAAACAAATCTAGCGCAATATCGATTAATAGTTCAGTTTCTGGCCTAGGAATGAGTGTATCAGGGGTGACTTTAAAATCTAAATGATAAAAACCACGACTACCACTTAAATACGCAAAAGGCATACCTTGTTGTCTTTTTAGAATAAAGCTTTCTAGTCGAGATTTTTCATCCAAGCTGAGTTGGTAATGGCTGTTGGAAATAAGCTCAGCACCACTTTTTTCTAGCACCAGAGACAAAAGTGGTGCGATATCAATCGCACTACTTTTAAGGTAATCTTGGATGGTTTTCAAGGCTTAAAGCTTGACAGTTGTTAATCCTAGAGATTTCCAATTTTGCATGCCACCACGGAAATATTTAATTTTGGCAGCTGGGTAGCCGTAGCTAAGTAATGCTTTAACAGCTGTTGGCGTTTGTCCACACCAAATACCGTTGCAATACATTACCAAAGTTTTGGCATAGGTAAAGTCAAACACGTCATCGACCTGCACACCTAGTTGGTCTTCCATGATTTCCAAAGCCTTGTCTTTTTTCTTAAATTGCGTATAAGGGATGTTAATCGCAGTTGGAATGGCGCCAGTAAATGCTAGCCAGTTTGGCGTACGAGTATCAATCACTAAAATAGATTCATCACCTGCTGAGCGTTGTTTGACATAGTCAATCATTTTAAGCTCGCCAATGGTTTCCACCAAATGTGGCGCAAATGGATGCATTGGCTGGATTTTTCCACGAGTGGTTTTTAGATAAAAATCTGAAATTTCATTATCACGATCTTGATTGCGTTGTAATTGAACAATTTTGTCTTGATGATTGATATTAATTGATACAACACCCGGTGAAATAAACACCTCTTTGGTTGCTTCACCTTCGGCATTAACGCCTAAGGTTAAAAAACTGACAAACAGTACTACTAATTTTTTCATTTTTCTTCTCCTATTTTTTAAACCTTTTTCAAATCAAAATAATTTTTAGCCGCAACAATCAAACCCAAACCAATGAATGCGCCTGGCGGCAAAATAGCTAACAATGTGCCTTGGTAATTTTCAAATACAGTAATGCTGAGCGTATCACCCAAACTACCAAGCAGTAAAGCAGATTGATCAAACAAAGTACCTGAGCCGATCAGCTCGCGCATCGCGCCTAAAATAATCAAAATAATAGAAAAACCGACGCCCATCATTAACCCATCAAGTGCTGATTTATCCCAGCTGTTTTTACTAGCATAAGCTTCTGCTCGAGCCAGAATCGCACAATTAGTTACAATGAGTGGCACAAAAATACCCAAAATTAAATACAAATCATAAAAGTATGATTGCATTAATAGTTCAACAATGGTCACAAATGAAGCAATTAGTAGTACAAAAATAGGAATGCGCACTTCTTTGCGAATTTGATGGCGAAAAACAGACACAGTCACATTAGACGCCACCAAGACAAAAGTGGTAGCCAAGCCTAGGCCAATCGCATTAACAATATTGTTAGTGACCGCTAAAAGCGGACACAGACCTAATAAGGCAACTAGCGCCTGGTTGTTGGTCCATAGGCCATTTTTAATAATTTTTAGATAATCTTCCATTGCTGTTGATTATATCAACAACTGTTAGGCAAAAAAATAGCAAATTTTATGAATCATAAAAAAAGGAGGTAAAAGCCTCCTTTTTTTTAATCCTGGTTAACTATTAAGAAAAGGCTATCTCATTATTAGCGACACTAGCTTTAATGGTTGATCCCGGTAGAAAGTCACCCGCTAGAATTTTTTGCGAGAGTGGATTTTCCAATAATTGTTGAATGGTGCGCTTAAGTGGGCGAGCACCAAATACTGGATCGTAACCTTGCTCCACAATGATACTCATTGCCTCATCACTTATCTCTAGAGTCAAGTCAAGATCTGCTAATCGAGATTGAAGGATTTCAACTTGAATTTTAGCGATACCTTTAATTTGGTCTTTGCCCAATGGATTAAAGGTCACAATTTCATCAATACGATTTACAAACTCAGGTCTGAAGTGTTCACCAACTAATTTGATTAGCTCATTAGACACATCTTTACCCGGGTTTTCTTGAATCAAGTGAGAGCCTAAATTTGAGGTCATTACAATCACGGTATTTTTAAAATCAACAGTACGACCTTGGCCGTCGGTTAGGCGGCCATCATCCAATACTTGTAAGAGAATGTTAAACACATCAGGATGCGCCTTTTCCACTTCATCAAGCAAGATGATTGAATAAGGCTTGCGACGCACTGCTTCGGTTAAAACACCGCCTTGCTCATAACCCACATAGCCTGGAGGTGCACCAATTAAGCGCGCAACAGAGTGCTTTTCCATAAACTCACTCATATCAACACGCACAATCGCCTGCTCAGTATCAAACAAGAAATCTGCCAATGCTTTAGTGAGTTCAGTTTTACCTACACCAGTAGGGCCCATAAACATAAATGAGCCATCGGGACGATTAGGATCAGACAAGCCAGCACGAGAGCGGCGAACTGCATCAGCAATAACTTTAACAGCTTTATCTTGACCAACCAGGCGCTGTTGAATAATAGATTCCATTTGCAGAAGTTTATCTTTCTCACCTTCCATCATTTTATCTACTGGAATACCTGTCCAACGGGCAACGATTTCAGCAATTTCATCTTCTGTTACCTTATTGCGCAGTAGCGTCATCTCTTCACCATCAGTTGATTCTGCTTGGGTGATTTTAGCTTCTAATTCTGGGATTTTTCCGTATTGCAATTCACTCATTTTGGCCAGATCATTATTACGATGTGCAGTTTCCAAGTCTGCTTTAGCTTGCTCTAACTCTTCTTTAAGATGATGTGCGCCTTGCACTTGAGATTTTTCTTTCTTCCAAATCTCCTCAAGATCAGCGTACTCTTTTTCAAGATCTTTAATTACTGAAACTAGCTCTTTAAGGCGCTCTTTTGAGGCTTTGTCTTTCTCTTTTTTAAGTGCCATGCGTTCAATTTTAAGCTGCACTAATTTGCGATCAAGTTTGTCCATTGACTCAGGCTTTGAATCAATCTCCATACGAATTTGTGAGGCTGCCTCATCAATTAGGTCAATCGCCTTATCTGGCAATTGTCTATCAGTAATGTAGCGCGTAGAGTAGGTAACAGCTGCAATGATTGCGGGGTCAGTCACCTCGACACCATGATGCACTTCGTATTTTTCTTTCAGTCCACGCAAAATGGCAACCGTATCTTCTTCAGTTGGCTCATCTACTAATACTTTCTGGAATCGGCGCTCCATGGCGGAGTCTTTTTCGATGTACTCACGATATTCATCGAGTGTGGTGGCGCCCATACAATGTAGATCACCCCGCGCAAGTGCAGGTTTTAGCATGTTACCAGCATCCATAGAACCCTCGCCTTTGCCAGCACCCATCATGGTGTGAAGCTCGTCAATAAATAAAATAATTTGACCATTTGCCGCTTCTACTTCTTTGAGTACGGCTTTCATTCTTTCTTCAAATTCACCTTTGTATTTTGCACCAGCAACCAGTGCCGCCATATCTAGTGACAATAAGCGTTTGCCTTTAATACCTTCTGGCACTTCATTGTTAACAATACGCTGTGCCAAACCTTCAGCGATAGCGGTTTTACCCACACCTGGCTCACCAATTAATACTGGGTTGTTTTTAGTACGACGTTGCAATACCTGAATAGCACGGCGAATTTCACCATCACGGCCAATAACAGGATCTAGTTTTCCTTGTTCAGCAAGCTCGGTTAAGTCTTGAGTGTATTTGTTTAGGGCGTCTCTTTGAGTTTCTGCGTTTTGTTCGTTCACGGTTTGTCCTCCTCTAAGGGTTTCGATGGCTTGGGTTAATGCTTGTTCGGTAACGCCAGCGTCTTTTAATAGTTGGGTGGTTGTATCATTACCTTGAATGATCGCCAGTAAAAACAATTCTGTTGAAAGATAACTGTCACCTTTATCGGTGGCAATTTTTTCAGCAGCA
>JAHZJR010000067.1 GCA_022600805.1 Pseudomonadota bacterium
CCCGTTAAGATCGATCTAATGTGTCCTGACATGTCAAAATCTCCTTCATTGTTATGTCGATATTCATGCTTGGCATCTTTAACACTCATCTGAAAATAATCTTCAATATCTAATAAAACGTTTGGATCTTCATTGCCGGTAATCATCAGTGATGCAGAAGTATGAGTAACAAATATATGGCACAATTTCGCTGAAGTTTGTTTAATCAGATTATTTACTTGGTCATTAATACTAACAGCGCCACGTCCGCTAGTATTAACCATTAACTCAAATTGGCTCACTTTAATAAATCCTTAGCTTTGCTGGTATCAATCACTTTAGAAATGTTAGAATTTTTTTTACCTAATGAACGAATAAAGAAAAACAAGCCTAATGCTAAAAACACAAAGGGGGCGTACCATAACAACAAGGTGTTTTGATTGACCGGCGGCTTAAACACCACAAAATCACCATATCGATCTGTCATATATTGGCGGATGCTGTCGTCTGTTTGATTGTCAACAATAAGCTCACGTACTTTTTCACGCAAATCTTTAGCCAAACCCGCATTAGAGCCACCAATACTTTGTCCTTGACACACTGGGCAACGGATTTCATCAATCAAACTACGGTATCTTTGCTCGTGAGTTTCATTTGTAAAGCCACTTGCATCAATACTTTCACTCAAAGCTGGCTGAAAAGCTAATAATGCAATACATAGGGCAACTTTTTTCAATAGGGCTGTTGTTTGGGTAAAATTTCGCATACGCTATTTATTGAACACTAAAACCTAGATTTTACACTTCTCGACGGATGTAAAAGGAGACCCATGCCATTAATTACGCTTGATAAAATTTCTTTGAGTTTTTCAGATAAGCCCATACTCAATGAGGTTAGCTCTACCATTTTAAAAGGGGATAAAATCGCACTCATTGGTCGAAATGGTGAAGGAAAATCAACCTTTATGCGCATTTTGGCTGGCTCTATCGAACCGGATGATGGCAAACTGAAAGTTAAAAATGGCATAAAAATTAGCTATTTGGAGCAAATGCCGCCTGAAGACAATGACAAAACGCTGTTTAATATTGTTTCTGAAGGCTTGGGTGAAATTGGCAACATTATCGCTCAATATCAATATTTTATTCATATTGGCGATTTAGACAAAGCGGGTGATTTTCAACAAAAAATTGACCAACTTGATGGCTGGCAATACTTGCACAAAATCGAGGCAATTCTTAATCGATTTACCTTAAATCCACAAGCCTCGCTAGCTACTTTGTCAGGCGGCTGGCGACGACGCGTTATGTTGGCAAGGGCTTTAATTCAGGAACCTGACGTACTGCTACTAGACGAGCCAACCAACCACATGGATATTACCGCCATTTTAGATTTAGAGCGAATGCTCAAGGAGTACCACGGAACTTTGGTTATTATTAGTCATGACCGCTCATTTATTGCCGGTATTGTTAATAAAGTTTTTGATCTTGATCGAGGGCGTTTAAGTGTCTTTGAATGTGGCTACAAAGATTACGTCAAGCGTAAAGATGAACAACTCCATGCTGAGGAGATTGCCAACGCTCGCTTTGATAAAAAATTGGCTCAAGAAGAAGTTTGGATCCGCCAAGGTATTAAGGCTCGTCGCACCAGAAATGAAGGCAGAGTAAGAGCCTTAGAATCTATGCGTCAATCATTCACCGATCGTCGCGCCAAAAAAGGCAATGTCAAAATTCATGCTCTGGAAGATGAAAACAGAGCGTCAAAACTGGTCTTCGAGGTAAAAAAAATATCCTACGATATTGCTGGATTACAGCTGGTTAAAGATTTCTCAATGCTGGTACTAAAAGGTGAAAAAATCGGCATTATTGGTGGCAATGGTAGTGGTAAATCAACTTTTATCAAATTACTGCTTGATGAACTACAACCAACTCAAGGCTCTATTCGCCGCTCAAAAACCATTCGGCTTGCCTATTTCGACCAAATGCGTGACAACCTTGACCCAAATATGAAAGCCATGGATTTTGTCTCTGGTGGTCGAGAGCGAATAGAAGTTGGCGGCAAAAGTAAGCATATTATTGGTTATTTACGTCAATTTTTATTCACAGGCAAACAAGCCATGGCACCTATTAGAATGTTCTCAGGTGGTGAGAAAAATCGACTCATGCTCGCCAAAATTCTATCTCAGCCTGCCAATCTTCTGGTGCTTGACGAACCCACCAATGATCTAGATGTAGAAACTCTTGAACTCTTAGAAGAAATGCTGGTTGAATACAACGGTACGCTCATTCTTATTTCTCATGACAGAACCTTCTTAAACAATGTTGTTGGTTCAACCGTCGTATTAGATGGCAATGGTGTGATTAATCAATACGCAGGTGGCTATGATGATTACCTAGTCCAAAAACAAGATAAGATTACTGACGAAAAACCCAAATCAGTAAAAAAATCAACCAATAACAGCAAGTCTGTACCGAGTACAAGTGTAAAAAAGAAGCTTAGTTATAAACAGCAACAAGCCTTAAAACAATTACCTGAAAAAATTGAAAGAACTGAAATTGAAATTGGAGAAATTCAAATGTTACTCTCAGATCCAGAATTTTTCCAAACAGATGAATCACAAGATGCACTAATTCGCCTAGCCAGATTAGAGGCAGATTTAGAACGTTACTTTGATCAATGGGGAGAGCTCGAATGACTCAAAAAATACCGCTTATTGTTGATCTTGACCACACTCTGATTGATACTGATTTACTGTATGAATCTTCAATTGGCTTATTAAAACAACAACCTTGGCTAATCTTGATTTATCCATTTTGGTTTTTTAAAGGCAAAGGCTATTTAAAAAGCCAGTTGGTCAAGCGCTTTGAAATTGATGTCACTAAACTGCCCTACCTACAGCCAACTATTGACTACATTCATGAGAGGAAAAAACAAGGCTGTGAGATTATCTTAGCAACCGCCTCGTATAAAGACTATGCTTTTGCTGTTGCCAAACACATTGATCTATTTGATGATGTTATGGCTAGCAATGCTGACTTCAACTTATCTTCTCATAATAAAGCAGATAAACTCATTGAACGCTTTGGTCACAAAAGATTTGATTATATGGGTGATCACATGCGCGATATGCCCGTTTGGGAGGCTTCGAATTTGTCAATCTTAGTTAATGTTACCGATAAGATTATCAAGCGCACTGCTCACTTAAACACGTTACTGATTTCTAAACAAGCATCATAACAAGCTTAGATTTTTTAAATATTATTGACTTACGTTCAACTGACAACAACACCTAGTAAGCACTAACCTTCTAACAAATACGACAAACTCCCTAATAACAAATAAATAACTGTTGTAACAATCAGAGTTGCGGCAATCACGCGGGCGATTTTTAAATTTTTACCTAACACCTTATTGCCAATAAACCAAACACAATAACCAATAACAAAAGCAATAATTAATAGACGAATTAAAAACATAAAACCTACCTAGATGAGTTGAGCATTTCAACTATTTTAGTCGCTAATGCCAAATTAATGCCGTGGACTTTCTGAATTTCATCAACTGACGCTTGTTTGATCTCTTGCAACCCACCAAAATAATTAAGCAGTGCTGCTCGCCTAAGCTTACCAACACCAGGAATCGCTTCTAAAGGGGAAGTAGTACGTTTTTTAGAGCGTTTAAGACGATGATTTTTAATGGCAAAGCGGTGCGACTCGTCACGAATATGATTCACCAACATTAGCGCTGGATCATGAGGTGGCAGGTTGATTTTACGTACCTGACCATGATCAACCATAATCAGCGTTTCCAGCCCTGCTTTGCGTTTTTCACCTTTGGCGACACCAACTAATTGGATCTCATCAATGCCAATAGAATCCATCACCATAATGGCTTGATTAAGCTGACCTAGTCCGCCATCAATAAAAACTAAATCTGGCAAAGGCTGTTTGTTTTTTAGGCGTTTAGAATAGCGCCTAAAAATCACTTGATTCATCGCTGCATAGTCATCGCCCGGGGTAATATTTGAAATATCAAATTGACGATATTTACTCACTTTTGGCACCCCTTTTTCAAACACAACACATGAAGCTGTTGTTGATTCACCCATCATATGGCTGATATCAAAACATTCCATGGTTTCTGGCAATTTTTTTAAATTTAAAATACTTTGTAAATGCACAAGCGTTGACTTCTTTCTAAATCTAGCCAAAAGATTTTGGTTAAGATTTTCTTTAACGGTTAGATTTGCAATTTTTAGATAATGCCTTTTATCCTTGCTAGGCGTGTCAATAATATGAGTATTAAGCGCTGTGGAAATAATTTTTTTATCTACTAGCTGGTGACTAAGCAGTAGTTGTTTGGGTGTATCTTTGCCGACATAATACAAAGGTAAAAAAGCACTTAAAACCACTTCAACCGCTTGATGGGATGAGTTTTTCGGCAAAATAAACTCTTGCCCCACTTGTTTACCCGAACGAATAAATAACACCTCAATGGCATTAACACCGTCTTGCTGATAAACAGCAATAACATCCATATCCGCCGTAGAATTTGAGGCATGTCGCTCCTGAATTTTTCTCAAATCAATCAACTGATCACGCAGACGTGCAGCCAGCTCAAATTCTTGACCGGCTGATGCAATTTGCATTTTTTGCGAAATTTTATCTAATGTTTGCTTGCCTTTTCCTGACAAAAATAAAGACATCATCTTTACATCTTGTTGATAATTTTCATCATTAATATGACCTACACACGGCGCACTACACAAACCAATTTGATACTCCAAACAAGCTCTAGATCTAGATCTGTACGTGGCATTAGTACATTGTCTAACTTTAAATATTTTCTTTAACAAATCAAGAGAATCTCGTACTACATGTGCTGAAGGATACGGCCCAAAATACTGGTATTTATCTTGCTTTTTACCCCTAAAAAAACTCACCCTTGGGTGCTTGTCATTACTAATAGCAATATAGGGATAACTCTTTGAATCTTTAAGCAAAATATTATATCTTGGCATGTGCTGTTTGATCAGCTCAGCCTCAAGCAATAATGCCTGGGTTTCTGTTTCCGTGACCAAAACCTCAAAGCTATCAATATTAGCCACAAGCGCGCGAGTCTTACCACTATCATGACGCTTGACAAAATAGCTAGAAACTCGGTTTTTTAAGTTTTTAGCTTTACCGACATAAATAACCAATCCCTGCTTATCTAACATTTGATAAACACCGGGATTTTGCGTTAGATTGTCAAGTTTTTCTTGAATAGGCATGGGTGAAAAAGGTAAAATAAAAACAAAATTTTTTTCTAACCAAAAGAACATGATTAAAACAGCGCTTATTATATTATCTATATTGCAAATGAATTTTGCTTTTGCTCAATCAGAGGCTCCGAAAATCCCAATTGATAAGAAAGAAGTGATTGAAATTCTTGACCCTCCAGGCACAGCAGCGCTTAATATTATGCTCAGTGCGCTTTCTTCATTCAAAGCACTTAAAAAATCTGAGCAAGCCTCAATCGATAACACTACAAGCTTAGTCAAAATAAAGGTTTTGCCTTTTATTGATCTGCAGACCAGCACCCAAATTGCGCTTAAGGATCATTGGGATCAATTAAATATTGCACAAAGACAATTGTTTATTAACTACATCGAACACTCTTTAATCAAAGATTATGTCGGTATGCTGTACTCCTACAAGGATATAGATTTTGTCGAAATCGCCTTACAGAAAAAAGTTTTAAGAAAGGATAATAAAGCCTTAGTTAAGCTTGAAATTAAAGCCAATCCACAAAGTAAACCATCGCTTATCACGTTAAAAATGATTAGAGATGAACGTTGGAGAATATATGATGTGGTGTTTGCTGGGGTGAGTATTGTTAAAAATTATAACGCACAGTTTAGTTCACATATCAAACGTAAAGGTTTAGACAGCTTGATTCAAAAAACCCTTGAAAAGCTCAACAAAAAATAATGTATAAATTGGTTATCAAAGGTGGCACGCCACTTAATGGCACGGTTAAGATTGCCGGGTCTAAAAACGCCGCTTTGCCCATTTTATTTGCTTCAATTTTAGCTGATGGCCCGCTCACATTAACCAACACTCCCCACCTAAGTGACGTCTCAACCACGTTACGACTGCTGATGGATATGGGTGCTGAATTTATTCTTGAGTCTGACAGCTCACTTAATATAGATGCCTCAAAACTCACTAAATTAATGGGTGAGTATGATTTAGTAAAAACTATGCGTGCTTCAATTTTGGCACTTGGGCCTATGCTAGCGAAATATAAAGAGGCCAAAATCTCTCTACCTGGTGGCTGTGCTATCGGCACTCGACCAGTCAACTTACACTTAAAAGCACTGGAAAGTTTAGGTGCTAAGATTCATGTTGAGGGTGGCTATATTTATGCAACAACTGATCAGCTTATCGGAACGGATATACATTTTGAGCAAGTGAGTGTTACTGCCACTGAAAACATCCTTATGGCAGCCACCTTAGCCCAGGGAACAACCACTATTCACAATGCTGCTCAAGAGCCTGAAATTGTAGACTTGGTAAATTGTCTAGGCAATATGGGCGCCAAAATTACTGGTGCTGGCACATCCATTATTACCATACAAGGTGTTTCTCATCTTTCTGGCACTACCCATAGTGTTTGTCCCGATCGCATCGAGGCAGGAACCTATCTAATTGCAGGCGCTATCACGGGCGGCAAGGTCACCCTAAAAAATGTTCGATATCAGTCAATGCAGGCTATTATTAACAAACTTCAAGAAGCTGGCGCTACAATTGATTATGATGATCGATCAATTACACTCGATATGAACGGTAAACGCCCCAAAGCCGTCAATGTAAAAACCAGTGCTTATCCAAACTTTCCAACCGACATGCAGGCACAATTTTGTGCGCTAAATTGCATTGCCAACGGACAATCAGCCATTACCGAAACCATCTTTGAAAATCGCTTTATGCATATTCCAGAGCTATCACGCATGGGCGCCAAGCTAACTTTAGAAGGTAACACGGTTATTTGCAAAGGTGTAAAATCGCTAACAGGCGCAAATTTGATGGCAACTGATTTACGAGCTTCGGCTTCCTTGGTGCTTGCAGGCTTAGCAGCCACAGGTACAACCACGATTGAACGCGTCTACCATCTTGATCGTGGCTATGAAACCATTGAAGAAAAATTAAAATTATTAGGCGCTCAAATTGAACGCATACAAGATTAGAGAAAAAATACCATGTTAACCATTGCACTATCTAAGGGAAGAATCTTAGAACAAACCTTACCCTTATTAAAAAAAGCTGGATTAGAAATTGCCGATGAAGAGCTAAACTCTCGCAAGTTAATCCTTGATACCAATCTTGATGACATCAAGGTGATTATTATCCGCGCTACTGATGTACCTGTTTTCGTGCAACATGGTGCAGCTGACATGGGTATTGCCGGCAAAGATGTACTGCTAGAGCATGGTGCTAACGGTTTGTTTGAAATGCTAGATTTAGGTATTGCTAAATGCAAACTCATGGTGGCGGCAAAATCTGAGGATTATCAGCAAGCGGGTGTTTTAAAAGTTGCCACTAAATATGTTAACTCTGCCAAACAATATTTTGAAAAACAAGGGCAACCTTGTGAAATTATTAAGTTGTATGGTGCGATGGAGCTTGCCCCTGTTGTAGGCTTGTCGCACTGTATTGTGGATCTAGTCGATACTGGTAACACTCTCAAAGCCAATGGCCTAATTCCACTAGATCATATCATAGATATTAGCTCACGCTTAGTGGTTAACAGCGCTTCATTTAAAACCAAAAACACAGCCATTAAAACTTGGATTAACGCCATCGAGAAAAACTTATGATCACAAAACTTGCCTCTAATCAGTCAGATTTTCAAGATAATTTAAGCAAATTATTAGCTTGGGAAAGTGTTTCTAATAACGATGTTGCGCAAACGGTTGACGACATTATTGCCAATATTCGCAATACTGGCGATAAAGCCTTGGTAGATTACACTAATCAATTTGATAGAATGAATGCTGGCAATATGGCCGAGCTGACAATTGAAGTATCTACACTCAAAGAGGCGTTTGATACGCTGGAAGATCAACAAAAAACCGCTTTAAAAACGGCAGCTGATCGTGTTCGTAGCTATCATAACAAACAAAAACAAGATACTTGGACTTACACCGAAAATGACGGTACTATGCTTGGGCAAAAAGTAACACCACTAGATCGTGTCGGCTTGTATGTACCAGGCGGTAAGGCAGCCTACCCTTCTTCGGTACTCATGAACGCTATTCCTGCCAAAGTGGCTGGCGTTGAAGAGCTTATTATGGTGGTACCAACACCAGACAGTGTTACCAATCAATTAGTGCTAGCTGCAGCTTACATTTCAGGGGTTGATACCGTGTTTACGGTTGGCGGCGCACAAGCGGTTGCGGCACTGGCTTATGGCACACAAACCATTCCAAAAGTTGACAAAATTGTTGGCCCGGGCAATATTTATGTAGCTACGGCCAAGCGCGTTGTTTTTGGCCAAGTTGGCATTGATATGATTGCCGGCCCTAGTGAAATCCTAATTATTTGTGATGGCAAAACCGACCCTGATTGGATCGCCATGGATTTATTCTCTCAAGCAGAGCATGATGAAGACGCACAATCAATTTTATTGTGTCCAAATGCAGATTTTATCGACCAAGTTGAAGCGAGCATTGCGAAGCTACTACCAACTATGGAACGTCAAGACATTATTGCAAAAGCACTTAAAGATCGTGGCGCACTGATTTTAACCAAAGATATGGATGAGGCAATCTCACTATCAAACCAAATTGCACCAGAACATTTGGAACTATCTGTTGAGGATCCTCAAGCCATGCTGGACGGTATTAAACATGCGGGTGCTATCTTTATGGGACGCCATACGTGTGAATCATTGGGTGATTACTGTGCCGGGCCAAACCACGTTCTACCAACTTCTGGTACAGCGAGATTCTCCTCTCCATTAGGTGTGTATGATTTTCAAAAGAAATCCAGCCTAATCATGGTGTCTGACAAAGGTGCTAATGTTTTAGGCGATATTGCCGCCACACTAGCAGACGGCGAAGGCTTGCAAGCGCATGCGCAATCTGCCCGATACCGAATTAAATAAAAATAACAGCGTCTTTTCACTTCCTTCTGCGTTGGAGTACTAAAAACACTCAATCACATAGTTTTTACTATGTTTAATCGTGTTTTCAATAATCCTCCTTGAAGATAAATAAAAATACTTGTTATTTAAGTATAAAAATCAGCCATTTCGAGAAGGTGAATTGGTTTTAGACAAGAGAGGCTGCCCTGGGGTATTGCTTCATTCAAGCTCACCTTCTTTTTTGTGTCAATTTTCAAACGCTTTATCTAAATTTATCAAGATTCGATAAAAACTCTTCTGTCGTCAAGTAATGCGAACCATCACAAGAAAAATTGAGTGAAATTCCGCCATCAATGATATTGATACTTGCTGTTCTTAAGTAGAGGTTCTCATCCATAAATCTAAGATATTCAAATTGATCAAAAACTTGATTGATTTGTTTGAGGGTAACGAGTGCCTCATTAGGGTACGGTTGCTTAGGGTAAATTAAAAATAGATCTGGATTTTCAATTTCTTCAATAGTATGAATGTTGTCGTAGTATGGGTCACTATAAGTTCGAACCGAGATTCGAGAGCTGGCATAGTGAATTTGCAAATGAAATACGCCGCGTTTTTTCAACAACTTGATTGCAGTTTTATGTACACTAACTATTGATCTGTCAATAAGCGAAGGATATCGGTTTTGGTTGAATAGGTTTTCTCGAATTGAAGGGTCGCCTTTAAGTTGTTGCCATTTCTTTTTTGTTTTTTTATGTTGGTTAAGTGGCAACTCTTCAACATCTAAATCAACAACAACCAGTCCAATTAGGATATTTTTTTTAAAAATAACATGAACCGCACTAATGCAGGGCTTTAAGCTTGCTCTAGAGATATAGGTTTCAGACAAATAGCATTCTTCATTATGATCAATTGCCTTAAAGTAAGGGCGATTGGACAAGTCTTGACCAATGACTGTATCTAAAACTTTATCTTGGCTAACATTGGCGCTAATCTGCATGCCAAGATGATCAGTAATATAGGCCAGTTGGGCGAATTGATGTTTATCTAAAAAAGGCTTTAAAGATGACTCCATAGATTCTTTTTTGGCAATTTTTTTAGCACATAGCTTAGCCACAAGCGACAAATCATCTTTTATATTTTTTGATAAAAAATCACGTTGTGATTGTACTAAATCTGAGAAACTCATAATCAGCAAAGATGATTAAAAAGAATCTATAGTAATAGTTTTGATCTCAAAATAATAAATTAATCCTTTATTGAAATCATTCTGAAATATTTCATATTGGTGTTATGTATAAACAGTTTTTGTAACATTTTTGTAACAAAAAATTACTATACTCAATCCTTAAAAACAATCTCAAATAGGTGGCTGAAACGTCAAGCATTGCCCCCTATAATGGCTTGATTCTCAAATCAAGCCAAGGTTTGTTTATAATATTTGAAGAAAAACAAACCTATAAAACAATGAAAAAAAATTTAGTTGCAGAGGCCTTAGGCACATTCATTTTAGTTTTTGCTGGTACTGGCGCCATTATTATTAACGATGTCACAGGTGCACTTGGTCATGTTGGCGTAGCATTAACCTTTGGATTTGTTATTGTTGCACTGATTTATAGTTTTGCTCATATTTCTGGAGCGCATTTCAACCCTGCAGTCACCATTGCTTTTTTAATCATGGGTGAAGTAGAAAAGCTAAAAGCATTGCAATATATTGTTGCGCAAATATTGGGCGGTATTTTGGCAAGCATAACGCTGTATTGGCTAATGTTTGAAAACATAACCTCATTGGAGCAAGTGCACTATCTAGGTGCGACACTTCCTAGCGGTTCAAGCGAACAGACATTTGTTTTTGAATTAATACTAACCTTTATTTTGATGTTGGTAATTAGCGCTTCTGCCGTTCATGGCAAAGCAATTAAAGATTTTGCCGGCCTTGCAATTGGCTTAACTGTTGGGCTTGAGGCGATGTTTGCAGGGCCTATTACCGGCGCTAGTATGAACCCTGCAAGATCTATCGCACCAGCCATAGTTAGCGGACAATTAGATCATTTATGGATGTATATTGTAGCACCAATTATTGGCGCTATTATTGCGTCAATTGTTTTTGTTAAGTTGATTAAGTGTCAAGATTCAAATGAATGTGGAGGTTAATTTATGAAAAAAAATGTATTAATATTATGTACAGGGAATTCGTGTCGATCTATTATTGCAGAGGCATTGTTAAATGCAAGACTTTCAGATTGTCTCAACGCCTTTTCTTCGGGTGTTGCTGCAAGTGGTCGGGTTAATCCGAATGCCAAAAAAATACTACAAGAAAATCATATATGGCGTGATGATTACCATTCAAAAAAACTCGAAACGGTCATAGATGTCGATTATGATTTGGTGGTAACAGTTTGTGGCAATGCGCAAGAAACCTGTCCTGTATTTCCAGGCGCTACTGAAGTTATTCACGTGGGGTTTGAAGATCCGGACGGTTTAGAATATGCTGCTTTTAAAGAGACATACCAACAAATCGAATCACAACTTATTCCGACTATAAAAGACAAATTGTGTTAACCTACGCATTTTGAAGGATGCTTAATACAATATGGACGTTATATATTGGTTAATACCTAGCATGATTATTGTGGGTGTTATTTTGGTTGCCTTATTGGTATTTGGTATTAAAAACGGCCAATACGATGACCTTGAAGGCGAAGGTCAACGCATTTTGTTTGATGAAGATAAAGAGTCATGAATACTGTATTGTTGGTTGACGACGAGTCTGCTATTTTGCAGATGTTGGGTGATTATTTAAAACCGAATTACAACATAAAGCGTGCGATTAATGGCAAAACCGCCATTAAGTTTATTAAAGAACAATCTCCTGATCTTATTGTTCTAGATTGGATGCTGCCTGATATCAAAGGCCCAGAAGTGGCCGCCTGGATTAGAGGTAATGAGCTGTATAAAGATATCCCTATCATTATGCTGACTGCCAAGAGTGGCGAACATGACAAACTCAAAGGTTTTGACGCTGGTGCCGATGACTACATGGTCAAGCCTTTTTTATTGAGTGAACTTCAAGCTAGAATCAAAGCTTTGCTAAAAAGAAGCCACACAAACACAGATAATCTAATCAAGATTGACAACATTTGTTTGAATCTTAGCTCGCACGAATTTAGCATTGATCAACAAAATTATGCATTGACCTCAAAAGAGTTTAAATTAATGAAATTGTTAATGAAAAACCCTAAGCGTGCTTATTCTAGAGAACAGCTGATTTCATTGGTTTGGGGCGATCACTCAGAAGTAACGGATCGGGCGGTTGATGTATGTGTATCTCGACTTAGAAAGATATTAAAGGCAAGTGGTAGCGACTTGTTAAAAACCATTCGTGGCGTAGGTTATCGATTAATTAACTCTCCAGAATGAATAACCAATACCAAGAAAAACTTCGTTTATTTTGGGTCATCTTTTTTGCAATGATTGCTGGTTTTTTTACTGGTTATTTTTGGCAAATGCTCGTACTTTTCTTGCTGGCCTATATTATTTGGATGTTGGATCGTTTTTTTGAAATTGAGACCTGGCTATCCTCCGGTGTTTCATTTGACCATACACCATTTGGTGGCGGTCTTTGGGATCGCTATATTAGCCATGCGATTCGACAAAAGAAAGAATTGATTGAACAAAAGAAACGCAATCAAAAGTTAATGGTGCGTTTTAATGAAATTCTAAGATCTTTCCCTTATCCAACGGTAGTAATCAACGCCCATAACGAAATCCAATGGATTAACAAACGTGCAGCGAAAATGTTGAATTTACAGCGTAAAAAAGATATTGGTATTCCTATTAACAATATTATTCGCCATCAGGATTTATCGGAAAAATTAAATGACGATGGTGCTAGTGAATTTCAATTGTTATCACCAAGCAACAATAAAGTTGTTTTAATGGTGGCAATTTCCAGGCTTAACCGTAATATTCGTATTTTGTCAGTACGCGATATATCGGAAAGATATTACCTTGAAAATTTAAGAAAAAATTTCATTGCCAATGCTTCTCACGAAATGAGAACGCCGCTAACCATAATTACTGGTTATTTAGAGATGTTAAGCCAGAATGATTCGCTAGATGAGCATGCGAAAAATATGATATCGACCGCCTATGAACACTCAGGCCGAATGAATGATTTAATCAAAGATTTGTTGTTATTGAGCGGACTAGAACAAAACAACAATTTAGAGACAGAAAAAGAGCAAGTGTCTGTTGATGATATTACCAGTGAAGTATTAAATGATTTGCAAAACGTGAAAGAGGTAAGTCAAACATTTGAAACAAAGCTTAATACACATTTAAGTGTTAAAGGTGTGCGCTATCAAATTTATAGCATTGTCTATAACTTAGTTGAGAATGCGGTTAAATATTCAAAATCTAGTGGCATTATTAAAATTGTTTGGGAGCTTGAAAATGACAAAGCCTGTCTTAAAATTATAGATCAAGGCACAGGATTAGATCAAACACAAATTAGTCGAATCACCCAACCTTTTTATCGGGCAAGTCATGTGCAATCAGAAGGTATACAAGGCACTGGCTTGGGGATGAGTATTGTTAAACAATCAGCTCAAAGGAACAATGGGCAATTGGTCATTACTAGTGAAATTAACCATGGCTCTGAATTTAAAATAATGTTTGATGATTACCATCTGCAAACGCAAGTGGCCGTCTAAATCCGCTGATTATTAAAAGAGAAATATTGTAATATTTCTGTAACATTCACGCTCTATACTGTGCATTCTCTGTCAAGATGAAGAGAAAAAAATATTAAACAATTAAGGAGGTGAAATGCTATCTAAAAAATTAACAACTGTATCAGTTGCAGCTCTAGTTGCTACTGCTATGACAATGCCAACGCAAGCTCGTGAACACATCGAGATTGTTGGCTCTTCAACAGTATTCCCATTTGCAACAGTGGTAGCTGAAACATTTGGTAAGAAAACAGGTTTACCAACACCAAAGATTGAATCAACTGGTTCAGGTGGCGGCATGAAATTATTCTGTAAAGGTAACGGCATTGAAACTCCTGATATTACTAACGCTTCGCGTCGTATTAAAGATAAAGAAGTTGAAAAATGTCATGCAAATGGTGTAACAGACATTACTGAAGTTCTAGTAGGTTTTGATGGCATTGCTATTGCTAACTCACGTATTGGCGCTAACTTTAATGCAATGACTCGTAAGTCTTTATACTTAGGTTTAGCTGCCAAAGTGCCAGCAAGCGCTACTGGCCAAACATGGAATGAAGAACAGATGATTGACAATCCATTTACACATTGGAATCAAGTTGACTCTAACCTTCCAAATGTAGCTATTAAAGTACTAGGTCCACCACCAACATCAGGTACACGTGATGCACTTCAAGAGCTTGCTGTAGAAGGTGGCTGTAAGAAGTTCCCACACATGAAGGCAATGAAGAAGACAAACAACAAACAATACAAAAGTCTTTGTCGCACAATTCGTGAAGATGGTCCTTATGTTGAAATGGGAGAAAATGACAACCTTATCATCTCTAAGCTAGTGAATGATAAAAATACACTGGGTGTATTTGGTTATTCTTTCCTAGATCAAAACGCTGATAAAGTAAAAGGTGCGGATGTTGATGGTAGTGCAATTACGTTTGACAATATTGCAGATGGCTCATATCCAGTATCTCGCCCTCTATACTTCTATGTTAAAAACTCTCACAGAGGTAAAGTTAAAGGCATGAACGAATTCATCTCAGAGTTTGTTGATGAAGATACATTTGGCGAAGAAGGTTATCTTGTGGATAAAGGTTTAATCCCTACTCCTGAAGCTAAGCGTGCTAAATTTGCATCAGATGCAAAAAATGCAACTAACCTTAAACTATAAAGAATTGTAGTTAAGCTTATCAAACCCAGATTATTATAATCTGGGTTTTTTTATGCTTTATTTTTTATAGCTTCTATATAATTTGTATCTTTATTCTTACAATATAAAAAGAGAAATTTGATGAGTGATCTAGATTTATTTTCAATAGTAATTGTCAGTACACTGATCGTATTTTTCTTAGCCCAACAAAAAGCGAAGAAATGGCAGATGACCGATAGTGGTATTACACTCCACTCCTTACCAGGTTATTATGGCTATTTAAGTGCACTTTGGACAGCGATACCCGCACTGTTGATATTTGCAGCTTGGTCATTTTTAGAGGTTAATGCGACTTCAATGCTGGTGGTTGGGCAATTTGCTGAACTACAAGCATTAGACAAGTCTAGCTTAAGTTTGGCCTTAAATGAAATTCACCTGCTAGCTGGATCTGGCGGTGCTTCTAGTGCTGCTGATGCCAGTATTAATGCTCAAGCAGCTGTTTTATACTTGCAGTACATGGACGATAGTTTTTTGTTAAAAACATCCAGCGTTCTGGCCATAGCAGCACTTGGATTTGCTTTTACTTATTGGCGGATTACACCCGCAACAAGAGCAAGAAATAGTGTTGAACAACTAACTATTTATGCATTGTTAGCGTGCGCCACTATTGCGATTCTAACGACAGTGGGCATCGTCTTTTCAGTCATATTGGAGTCAATTGAATTTTTTAAGCAAATTCCAATAACTGATTTTTTATTTGGCACGCACTGGTCTCCACAAATCGCAATTCGTGAGGACCAGGCAGGCTCATCTGGCGCTTTTGGCGCGGTACCACTTTTCTGGGGCACGATATTCATCTCAATAATAGCCCTTATGATTGCGGGACCATTGGGGCTTATTTCAGCAATTTATTTAGCTGAATATGCTGATAAAAAAGTACGCTCTGTTATTAAGCCAATCTTGGAAGTACTTGCCGGAATTCCAACCGTTGTTTATGGTTTTTTTGCAGCCATTACAATTGGCCCGTTGGTAAGAGACTTTGGTAATTATTTGCGTGATATTGGCGTTAATTTAGATATTGAAATTATGGCCAACTTAACAGTTTCAACTGAGTCCGCCTTGGCAGCAGGCTTGGTAATGGGCATGATGATTGTGCCTTTTATTTTGTCATTGTCAGATGATGTAATTTCTGCTGTTCCAGATGCAATGCGAGATGGCTCAACCGCCATGGGCGCCACCAAGTCAGAAACCGTCTGGAAGGTAATTGTGCCAGCTGCTTTGCCAGGTATTGTAGGCGGATTTTTATTGGCAATTTCACGTGCAATCGGTGAGACGATGATTGTGCTTATGGCAGCCGGCGTTGCCGCAAACTTAACAGCGAACCCGATGGATGCAGTAACTACTGTAACCACTCAAATTGTTACCTTGTTAACAGGTGATCAAGAATTTGATAGTGTCAAGACTTTAGCGGCGTTTGCATTGGGATTAGGCTTGTTTATAACCACACTACTATTAAATATTATTGCCCTTCACGTGGTGAGAAAATACAGAGAACAATATGAATAACACAGATATTGTAAGATCAAGCCTTAAGAAACGTTACGCCAAAGAAAAGCGCTTTAAAGCCTATGGTATTTTATCAATCGGATTAAGCTTGTTTTTTTTGTTGTTTTTATTATTTGATATTACGCACAAGGCAACGCCTGCTTTTACACAAACGTATATTAATCTTGATATTGATTTTTCCCACAAAAACCTAAGACTCGAAGAAAAATCGAGCTATAGTGAGAAGGAATTATTTAATGCCTCATATCGTAAACTAACCTCAAAAGCTTTGTATCAGCTATTCCCTGAGGTTAAAGATCGTCGAGAAAAGAAGACCTTGCGAAAACTGGTATCTTCCGGCGCGCAATACGATTTAAGAGATTTGGTTATAGCCAATCCTAACTACATTGGCACAAAACAATCGATTTGGATTTTGGCTGACGATGATGTTGATACTTTTGCAAAAGACTTGATTGATCGAAATCTGCCAGAAGTTCAACGACGTGTTAAAGATAATCAAATTGCCTGGATTGATCATTTGCAAGCGCAAGGAAAAATTCAAAAGGAATTAAACACAAAATTCTTAACACAAGGTGATTCTAGAGAGCCAGAACAAGCTGGCATTTGGGGAGCATTAAAAGGCTCGCTTTATGTAATGTTACTTACCTTGATCTTAAGTTTTCCAATTGGCGTTGCAGCAGCGGTTTATTTGGAAGAGTTTGCGCCTAAGAATAATTGGTTTGTCGATCTGATTGAAGTTAATATTAACAACTTAGCAGCGGTACCTTCTATTGTGTTTGGTATTTTAGGCTTGGCAGTTTATATTAATCTATTTGGTGTGCCAAGATCTGCACCATTAGTGGGTGGACTGGTGTTGTCGTTGATGACACTGCCAACCATTATTATTGCAACACGTGCAGCGCTAAAATCTGTACCACCATCAATTCGTGAAGCGGCTTTAGGTGTTGGTGCTTCAAAAATGCAAGTGATTACTCATCATGTATTGCCGCTTGCAATGCCTGGGATTCTAACTGGTTCAATTATTGGTATGGCTCAAGCATTAGGCGAGTCCGCCCCACTCTTAATGATTGGCATGGTGGCATTTGTAGCGGATATTCCGCAAGGTTTTTTAGACCCTTCAACAGTATTACCGGTACAAATCTTTATTTGGGCAGATTCACCTGAACGCGCCTTTATTGCATTGACATCGGCAGCAATCGTGGTACTGTTAATTTTCTTATTTTTAATGAATTTACTTGCTATTATCTTGCGCAAGAAGTTTGAAACTAGGTGGTAGATATGAATGACAAAAGTGAAGTAGAATTATTGCAAGAGTTGGGCGATACGGTTGGTAAGCCGACAATTGAAGGCAATCCGCGTATGAGTTGTCGTAATGTTGATGTGTTTTATAACAAAGACTCGCAAGCAATATTTGATGTTAGTGTTGATTTGGCGAAAAATGAGATCTTAGCCATGATCGGGCCATCTGGCTGTGGTAAGTCAACCTTATTAAGATGCTTAAATCGTATGAACGATACAATTGATGACTGTGTCGTTAAAGGTGAGATAAAACTTGACGGGGAAGATATTCACTCAAAAAGCATTGATCCGGTATTGTTGCGATCAAATGTTGGAATGGTCTTCCAAAAGCCTAATCCATTTCCCAAATCAATCTATGATAATGTTGCCTATGGACCTAAATTACATGGCTTGACTCGCAATAATGCTGAACTAGATGATTTAGTTGAAGAGAGTCTAACCAAGGCCGGTCTTTGGAAAGAAACAAAAGATCGTTTAAACAAGCCAGGAACAGGCCTTTCAGGCGGTCAACAACAACGACTTTGCATTGCTAGAACAATGGCTGTTAAGCCAGAAGTTATCTTGATGGATGAGCCAACTTCAGCACTTGATCCAATCGCAACAGCAACGATTGAAGAGCTAATGTATGAGCTTAAATCATCATATACTATTGCAGTTGTCACCCACTCTATGCAACAAGCAGCTAGAATATCGGATAGGACTGCGTACTTTCACCTAGGAAGATTAGTAGAAGTTAATCAGACAAACACTGTGTTCACTAACCCTGAGCATGAATTGACTGAAAATTATATTACTGGAAGATTTGGATAATTAACTATGAATACACAAGATCATATTTCACAAGAATACAACGAAGAGTTAGAAGCCCTTCGCTCAAAAGCCCTAACAATGGGTGGCTTAGTAGAAGAAAACTTTACTGGTGCAACAAAGAGCTTATTAAAAGGAAAAACTCAATTAGCCCAGCACATTGCCAAAGAAGATTATAAGGTTAATGCACTAGAGGTGTCTTTGGATGAAGATTGCTCTAGCTTAATTGCTAGACGCCAACCGGCAGCCATTGACCTTCGCAATATTTTTGCCGTGCTTAAAATTGTGACTGATCTTGAGCGTATCGGCGACGAAAGTGAAAAAATTGCTAGATTTGCAGCGGAATTAGACAATGATGCAACTTCTATGAAATTTTACAGTTCATTAAAATCCTTAATAATCAGTGCACGAGAAATATTGTCTTCTGCACTTGATTGTTATGCGAGACTTGATGCAGATAAGGCGATGGAGGTTGTGCAATTAGATTCTGGCGTTGATAGTGAGTTTATGAACCTCAACCGCACACTGACAACTTATTTGTTGGAAGATATTAAAAATATCGAAGACACAATTAAAGTAATGTGGTGTGCACGCTCAATCGAGCGCGTCGGAGATCATGCAAAGAATATTTGTGAATATGTTGTTTATGTGGTTCATGGGAATGATATTCGTCACATAACTGATGAAGAAGCGGAGTAAAAAAACATAATGACTTTACAAGAAATACAAGCTAAATTAGAAAGTGCAATCGATGATGCAATTGTTACCATGGAGGGAGATGGTTGTAATTGTTCAACAACAGTAATCTCACCGACTTTTGAAGGTATGTCATTATTAGCACGTCAAAAAATGGTTTTAGCGGCTGTCAGATCAGATATTGATAGCGGTGAATTACATGCTTTAAGCATTAAAGCCAGAACCCCTGCTGAGGCAAGCTAAGTTCATCAACCTCTCTTTTTGTTAAATCTTTTAAAATCGCCTCGCTCATCTTTTTAGAATAGTTTATCCAGTTAGTGATTTCGTCACTATTTCGTTTGCGGTCAATGCGAAAGTTGGTCTCATTACACTTATAAACACTAACACAAGGGCTTTTAATAATTTCATTTATTGAATAAAAGTGTTTCAAATTGATTACAAAAGCTCATTGGCATAGTTGCTATTTTATCAAACCAATAAAATAGATTTTCGTCGCAACCATAAAGTATTATAGGCCTTGCCTATAATACTTTAGCGAACTCTCTTTGGATACCTTTTCGATTCGCTAGAAAAAGTATCCTAGCCTAAGACAAAAACTTTGATTTTTTTTTGGAAATGGTTTAGAAAACCACTAAAAAATTAAAAAGGGAACTTATTACCACCACCCATACCAGGTAGTTTCATTTTAGAGAGATCTGGCATACCTGAAGGCATTTCACCGCCACCCTGCATACCGGCCATCTTAGCCATCATTTTTTGCATTTTTCCGCCACCCATTTTTTTCATTTGTTTTTGCATTTTTTCAAATTGCTTTAACAATTTGTTAACATCTTGTGGCGACGTACCTGAGCCGTTGGCAATGCGATTTTTACGCGAGCCTTTAATCAGTTTAATATGAGCGCGTTCTTTGGGTGTCATTGAGTTAATAATGGCCACCATACGTTTTGTATCAACACCACCCATCATTTGATTTTTAACACTTTGAGGAATTTGACCCATACCCGGCATTTTATCCATTAAAGCCTCCATGCCACCCATTTGCTCCATTTGCAATAATTGTTCGCGCATATCACTCAAATCAAATTGACCTTTGGCCATTTTTTTAACGGATTTTTCTGCTTTTTTATGATCAACTTTGCGTGATATCTCTTCAACCAATGACAACACATCGCCCATACCAAGTAAGCGCGACACCACACGGTCTGGATGAAACGGTTCAAGTGCATCAATTTTTTCACCGACACCTAAAAACTTAATCGGTTTGCCGGTAATGTGGCGAACAGACAGCGCTGCACCACCACGCGCATCACCATCAGTTTTGGTTAGAATAACACCGGTAAGTGGCAAACTATCTGCAAATGCTTTAGCGGTGTGTGCAGCGTCTTGACCCGTCATAGAATCAACCACAAACAAGGTTTCAATCGGGTTGACTTTTTGTTGAAGCGCTTGGATTTCATCCATCATCTCGCTATCAACATGCAAACGACCCGCAGTATCTACCAATAACACATCATGGAATTGCTGCTGTGCTTGCTGTTTAGCGGCGGCCACAATTTTCTCAGGCTTTTGTTCAATGCTTGATGGGAAGAAATCAACACCAACTTGTTTGGCCAGCACTTCTAATTGCTGAATGGCTGCTGGACGATAAACATCTGCACTTACCACTAAAACTTTTTTGTTCTCACGTTCTTTTAAATAACGCGCTAATTTGGCAATGGAAGTGGTTTTACCCGCACCTTGCAAACCTGCTACCATTACCACAGCTGGCGGCTGAGTTTTTAGATCTAGAGTTTTGTTTTCACCACCAATAATATCGGTTAATTCAGTTTCAACTAGCTTAATAAAAGCTTGCGAAGGATTTAATCCTTCACTTACTTTTAGGCCGATGGCTTTTTCTTGGACGCGATCTAAAAATGCTTTAATAACCTCAAGCGCAACATCCGCTTCCAATAAAGCCCGACGAACTTCACGAATAGCTTCTTTTATATTGGATTCAGAAAGCTTATTTTTACCTTGTAGGGCTTTAAAACTATTAGATAGGCGATCGGTTAAATTATCAAACATTATTACTATTATTGAATCAAAGTATCGTATTATAGTACCTTGTATCAATCCAACAAGTTAATTATGTTTTTATCTTATTTTGCAATATTTGCCTATTTAGCTGCAGCCCTATTACTCATGCGTTTTTTCAGCAAAAATGAGCTTGCTCACCCTCATCAGCAAACCACCTCTTTACTGATTAGTTTTGCCATTATCGCCCAAACGCTAACGTTTACCAACTTTTGGACAACTGAAGGTGTTGTATTTGGCTTGGCAAATAGCGCCTCATTTGTCGCTTGGCTTATTGCGATTTTGTTGTTTTTATCTTCTATTTCAAAACCCGTGCATGCACTCGGTATTTTGGTTTACCCGCTAGCTGCCTTATCACTTATCTTTGGTGTATTATTTCCAGATACTAGTGACAAACTCATTGCGTTAAACATTGCCTCGCATGTGTTTTTATCTATCACTGCCTACGCACTTCTAGCGCTCGCTGTTTGTCAGTCAGTTTTATTAAAAATCCAGGAGCGCCATCTACATGCGCATACGATCAATGCGTTTATCAATAAACTACCGCCTTTGCAAACCATGGAAAGGTTATTGTTTCAGAGTTTGCGTATTGGCTTTTATCTATTAACCCTATCCTTAGCAACAGGCTTTATTTTTATTGAAGATTTCTTTGCTCAACAACTCATACATAAAACTGCTCTTTCACTAATTGCCTGGGTGATCTTTGCTACCTTAGTGATTGGCCGCAAAATATTTGGTTGGCGTGGCAAGCAAGCGATTAGTGCCACGCAAATCGGATTTGCTATTTTAGTGATTGCCTACTATGGCACCAAATTTGTGATTGAACGCTTACTCAGTTAATCTATTTAAAGCTTAACTTCAAATAGATTAATCAATATGCAAGACCGCTAAAAACGCTTCTTGCGGAATATCGACACGACCCACGCTACGCATGCGTTTTTTGCCTTTTTTCTGCTTATCTAGCAATTTACGCTTACGTGATACATCGCCGCCATAGCATTTAGCTGTTACATTTTTTCTAAGCGCTTTTACATTTGCACGTGAAATAATTTTGACACCAATACACGCTTGAATCGCCACATCAAACATTTGGCGTGGAATCAGCTCTTTCATTTTTTCAGCAATTTCTCTGCCTTTTCTTACTGAATCGTCGCGATGAATAATAAGCGCTAAAGCATCTACCGGCTCTTGATTAATCATAATATCTAGACGAATTAAATCAGACTCTTGATAGCGCTCAAACTGATAATCCATCGAAGCAAAACCACGTGAAACTGATTTGAGTCGATCAAAGAAATCAAGCACAACTTCATTCAAAGGCAATTCATAAACCAATTGCACCTGTCTACCCAGGTAAGTCAGGCTTTTTTGCACGCCACGTTTTTCAACACATAGACTAATAACCGCACCGACAAATTCATCGGTTACTAAAATATTGGCAGTAATAATTGGCTCTCTAAATTCTGCAATTGCTTGATTTTCAGGCATTTTAGAAGGACTATCAACATGATGAATATTGCCCTTAGTGTCGAGAATTTCATAAATAACCGTAGGGGCTGTAGTAATGAGATCTAGATCATATTCGCGCTCTAAGCGCTCTTGAACAATCTCCATATGCAATAAACCCAAAAAACCAATACGAAAGCCAAAGCCTAGCGCATCTGAGCTTTCAGGCTCGTATTGCAATGCAGCATCATTTAGACGCAATTTTGCTAAAGCGTCACGGAATTTTTCGTAATCTTCACCAGAAACAGGAAACAAACCTGCAAATACACGCGGTTGAACCGGTTTAAACCCCTCTAATGGTTCGGTGACAGGATTTTTAGCATCGGTAATGGTATCACCTACTGGCGCACCATCAATGTTTTTAATACTGGCCAGCAAGTAGCCGACTTCACCTGCTTTAAGACTGTCTGCTTTTTCACGCTTAGGGGTAAAAATACCCACCTCATCCACCAAATGATCCTCACCATTTGAGAAGATTTTAATTTTAGTTTTGGCTTTAATTTCACCATCAATCACTCGAACTAAAGAAACAACGCCTAAGTAGTTATCAAACCAAGAGTCAATAATTAGTGCTTTAATTGGCGCATCAATCTCTCCTTGAGGGGCAGGAATCTTCTCTACAATTTGTTCTAGAATATCTTGAATGCCGATACCAGATTTGGCACTGGCGTGCACAGCATCTGTGGCTTCAATGCCAATAACATCTTCAATTTCTTCAATCACACGGTCCGGGTCGGCAGCGGGCAAGTCAATTTTATTTAATACTGACACTACTTCTAAACCTTGATCTAAGGCGGTATAGCAATTAGCCACCGTTTGCGCCTCAACACCTTGAGAGGCATCCACAATCAGTAGTGCGCCTTCGCAGGCAGAAAGCGAGCGAGAAACTTCATAAGAAAAATCCACATGTCCTGGTGTATCAATAAAATTTAGCTGGTAAGTTTCACCGTTATTCGCCTTATAATCCAAGGTAACACTTTGAGATTTAATAGTGATGCCTCGCTCCTTTTCAATATCCATGGAATCAAGCACTTGGGCTGACATTTCACGATCGCTTAAGCCACCACAAAACTGGATAAACCTATCAGCAATGGTAGATTTTCCATGATCAATGTGAGCAATAATTGAAAAATTACGAATGTTCTTCATGAGAGTGATAAAATCGAGGTTTTAAACAGCTCATTATACAAGCAATGAATAAAGTTCAACCCATTACCTGCTCTGCAACCAACAATTTAGACGTTAGTATTCCAGACCCACAAAGACGAAATATTATTCTGTACTTCTACCCCAAAGATGCGACGCCAGGTTGCACCACCGAAGGTCAAGATTTTAGAGACAATCATCAAGCCTTTGTCGATGCGAATGCGGTTATTTATGGCGTGTCAAAAGACAGCTTGGCAAAGCACGAGAAGTTTAAAGACAAACAAGCTTTTCCGTTTGAACTGATCTCTGATGAGCAAGGTGAGTTATGTGAGGCATTCAAAGTATGGCAGTTGAAAAAATTTATGGGTAGAGAATATATGGGTATTGTGCGCTCAACTTTTATTATTGATCCTGATGGCAATATTCTTAAATCTTGGGACAAAGTTAGAGTTAAAGGCCATGTTAAAGAGGTCTTGGAAGCGCTGCAATCTCTATGATAAAATAAGCTTTTATCAATTTAAGTATCAATCGCTATGAGCAAAGTTCAAACAATCAACTGCAAAGCAACTAGTAATATAGATGTTAGCATTCCTGATGCCCAAGGTCGCAACATTGTGTTGTATTTTTATCCTAAGGATGCCACGTCAGGCTGTACGCTTGAAGGCCAAGACTTTAGAGACAATCACCAAGCCTTTGTCAATGCAAATACGGTTATTTATGGCGCCTCAAAAGATAGTATGGCTAGCCATGAAAAATTTAAAAAAAACCAATCATTTCCGTTTGAATTGATTGCCGATGTTGATGGTACGTTATGTAAAGCATTTGGCGCTTGGCAATTAAAGTCTAGAAATGGCGAAGAAAAAATGGGTATCGTACGCTCAACCTTTATTATCAGCCCTGAAGGTGAAATTCTTAAATCATGGGATAAGGTTGCAGTAGGTGGTCATGTTGAAGAAGTTTTGACAGTGGTTCAATCGCTATGAGTAATGTAGATTTTAACGAGGTGGATAAATTTGCCGCACTTGCGTCTCGCTGGTGGGATAAAAACTCAGAATTTAAACCACTTCACGATATTAATCCGCTACGCCTTAACTACATTAAAGAGCACTGCAACAACACCCTTGCTAACAAAAATATTTTAGATGTTGGCTGTGGCGGTGGCATTTTAAGTGAGGCTATGGCGAACGAAGGCGCAACGGTAACTGGCATTGACATGGCTGAAGCGGGGCTAGAAGTTGCCAAACTACACCTATTGGAATCTGGATTGGAAGTTGATTATCAAAAAACTCCAGTAGAGGAGTTAGCCAAAACTCACGCTGGACAATTTGACGTGGTGACCTGTTTGGAGATGTTAGAACACGTACCCGATCCAAGCTCTATTATTAAAGCTTGTGCCACACTAGTTAAACCTGGCGGTCAAGTATTTTTATCCACCATTAATCGTAACACTAAGTCTTATTTATTTGCCATTATTGGTGCTGAGTATGTTTTAAAACTTCTACCTCAGGGCACGCATGATTGGGATAAGTTCATTAAACCAAGTGAAATGGATGAATGGTCAAGACAAGCTGATATGTCGTTAAAAGGCATGATTGGCATGACTTACAATCCATTTACGAAAACCTACAAGTTAGAGGACGACGTCAGTGTTAATTACCTATGTCATTATTCAAAATAACTCGATAAATCTGTATTTTTCTTAAAAAAAGTAGTAAACTTTAGCTAGGCATTTACTAAATTTTATCGAGATTTATGAAAAACCTGTTTGCTTTATTTTTTTTAACGCTACATATTAACACTCACGCCCTTTCACCTAATGAAATGCTTGTGGTGATTGGCGCGGTTAAATATTACAATGAAAATTGTAGCGGACTCACCCACAAGGGCATAAGGAAGATGAATAAATCGCTCAAGCATTTTGATATGGATAAAACCCCAATTAGCATTTTAGAGAGAAGCTCTATGGCTATTTCTGGCTATAGAACAGCACAAAAATTTGGCTGTAATGGGACTAAAAATGAAGCTCAAAAAGCTGGATACGGCCAATATATTAATTAAAAAGTAGTGCCGTAATCCTTTGATTGCTCTTCTTTGTCATCACCCAACTCTAATACCACAAAGGCTACTGCGTTAAATTTTTCATCAGATAAACTTAAATGCGCTTGCTTGATATTTTTACCCAGCAAGTAAAGACGCAACTTTTCACTCGGAATAAAATAAGGCTTACCATTATCATTGTTGCGAATGGTTAAATCTTGAAAGCTAACCACTTTGCCAATACCTGTCCCCAGCGCTTTTGCAAAGGCCTCTTTAGCAGCGAAACGTTTGGCGCAGTATGCAGCGCTATCACCTTTATTAGCAAATAATGATTGCTCATGTTCAGACAATACACGCTTGATGAATCCTTGCTTATTTTTAGTTAAGATGTGTTCAACACGCTCAATATTGATAATGTCTGTACCGACGCCGTAAATCATGATCTAGCCTTAAGCATCAACCCTTTCATTTCACGTGTGGCCTGCTCAAGGCCGACAAACACAGCTCTAGCAACAATTGAGTGGCCAATATTTAGCTCCACAATTTCAGGCAGTTTGGCAATTGCCGTGGTGTTTTCCATGGTTAGACCATGTCCTGCATTAACTTTCAAGCCAATTGAATGTGCATAAGTTGCCATGGATTTAATGCGCTCAAATTCTTGTTGTTGCTCCGCACCTTGAGTATCAGCGTAGTGTCCAGTATGCAGTTCAATCACCGGCGCACCACACTCTTTAGCTGCATCAATCTGGTCTTTTTGCGCATCAATAAAAAGTGATACAATAATATTAGATTCCGCCAGCTGGGTGCACACATCTGTCATTCTTGGAATTTGGCTAGCAACCTCAAGCCCACCTTCGGTGGTCAGCTCTTCGCGCTTTTCAGGCACTAAGCAGCAATCTTCTGGCTTAATTCTACTGGCAATCGCAATCATCTCATCAGTCGTTGCCATCTCTAAATTCATTTTAGTGGTGAGTTTTTCACGCAGAATTTCTACATCAGCATCTTGAATATGGCGCCTATCTTCACGCAAATGCAGGGTGATGCTATCAGCGCCAGACTGCTCGCATAATAACGCCCCGTCAATTGGAGATGGATAGTTCGTGCCACGCGCCTGTCTTAAGGTGGCAATGTGATCAATGTTAATACCTAAATAAATACTCATAATGGATTATTTGCTAAAAAATAACGCTCGACTTTGCAAGGGTTTGTTGCCTAGTAAAGGGTTTAGTCGTTGACGGTTAAGATCTCTACAGGCCTTGAGTTGCTCTAAATTTGGCATGTTATTAATATCATCTGCTAACAACTGGTTAATTGATTTTCCCAATATTTTACCCGCAACACTTCTAACGAATCCGCCTTGATGCTGATATTCATAACTTGCATCTAGCTGAATTTCAGATCCTGATATATCACAAGAAAAGTCTATACCGTAACCCAACTCTTGTAATAAGTTATGCTCAAATAATCTCAACAACCAATGACTTGATGCCGAATCAATTGTAGCCAAGTTTTCAATAAATTTTTTATAAATTTCAAATAGCTTAAAGTGCGGATCTTGCTCATGCAAAAGTCTTGAAATAAGCTCATTGACATACATACCTAAAATCAGACTCTCACCTTTTAGCTGTCTTGGCGTGTCTTTCACTTCCCAGTTGTTTAAGCCTTTTAAATCCGCCCTGCCACTATAGGATATATTTAAATGCTGAAAAACTTGAATCGGTGTTTTAGAATTACGTAAACCTCGTCCCACTAGTCGGACTCTGCCGTACTCTTGGGTAAAAAAATCTAGCAGTAATGATGAATCTTTAAAGGCTCTGCGATGAATCAAAAAAGCAGGGGTTAAATCAACTTTGGTCATAACAACTCATTTCTAAACGCGCTTTTTAACTGAAAATTCACTTTGTTTCTAGAAGGTGTTACAGACATCCATTTACCATCATTCAATTCAGCCACCACAAAACTAAAAGATGGATTTTGAATACTACCCATTCTAAGATCTTGCAATATCAACTGATCGTTATCGATTGTTAGATTGTAAAAACCACTTGAAAAATTAGCATATTTATCAACTGCTTGACTATTAATATTTTTTAAATAGTGGCGATTTTCAACTTTTATCTCTGAGCCCTTATTGCCAAATAAATCAACAAAATATTGTTTAATGTAATCGTCTTCCATGACAACAACTCGCCACATATAACTATTAAACGGCGTGGGTGTTGCAAAAGATTTTCCACTTGGCAACAGTGATTGTTGAATGAAAAATGTGGACAATAAATATACTTGTGAAAAGATAAGTGCAACGGTATTAAATGAAATATTACGAATAAATAACGGTTTTTTCTTGATAAAAAGATAAGAAACGCTAATTATTAACGGCAATGTATAAATAGGGTCAATCACAAAAATAGATCCTATCATAACCTTAAGATTACTAAAAGGTAGAAATAAAGAAGTACCATAAATTGTCAAACTATCTAAGATTGTATGCGTGATTAAAACAAGAAAAACTAACACCCACCAACGAAAATAGCTCATCAGCGCAAAATATTTATATAACAATACAGCGATTAACGGGGAAACCAAAGACAAATAAAATAAAGCATGTGAAAAGCCTCTGTGCTTAATAGTGCTAGTTAAATCATCTGCATGGCTAAGGAAAATATCTAGATCTGGAATAGTTGCCACCAGTCCTGAAATAAGGGCAACTTTAACTGTTTTCTTGGGTGAAACAGCTATTCCAATAGCAGCTCCGAGACTAAATTGAGTAATAGAGTCCACTAGCAGTAACTAGTCATAGCCTAATGAAGCCAATGAGCGCTTAGAGTCTGACCAGCCGGTAGATACCTTAACCCAAAGCTTTAAAAAAACTTTACGCTCTAAAAATCCTTCAATACTTTGACGCGACTCAATGCCAATTTGTTTTAACATTTCGCCTTTATTGCCAATCACAATATTTTTTTGTGATTCTTTCTCAACAAAAATACGCGCGGCAATACGTTGCATTTTTCCATCTAACTCATATTGTTCGATTTCCACTGTTAAGTCGTATGGCAGTTCGTCTTCTAGATGGCGCATGAGTTTTTCACGAATAAACTCTGCTACCACAAATTTTTCTGATCGGTCGGTAATGTAATCCTCATCAAAAATCATCTCTTGTTCAGGTAAATGTTTTAAGATTAAAGCTCTCAATGCAGCTGTATCTTTCTTCTGAAACGCTGACAAGGGGAATAAATCAGTCGGTTGATATTTTTCTGAAATTTTTTCTAAGAACGGCAAGACTGCTTGAGGGGATGATAATTTATCAATTTTATTAATACACATGACAACCGGCACATCAACTTGCGAAACATGCTCTAAAACACGAGCATCCTCCTTGGTCCATTTTCCCACTTCGATTAGCCACAAAATCATATCTACATCTTTAATGCTGGAACTTGCTGCACGGTTCATATAAGCGTTAATGGCTTTTTTATTGCCAATATGCACCCCTGGCGTATCGACAAAGACCATTTGATATTGATTCGTTGTATCAATCGCATGAATACGGTGGCGTGTTGTCTGCGGGCGATGAGAAGTAATCGATAATTTCTGTCCAATTAATTCATTAACCAAAGTTGACTTGCCCACATTAGGCTTACCAACAACTGCAATAAATCCTGCCTGAAATCCCATTATTTATTCTCCTTTAGACTTTCTAACAGTACTTGTGCACAAGCTTGTTCAGCACGCTTAAGGCTTTTAGCATCTTGACTTGTTTGCATATTTTGATCCTTTAAAAAACAGTTAACAGTAAAAACAGCATTATGATCTTTGCCCACTGTTTTTGTTAGCGTATATCGAGGCAAGGTATTACTGCGTTTTTGCAAATATTCTTGAAGTTGGGTTTTAGGATCTTTAAGCGAATCATTAGGATCTATTCCATCTAAAAGCTCTTTAAATAAATCCAAAATAACTGTATTAATTGTCTCCAAATCAGAGTCCAACAAAATAGCACCAAAGATAGCCTCAACTGCATCCGCTTGAATAGACTCACGTCGATAGCCACCACTTTTTAGCTCGCCGGATCCCAAAATTAATATATCTCCTAAATTTAATGCTAAGCCAAATTTAGCCAAGGTTTGACCTCTCACCAAGTGTGACCTAAGACGTGACAACTTGCCTTCTTCAATATGGCTAAAACGTTTATATAGTTCTCGTGAGATAACCAACCCTAAAATACTATCACCTAAAAATTCTAAGCGTTCGTTGTTTTTCTTGCCAACACTGCGATGCGTCAATGCCAGCTTAAGCAAAGATAGGTCTTTAAATTGATAGTTGAGTTTTTGCTGTAATTTTTCCATCTATAATGACATGATATTCATTTAACAATTATTTTGTATGTTTTGGCAAGAAGACACCAATGAAGAACATTTTACGCTTCCTGAGAGGATTCAAGAGGTTAGCTTTAAAATCCACTCAAAAATATTACCCATGGATCATAGTTTTTTGCTGGCACAAGCTCTGCTTAAACACTTGCCGTGGTTAGCTGATATTAATGCTGGCATTCATGATATTGGTGTGGCTGATGGCAATGGCTGGGAACAAAGCAAAAAAGGTGGATTCTACCACCCTTCAAAACGCTCAAAACTTACCTTGCGTATTACTCAGACGCATTTAAAAGATGCAGAGTCATTGGTTGGACAAACCCTTAATCTGGGCGATTACGAAATAAAAATCGTTAAATTAATCAACAACAAACTATTAAGTGATTTACCCGTTTTATTTGCCAAGAAAGTCGCCTGTGAGCAAAGCTTAAGTGAAGATGATTTTTTAAAATTATGCTACCAGCAGTTATCTGAAATGGGGATTCGAGTTAAAAAAATGATGGCTGGCCTAGAAAACACCATTCAAACTGATCAAGGTACTATTCACACTCGATCTTTAATGGTAGCTGACCTAAAAAAAGACGAATCTGTCTTATTACAAGAAAACGGCTTAGGCGATCACCGATTATTGGGTTGTGGATTATTTATTCCACAAAAAGGCATTGAGACCATCGACAGCTAGCTGAGTTGCATTAATATAGTTTTCTGTCTACAATTCTAAGTATCAATCACACAACTCTGGGGAGAAGTTATGCGCACATTATTACTAACACTACTACTTGTATTTTCAATTAACACCCTTGCTCATGAACATCAAAAACAAGGTGAATTTTTAGGTGGAAAAATAGTTGATGAGTTGCCTAATTGGTTTAAAGCAACTTTCTTAGACTTTTCTGAAGACATACAAGAAGCGGCAGATGAAGGTAAGCATGTGATGATTTACTTTCATCAAGATGGCTGCCCTTATTGTGCCAAATTAGTAGAAGATAATTTCCATGACAAACATTTAGTTGCTAAATTACAAAAAGATTTTGATGTTATTGAAACCAATATGTGGGGTGATCGAGAACTAACCGATTGGAAAGGAAATGACTATACTGAAAAAGAATTTTCAGCACACATGAAGGTTCAGTTTACCCCTACTATTTTATTCCTTGATTCGCAAGGTAAAAACATACTTAGATTAAATGGCTATCAATCTATTGAAAAAATGCACGCCACACTTGATTACATCTCCCAAAAAACCTACTTAAACCAATCTTACGCTAGCTACCTTAATAGCCTTAAAAAGAATACCTCAGGCACACTGAATGCTCACGTTATTTTCGAGCAAGGCCCACACATGCTAACTCGAAATAAAACCCTGCCTGCACAAAAATACTTAGCGGTATTTTTCGAAGAGCCAAATTGTCCAGAATGTAATGATTTTCACAGAGAACTCATGTCACTCGAAGAAACTCAAAAATATCTAAAACAAATGCAGGTAGTGCGCTTTAATGCACTGAGTAATGAAAAACTCATCACCCCATCAGGCAAGCGCACCACTGCTAAAGACTGGTACGATGAACTAAAACTTACCTACAAACCTGCCATTGTATTTTTCGACAAAGATGGAACAGAAATCATCAGAAAGGATGCTTTTTTCAAGTCATTCCATTTTCACTCAATTATGACTTACACACTCTCCGGCGCTTACAAAACTCAACCAAACTTTCAGCGTTATATCGAACACAAAGCTGACAATCTAAGAGAAAAAGGCATTACTGTTGATATTTGGAAATAAGCTTAAACAAGTAAAAAAAGCTAATTGCTGTGATAATGGCTGTGAAATTGTGAAGAATAATGATTAACTGTGTGACCAAAATCAACACTTTCACCCATTATCATTGAAATGACAGCCAACAGTATAACAAACAATAATGCCAAAATTGCCAAAGCCACAATTGAGGCTAATGTCCATTTGATAATAAACCACACCATATTCCAAAATGGCATTTTGACACTAACTACCTTTACTTCTTCTTGCATAATTTTTCTTATTAATTCTTGATAGGCTAAACTTAAGTTAGACTTTCTTAACAAACTCAGATTTAAGTTTCATGGCGCCATGGCCAGGGATTTTGCAATCAACATTATGATCACCCTCAATCAGACGAATATTTTTAACCTTAGTGCCAACCTTAACAGCATTGGACGTTCCTTTGATTTTTAGATCTTTAATAACAGTTACAGTATCGCCATCATCCAAAACATTACCATTGGAGTCTTTAACAACTTCTTCTTGCTCGTGTAAATCATCTTGGGAAAATTCATGCGCGCATTCGGGACAAATAAAAAAATTGCCATCTTCATAGATATATTCAGATTGGCATTGTGGGCAGTTGGGTAAACTCATAAATTACACTGTAAATGGATATTTAACCGGATCATGGTGCTTGTAGCCCACTAATTCAAAATCATCCATGGTCACCCAGGTTTCTAGATCTTCGAGGGTTTTAATTTCTGGATTAATATTAAGACTTGGCAAAGCCAATGGTTCGCGATCTACTTGTTGGTTTTTAAAAATTTCTACTTGATTTTCATACAAATGAACATTGGACAAATGATGGCGCATTTTTTTGGCTTTTTTACCGGTAATTTGTGCGGTAATCAGTAACAAGAATGCTACTTGAAAATGATTAAACGGTTGACCCAAGGCGTAGTCTGACGAGCGCTGATAACTCTCTAAATACAAATCATCGCCCAAAAGATTAAAATGATGGGTGTGCATACACGCTGGCAAGCAAGCGCGATGAATCAAATTAGGGTGATTAAAAGTCATGATTTCACGGCGATCATCAACACCATTAGATAAATCTGTCACAATCTTTTTATACTGATCAAGTGGTTTATCGTCTTCAATGCCCGGAAAAGCTCGGCCGATCACCCCGTAGCACATGCCCATATCATCCTCACCTTTACGATGTGGATTATCTAGCCAAGCCTGATTATCATTAGCGTTAGCATTCCAAGTGTTACAGCCTATTGTCCTAAATTGAGCCGCAGAGTTATATCCACGGATATAGCCGAGCATTTCAGCAATTGCAGATTTCCAAAAAAGCTTTTTAGTGGTGACTACAGGTACAGTTCCATCAGACAAATCATGCTCAAATGTCGCACCAATAATGGTGAGGGTTTTTTGCCCAGTACGGGCATTTTCTAACCACACACCTTCTTCCAATATTCGCTTGCCAATATCTAAGTATGCTTTCATGTGTGCTTTCTGTTTGCTTTATAAAATAGGTAAACACCGAATATTATCATTGGTAGGCTTAACAACTGCCCCATGGTTAACCAGTTAAACGCCAAGTAACCCAATTGCGCATCAGGCACTCGAACAAACTCAATTATAAATCTAAAGAGTCCGTAAAAAATTAAAAATAAAGCCGAAACCGACATCAAAGGTCGTAATTTTTGACTATACACCCACAGGATAATAAATAACACTAAGCCTTCTAAAAAGGCTTCATATAGCTGTGAAGGATAGCGAGCCACGCCCTGCTCTTGGATAAACATGCCAAATGGGCTGGTAGTTACTTTACCCCAAAGCTCGCCATTGATAAAATTACCCATTCTGCCAAAGCCCAAACCCAATGGCACTAGGGGTGCAACAAAATCCATGGTAGCAAAAAAGCTTTTATGATATTTACGATTAAACAATGCCATGGCAAATAGCACCCCTAAAAAACCACCATGAAAGGACATGCCGCCACCCTGAATGGCAAAAATTGATAATGGATCAGACAAAACATTGGGCAAATTATAAAACAACATATAGCCCAACCGACCGCCAACAATTACCCCAATGGCGCCATAGAAAATTAGATCTTCTATTTGTTGTGAATTCCAATCGGTTAATTGCTTGGCACGATAATTCGCTAAAAAATAGGCTGCTAAAAAAGCCAAAAGATACATCAATCCGTACCAATAGACTTGAACAAAGCCCAGATCTAAGGCAACAGGATTAATAGTAGGATAAATCATAAATGATTAAAATGGTGTGCTTGAGGTGATTCGAACACCCGACATTTGGCTTCGGAGGCCAACACTCTATCCAGCTGAGCTACAAGCACATTATTGTGCAGAAGTAAGGCAATAATCTACTTGGATTAAAGATCATCAGCTGTACAAAATACAGCTTGCATATTGGCAACTAATTTAAGAATTTTTGCATCTTTTACCTTGCATAAAATCTTGTTGCCATCACGTCTTGATTCAACAATATCTTTAGTTCTAAGGATATCAATATGCTGAGAAATATTTGATTGTGAAGAGCCTACTTGCTTAACAATCTCTAGTACGGGCAATTCATCATTTTTAAGCGCACATAAAATCTTTAGACGTAATGGATGTGCCATCGCCTTTAAAGCTTTTGTGGCTTTTTCAATATCCTCTTCTTTTTCTAATAGTGTCATATCACTCATAATTTCTTCTCGTTTTTTCTAATGGTGAATTAAAGTCGACCTAGCATACCGTATACACCGTATCTTCTTAATTTAATTAAAACCATTTTTTGATAATAATTAATCAGGCTGTCGTTATTAAGGACAACATCTGAAATTTTCCAAGCTTGGTTGGCTGTCTGATGAAAAATAATATCCAAGAACATGCCGTATGAATAATAACCATTCACTTTCAGCTTAACAGCGATTGAGCCGCCAATCACGGGGCGCGCCGAAATAAACTGAAAAGAGGTAGAACGTGTTTGTGTTAATCTTGAAAGCAATGAAGCGATAATATTTTGCTTGATTTTGCTGGCGAAGTAAGCCTGCTCATCTAGCCCTAAATTTAAATTGCTGACTAACAAAACCTCGCTGGCAATATGCTCAAAATCAAACAACGGTGCCACCTCGCTTTCAATTAAAGTGCTTACTAGTTGGGGCGAGTATGTAGCCACTGTGGTCAACTGATTTAGCTTAACAATGGCAGTTTGAATAGTTTTAACAGGGCCTTGAGAATTTTGAGGTTTTGAAGCTGGTGCTTCAGTTGGGCTTTGGGATTGAGTGGCTTCTGCCTCTTGAGTGTCTTCCAGAGCTTCTTGCGCAAAGCCTAAGGTTGATAAAGACAATAATAGGGCTAATAATATGACATTCAATCTTCTCATTTTTTCTCCATTTAACAAAAACAAAACCAAGTAAAATCTAAATTAATACCTCTCACTTTACCGTATTATATTTAAACTTCGTATAAGTAAATAACTATATTATGACTTTATTTAATTTTTATAAATTTCCTCTTTTGTCAATGCTATTTATTGCATTACTCTCCTTGTCCACTTCTGGTGTGGCAAAAACGGCAGAAGAGGAGCAAAGACTCGAAGCTTTTTTTAAGGATCTTGAAGCTTTTACAGTAGTTTTTAGCGATATCAAACAACTGTATGTTGAGGATGTTGAGAATAAAGAGTTATTTAATAACGCTATTAAAGGGATGGTCAGTGGTCTAGATCCTCACTCGGTTTATCTAGAACCGAAAGAGCAAAAGAGTCTTATGGAAAGCGCCTCTGGAAAATTTGGCGGCCTAGGTATTGTTATTAGTAAAAAAGACGATGGCATTCAAGTTATTTCTCCAATTGACGATACACCCGCTTACAAAGCTGGCATTCAAGCAGGTGACTTAATTGTAAAAATCGGTGATAAACCTGTTCGCGGCATGACCTTAGAAGATGGCGTTGATTTAATGCGTGGCGAACCAGGCACAGATGTACAGATTACTATTCTACGAGGCAATCAAAAACCTTTTGTTGTTGATATCACCCGTGAAATTATTACTATCGTCAGTGTTAAAGGCTACCTATTAGAAAAAAATATTGGCTATGTGCGTATTTCCAGTTTTCAAGGACCAACAGCAGAACTTCTTAAAGAAACCATTGCGGACTTAGTTGAAAAAAACGAAGGCTATCTTGAGTCTTTGATTTTGGATTTACGCAATAACCCAGGTGGTGTGTTAGACGGTGCGGTTGATGTATCTAATTTATTCATTGATAAAGCGGGCTTAGTGGTTTACACCAAAGGCAGAATTCCAAGCTCCAATTTAAAGTTTAAAACCGAGCGTGGGGATATTATGCTTGGCTCACCTATTGTTGTTTTAATTAATGAGGGCTCTGCCTCTGCATCAGAAATTGTTGCTGGCGCTCTGCAAGACCATAAACGCGCCATTATCATGGGCAATACTTCGTTTGGCAAAGGCTCGGTACAAACAATCATTGAACTCGATAAAGGTTATGGACTTAAGGTGACCACTGCTCGCTATTACACGCCTAATGGTCGCTCAATTCAAGCCAAAGGAATCGAGCCAGATATTAAGCTAAAAAATATCAGCCTTGAAAACGAAAAAGAAGAGTCAATTATTGATATTAAAGAAAATGATCTCAACGGACATTTAGAACAAGAAGACCCAAGTAATATGTCGGAAGCGGAAATTATCAAATTACAAGAGGATAACCAAGCAACGCTTGATAAAGAGGCTGTTGAAAAACTAAAAAAAGACTACTTCGTACACGAGGCAAGCAATCTTCTCAAAGCGCTAACAGTGTTAGGTCGATAGTTAATGGCAACAACACTAGCAATCGCAAATCAAAAAGGAGGGGTGGGCAAGACCACCACGGCTGTTAATTTGAGTGCTGCTTTAAAAGCGATTAAAAAACGTGTTTTGCTAATTGATATCGATCCACAAGGTAATGCTACTATGGGTTGTGGTGTTGATAAACACACGCTCGATAATTCTGTTTGTGAACTGCTACTTGATGAATGCAATATTAATAAAGCCATTGTTCATGTAGATGAATCAGGTATTGATGTACTAGGCTCAAATACTGATTTAATCGCCGCAGAAGTGGCTTTATTACGTGGTAATAATTCTGAATTTAAGCTTAAAAATGCGATTAAATCAGTATCCAGTCAATATGATTATGTCATTATTGACTGCCCGCCTTCTCTTAATATGCTGACCATCAATGCCTTTACCGCTTCTGATGGGATTATTATCCCTATGCAATGTGAATATTATGCATTAGA
>JAHZJR010000068.1 GCA_022600805.1 Pseudomonadota bacterium
CCAATTGCCCAGACAGGCTCATAAGCAATAATGATATTTTTGAAGGCATCGATACCGACACGATCAATCACCGCCTGAATTTGACGAGAAACAACGGCTTCCATATTACCAGCCTCCCTCTCTTCAAGTGTTTCACCAATACAAAAAAGCGGGGTAAGATCGTTGTCAAGGGCGACTTGCACTTTATGCGCTACCACTGCATCAGTCTCACCATACAGGCTTCTACGCTCTGAATGACCAACAATTACATATTGAGCACCAAAATCTTTAATCATGTCTGCACTCACTTCACCCCGTAAATGCACCTGATGCGTTTACATTTAAGTCCTGTGCACCTAGATTCAATTGAGAATGGGTAATTAGTGCTTCCACCTGTGACATGTACGGAGAGGGTGCACAAACAATAACATGTGAATCAACTTCCGCCATACCAGAAAGAATGCCCATAATTAATGTATTAACCGTTTCTTTTGAGGCATTCATCTTCCAATTGCCCGCTACAATAACTTGACGCATAATAATTCTCTAAAATAAAAAGGACTTAATGTTACGCTATTTAGCGATAAAAATCAATGACTAAAAGCTTTAGTGTGATGACTTAGAGCCAAAATATAACGCTAATGACACCATTAAAATTCCGAGTGAGAAATACACCAAGTCCAATGCACCAACAAAAGTCATAGATAACGATACTTCGAAAAAAGTAACCACCAAAATCATCAATATCACTTTAGCAAGTTTAGACTTTAAATCATCTAATGAGCTAATAACCAACACCTTTGACGATCGACAGCTTTCTTTAGCTTCGTCAATATCGCTAATAAACAATTCATACAAACCCAAAGCAAAAAGTAGCAAAATAGTGGCCAATAAAAATCCATCAATAGAGCCTACAGTATGAGCCACCATCTCAACTTTTAAAGATTTTTTTACTTCTGCTGAAGCGCCAATATAGTCACTCGCATGGATGATTAAATTCGATACATCAATTGCGGTAATAACAAACAACATTAAAGAAAGTAAAAGCGAGGAAACTACTGCAGCTAAAACCATTAACCGAGAACCCCACAACATTTTTTCAAAATACTTTTCTAAACCACTCATCTATTTCTCTCTTAAAACAATATAATGCTTAAGTATATCATTACTTAATTTTAAATTTTACTTATGTCGAAAACTTGGACCCAATGTTTAAACACATTAAAAGACACTGTACCTTTGTCTGAATACAGTGTTTGGATACATCCATTAAAGGCGCTCGAAGACCAAAACACCTTATCCTTGTTGGCGCCAAATACCCAAGTTAAAAACTATATTAGTAAAAATTTAAAAACACAAATCAAAAGTGCTATTGCCCAACATAATAAAAAATTAAAAATTTTCATAGGTGTAGCACCCGACAAAAATCCTGAAAAATTAAACTATAAAAAACACGCAACCCCCCTGTTTGAAGATTACACTTTTGAAAATTTAGTGCTTGGAAATGCCAATCAAATGGCTTATGGGGCAACCAAACAAATTGCAGAAAACATTCACGGATCACCTTACAATCCTTTTATTATTTACGGCGGTTCTGGACTGGGTAAAACACACCTGATGCAAGCAGCAGGACACCTTGCCAGATCTCAAAATCCAGACATGAAAGTTTTATACGTGCCACTTATGGACTTTGTGAGAAATATCACCTCAAGCCTAAGACACAATACAATTGAAAACATTAAGGCTTTTTATCAGTCCGCAGATTTGTTACTAGTAGATGATATTCATTTAATTGCTGGCAAAGAAAAATCACAAGAAGAGTTTTTTCATATTTTTAATTTTTTATTTAATGGTAAAAAACAAATCATTTTCACTTGTGATCAGCCACCTAAAAACATTAAGTCGTTAGAAGAACGTCTAAAAACAAGATTTTCTCAAGGATTAAACTTGCATTTAACTCCGCCTGAATTGGAAATGCGTGCGGCCATTTTGTTAAAAAAATCACAAGATAAAAAAATCAATGTCAATCTAACTGAAGACTTGGCGCTTTACATTGCTGGACATATTACTTCTAATGTTAGAGACTTGGAAGGCGCTTTATTGAAACTAAAAGCCTTTGTTGATTTTTCAAAAGTTAATCAATCCTTTATATCAAAAGAAGTAGTTGATAGCGCTTTGGGTGACCTTATTAAGCCGGCTTTAAAAAATATAGAGGTTAACGATGTACAAAAAGAAGTGGCTAAACATTACGCTCTAACCATATCGGACTTAAGCTCAAAATCACGTAAACAACACCATGTTCTTGCCAGACAAATGGCTATTTATATTTGCCATGAGCTTAGCGCCTTATCGCTTAATAAAATCGGAAAACAATTTGGAAATAGAGACCATTCAACAGTTATACACGCCATTAAAAAAATTCAAGAAAAACTAGAAAATAGCGATATAAAAAACGATTACGATCTAATAAAACTTAAATTAGCGAGTTTGTAAACCTTTCCACATAGCCACTTTAAACACTCCAGTGGATAACTTTAACAACTTTAATAAAAATCAAACTTTATAACCATATACACATTTTTTTACATAAAATACTAACAAGATATCAACGACTTAAACAATTAATTTTTAAAGAAAAATACTACTTATTAACTAAAAAAACACCCTCTAATAATAACAATAATTTTTAATTAAAAGGATTTCATAATGAATACTCAACTCACTGTTAAAGAATTACTCGAGCCATTACAAACGGTTATCGGTGTTGTTGAAAAAAAACAAACCTTACCTATTCTCTCACATGTACTTATCCAACTTAAAAACAATCTGTTAACACTGACTACAACAGATATGGAGATTGAGATTCGAGCATCTCACCCTATACAAACTCAAGAAGAAGTGGCTTTTACTATTTATGCAAAAGATTTAATTGACATAATTAGAAAACTTCCTGAAAAAACTATTATTGAGTTTATTATTGAAGAATCAAAAATTTACATTAAAACTAATAAAAACTCTTTTGAACTAAATACCTTTAATCATCAAGATTTTCCTTTTTTACCAAAAATCGAAGAAACAGACATTATTAAAGTTAATCGTCAACAACTTAAAGAATTAATTGAAAATACCAGTTTTTCAATGGGAAATCAGGATATTAGAGCTTATTTAAACGGATTATATTTTGAAGTTGATCAAAATAAAATAACAGTTGTTGCAACCGATGGTCATCGATTATCTATTGGTGAAATACAACAATTAAACAACTTAAGTAACAAAAAAACAGTTATATTGCCAAGAAAAGCTGTTTTAGAGTTAACCAAGATATTAAATAAAAGTAAACACAATGAAGTTGATATGCATTTATCAAATAATTACTTTTATCTCGTCAGTGATAACACAACAATTATTAGTCGATTAATTGATGGTAATTTTCCAAATTATGCACAAGTATTACCAACTGATTTTGAAAACACCATTGTTATTGATCGTTTAGAATTTTTAAACTCACTTCAACAAGCTTCGATTTTTGTTGAGGAGCGAACCAAAGGTGTCAAACTAGTTTTTAAAAATTCACAATTAAATATTTTCTCTCACTCCGAAAGAGGACAGGCTAAAACACAGATTAGTACTAAAAATTTTGATAAAGAAATTGAAATAGCTTTTAATATCCATTACTTAATTTCTATTTTAGAAAAGTTGCAAACCAATGAAGTAAACATGATTGTTCCAGGTGGAGAAAACCAATCATGTATGTTAAGTGGCCCAGACGATGAAACTTATCAATACGTTGTAATGCCGATGCGTATCTAATTTATTTTTTACGGTGGCAATAATTTGTAAACTGGCTATTACTCAGTTTCGAAACTTTAATCAACAATATATAAATCCAGGCAATCAATTAAATTTGTTTGTAGCGGACAACGCACAAGGTAAAACAAATTTAATTGAAGCCATTTATTATTTAGGTCACAATAGATCTTTCAAAACAAAATCTATAAAAGAAATTACACAAATTAATCAGCAGCAATTTCAGCTAGATGCCCAAGTTGATCGTTGTCGTATTAAACTAGAAAAATCAAAACAAAAAACAATTATCCATGTTGATCATTTACGATTAAATAATAGTAGTTTTTTATCTAAAATTTTACCCATTCAAATTATTACCCCAGATAAAGGTTTTGTTGTCAATGGGACACCTAAAAATAAAAGATCTTACTTAGATTGGGGGGTGTTTCACGTGGAACCGGATTTTTTATCTAGTTTCAAAAGATATAATAAAACCTTAAAACATGTTAATTCTTTGCTTGCTCAACAACAAGAACATGCGTTAGATGACTGGTTTTTAGAAATTTCAAAACTATCGGTGATTGTTAACCAGCTGAGAAATAATTATGTCCAACAACTTAAATCAACAAATTCAAACAAATTGGTTGAAGAATTATCAAGTTTATTTTTATCAATAAATTCTTTTAATTATGAATTTAAATCTGGATGGCCAAAAGAAGTTGATGCGTTTGATAGTGAAAGTGTCTATCACTATTTATTAAAAAATAAAAATTATTTATTAAAGTCAAAATATTTAAATTACGGCCCCCATAAAGCAAGCCTAAAATTTTTCTTAAACAATAAAGAAGAATCTTTTTTATCAAGAGGACAACAAAAAACCCTATCTATTATTTTTTGGTTAACCCAGGTTTCGTTACTAGTTAAAAATAATGTTTATCCTGTTGTGCTTATTGATGATCTTGCTTCAGAACTAGATATTAAAAAAATCAAAACAATCTTGCATTATCTAAACCATTTAAATGTGCAAACTTTTATAACTGATATTGGTAAAGATTTATCTTTTATCAAAGATGAAAATCCCACTATTTTTTCAATTAAAAATGGTGTAATCACTCCTCAATAAATATTGTTGTTTTTTGTATTTATTCGCCTAAAACCCTTTAAAAACAACATTATACGTAGTCCGATAAATGGGTAAAAAAAAATGCATGAGAACTTGTTTTTCTGTTGCTCGTGGTATAATAAATTTATTTTTTTCAAGCACTTATGTCTGAAGAGCAATCACAAGAATATCAAGCATCTAATATTAAAGTTTTAAAAGGCCTGGATGCAGTTAGAAAACGCCCTGGTATGTATATTGGTGATACTGATGATGGCACAGGTTTACATCATATGGTGTTTGAGGTGGTTGATAATGCAATTGACGAAGCGTTAGCCGGACACTGTTCTAAAATTAATATCACTATTCATGAAGATCAATCTGTCTCAGTTTCAGATGATGGGCGTGGTGTGCCAGTTGATATTCATCCTGAAGAAGGTGTATCTGCTGCCGAAGTCATTATGACAGTTCTTCATGCAGGCGGTAAATTTGATGATAACTCTTACAAAGTGTCAGGCGGATTACATGGTGTTGGTGTCTCTGTTGTTAATGCATTAAGTGAATGGGTTAAGTTAACAGTTTACCGCCATGGTGAAATTCACGAACAAAGCTATACACTAGGTGTGCCCGACGCACCAATGAAGGTAACAGGAAAGACTAATCAAACAGGAACGGTTATCCATTTTAAGCCGTCAAAAGATGTTTTTACAATTACTGAATTTAAATACGAAACGTTAGCCAATCGTGTACGCGAATTGTCTTTTTTAAATTCTGGTGTTCATATTGAAATTGAGGAACCAGCAACAAATAATAAAGATATTTTTCAATTTGAAGGTGGAATTAAAGCTTTTGTTGCTCATTTAAATAAAACTAAAACCCCTATTCATACTGATATTATTTCAATCTCCGCAGAACGTGATGATATTGCTATCGATGTTGCTCTGCAATGGTCAGATGCATATCAAGAAAGTATCTATTGTTTTACTAATAATATTCCACAGCGAGACGGCGGTTCACACTTGGCCGGTTTTAGAGGTGCGTTAACCAGAACACTCAATAACTATATTGAGAACTCTGGTATGGCAAAAAAAGAGAAAGTTTCAATTACTGGTGAAGATACTCGTGAAGGATTAACGGCTATCGTTTCTGTTAAAGTTCCAGATCCAAAATTCTCTTCACAGACTAAAGATAAACTAGTTTCGTCAGAAGTGCGAGCACCAGTTGAATCAGCACTTAATGAAAAACTTGGGGATTATCTCTTAGAAAACCCAAATGAAGCGAAAATTATCGTTGGAAAAATTTTAGAGGCTTCGAGAGCTCGCAATGCAGCTCGAAAAGCCAGAGAGATGACCCGACGTAAGGGTGTACTGGATATCGCCGGTTTACCAGGAAAATTGAGCGATTGTCAAACAAAAGACCCGGCTGAAAGTGAAATTTTCCTTGTAGAGGGTGATTCTGCAGGTGGATCTGCCAAGCAAGGTCGTGATCGACGTACCCAAGCCATCCTCCCTTTAAAAGGAAAAATTTTAAATGTTGAGAAGGCACGTTTCGAAAAAATGCTGTCTTCAGCTGAAGTGGGCACATTAATTACTGCGCTAGGTTGTGGCATTGGTAAAGAAGAGTACGATATTGAAAAACTTCGTTACCACAAGATTGTTATCATGACTGACGCCGATGTTGATGGCGCACATATTCGAACATTACTACTCACCTTTTTTTATCGATACTTGCCTGAATTAATTGAAAAAGGTTATTTATATATTGCTCAACCGCCACTTTATAAAATCAAAAAAGGTAAACAAGAGCGCTATTTAAAAGATGATCAAGAGTTAAATGATTACTTACTACAAGAGGCGGTGAGCGAAGCTAATTTATTCTTTAGTGCTGATGTTCCGGCAATATCAGGTATTGCGCTAGAGAAAGCTGTTAAAGATTATTATAAAATCATAGCTATCATTGGTAAATTATCTAAGCATTATCATCCAGATTTATTAAAAGCCATTGCTAACTCTGTAGCAGTTGAAAATTTAACAGATAAAAAAACAATGGAAAATTGGTGTGAATTAATAACCAATAAACTAAACCAAAATTTAACACCCGCTCAAAAACATACCGTTGTATATGAACAAGGCGAAATTAAACACACTTTGTGTGTTTATGGTGTTGATACTGACCAAATAACACTTGGTCAAGCATTTTTCGATTCACTAGATTATCAAGCTATTAAAACTTTTTCTAGTGATGTTGAAAGTGCTATTGATACGCAATCATATGTAGAAAAGAAAGCTAAGCAAGCTCAAGTAAATAACTTTAGCGAGGTAGTTAATTTTCTAATTGAAGATGCTAAAAAAGGACAAAGCTTCCAACGATATAAAGGTTTGGGAGAGATGAATCCGGAACAGCTTTGGGAGACCACAATGGATCCAGAGCAAAGAACCCTACTCAAAGTTAAAATTGAAGATGCAATTGTTGCTGATGAAGTTTTCTCCACCTTAATGGGTGATGAGGTAGAACCTCGTAGAAACTTTATTGAAGACAATGCCCTATCAGTTGACAACTTAGATTTTTAAAAATAAATAAGGAAAATACTATGTCAAAAAAACATCCTGTTGTTGTTGTAACCGGATCTTCTGGTGCTGGAACAACATTCGTAAAACGTGCGTTCGAACACATTTTTTCTCGTGAAAAGATTAACTCATTAATTGTTGAAGGCGACAGTTTTCATATGTACGATCGTGCTGCTATGAAAGAAAATGTCAAAGAACAAGAAACATTAGGTAATAATTTCTTTTCTCATTTTGGCCCAGATGCTAATCTATTTGACAAAATTGAAGAAACATTTAAAGATTATGGTGAGACAGGTCAATGTGATCGACGTTATTACTTGCATTCTGATGAAGAAGCTGCGCAGCACAATGCTCGCTTGAATACTGACCTAGCACCAGGACAATTTACGCCTTGGGAGAAAGTGGGCACAGGTACAGATGTATTGTTTTATGAAGGATTACATGGTGCTGTTGTTACAGATGATGTTGATATGGCTCAATATGCCGATCTTAAAATCGGTGTAGTTCCAAGCGTAAATCTTGAGTGGATTCAAAAAATTCATCGTGATAATGCCGAAAGAGGTTACTCAGCAGAAGAAACGGTGGATACAATCTTACGCAGAATGCCAGACTATATCAATTATATTACACCGCAGTTTTCACAAACAGATATCAATTTTCAACGTGTTGCAACGGTAGATACTTCGAATCCTTTTATTGCTCGCGATATTCCAACACCAGATGAAAGTTTTGTGGTGATTCGCTTTAAAGATCTTGAAAAGACACCGGTTGATTTTACTTACTTATGTAGTATGATCGAAGGCTCGTTTATGTCTAGACGTAATACGATTGTTGTTCCAGGCGGTAAAATGAGTTTGGCAATGGATGTTATTTTATATCCAATTATTAAGAAGATGATCGAAGACAAGTAGTATAACTTCGTTTCTAAAAAACCCCTAATTACTATTTTGTAATTTGGGGTTTTTTATGTTTGAAAATTAGACTTGTTAAGTGTTCTAGAACCTGTTATTTAGCAACAATATTAACAAGTTTGTTGGGGATTACAATAACTTTTATGATTTTCAAATCTTGAGTAAATTTAGCCACATTGTTATCTGTAAGCGCACTAGTTTCAACAAGTTGTTTGTTGCTATTGGCTGGCAAGTTTATTTTGGCACGTAACTTCCCGTTTACCTGAACAATAATTTGCACCTCATCTTGTTCTAAAGCATTACTATCAACCTCAGGCCAAGACTCATTAATAATGGCAGTATTGTGGCCTAGCTGTTGCCATAAGTAATGGCAGATATGTGGTGTAATAGGGCTTAAAGCTCGTAGAATCACAGTAATTGATTCTAGACGTACAGCTAATGATTGACCATCAACATTATTAAATTTATTGAGCGCGTTAGTTAACTCCATTAAAGCAGCGATAGCGGTGTTAAAGGAGTGTCTACGTTCAATATCATCTGTTATTTTGGATAAGGTTTGATGAGTTTTGTGACGTATTTCTTTTTGTTGAGCATTTAAAGAGTTGCTGTTTAAAGTAGTTGTTTGATGTTTTTTTGTATCTGATAAATAAGATTCAACCAAGCGATATACTTTATTAACAAAGCGATGAGCGCCTTCAAGGCCAGTATCACTCCATTCTAAATCTTGCGTAGGTGGCGCAGCAAATAAAATAAACAAACGAACCGTATCTGCGCCATATTTTTCGATCATCTCCGCTGGATCTACCGTATTTCCTTTGGATTTACTCATTTTGGCACCATCTTTAAGCACCATACCTTGAGTTAATAGGTTTTTGAAAGGTTCATTATGTGTAATTAAACCTTCATCACGTAATAGTTTGTTGAAAAATCGTGCATACAATAAATGCAAAATGGCATGTTCAATACCGCCAACATACTGGTCAACCTCAAGCCAATAATTGGCACGCTCATCCAGCATAGCTTGATCGTTATCTGCACAAGCATATCTAGCGAAATACCAAGAAGATTCAAAAAAAGTATCAAATGTATCTGTTTCACGCTCAGCTTTTGCACCACACTGAGGACAAGTGGTTTCATAAAATTCAGGCATTTTCTTGATTGGTGAGCCAACACCATCAAATGCCACCTCTTCAGGCAGGGTAACTGGTAAATCGTGTTCAGGAACAGCAACAGAGCCGCAACATTCGCAATTGATAATAGGGATTGGACAACCCCAATAGCGTTGACGAGAAACACCCCAATCACGCAGGCGATAATTAGTTTGTTTATCGCCTAAATCAGCTAATTGTAATTTGTCAGCAATTGCTTCAAATGCTTGTTCAAATTCTAATCCATCAAATTCACCAGAGTTGATTAGCACACCTTTATCAGTGAATGCACTTTCAGAGATGTCATGATCACCCTCAATAGGTGTGATAACCTTAAGCATCGGAATGTTATATTTTTGGGCAAATTCAAAATCACGTTGATCGTGCGCTGGCACACTCATCACTGCGCCAGTACCATAGCCCATTAAGACAAAGTTAGCAATCCAGATCTGTACCTCTTTGCCGGTAATTGGGTGAAGGCAAGTTAGACCCGAGTTAACCCCTTTCTTCTCCATAGTTTCCATGGCAGCTTCAGACGTTTCCATGGTTTTACACTCATCAATAAAGGTTTGGACATCGGTATTATTTTTGCCCGCATCTATTGCCAAAGGATGCTCACTTGCAATGGCAAGATAGGTGACACCCATCAGTGTGTCAGGACGGGTGGTGTAGACCGTTAGTGGCGAGGAATTTTCTCGATTAAAACTTATTTCAAGGCCTACCGATTTTCCAATCCAGTTGCGTTGCATAGTTTTAACCGCATCTGGCCAGCCTTGTAAGGTGTCTAATGAATCAAGTAATTCATCTGCATAATCGGTAATACGCATAAACCATTGAGAGATTTCTTTTTTCTCAATCAGTGCGTCTGAGCGCCAGCCACGACCATCAATAACTTGCTCATTGGCCAGCACTGTTTGATCAACAGGATCCCAATTAACCACCGCATTTTTCTTGTAAACTAAGCCCTTTTCAAATAGCTTAATAAACAACCATTGTTCCCACTTGTAGTATTTTGGATGACAAGTGGCAATTTCTCGAGACCAATCATAACCGAATCCTAGTTGAGATAATTGCTCGCGCATATAGTCAATGTTTTCGTAAGTCCAGCTAGCAGGCGGCACTTTATTTTTTAAAGCAGCATTTTCAGCGGGCAGACCAAAAGCATCCCAGCCAATTGGCTGTAGAACGTTTTTACCCTGCATTTTCTGAAAACGAGAGATAACATCACCAATTGAATAATTTCTAACATGACCCATATGTAGGCGCCCAGATGGATAAGGAAACATACTTAAGCAGTAGTATTTTTCTTTTTTAGAATCTTCAACAACCTCAAACGACTTATTGTCTATCCAGTATTGTTGAGCTTGAGTCTCAATTTCTTGAGCGTTATAGTCTGAGTTCATGATGTGTTTTTATTTGTTTGGTCCAGTATCACATTGTGATATCGAAGAATTAAGATGCAGTGTTCCAACCAAATCACTCACACTGCTTACATTGTGGTCAACAAGGTATTGACTGATGCCGGCATTAATCTTAGGGCAAACTAATGGGTCGTAAAATAAAGCGGTACCAATACCGACGGTGGAGGCGCCTGCAATGATAAATTCAAGTGCATCATTGGCAGTCATTATGCCGCCTTGACCAATAATAGGAATGTTGTAATGTTTACTTACTTGGTACACTTGATGTACTTTTAGAAGGGCAACTGGTTTAATGGCTGGCCCTGATAAGCCACCTTGGTTATTGCCAATAACCGGACGCCTAGTTTGCGTGTTGATAGACATGCCCATAAGGGTGTTGATAACTGCTAAACCATCGGTACCCGCATCAATACAACGTTGTGCGCTCAGCCCAATATCTGTTTGATTAGGGGATAGTTTGGTAATCAACGGCTTGCTAGTGTTTTTACGACAAATTTCTACCACTCGATAAGACATATCTGGGTCATTCCCAAATGCAACACCACCTTCTTTTACATTTGGGCAGGAGATATTTATCTCAACTGCATCGATATCAGAATCGTCAAAGCGTTTTGCAATTTCTCCATATTCCTCAACTGAAGAGCCAGAGATATTAATAATAAAGCGCGTTTCGGTCTTATCTAGTGTTGGCATAATCTCATCGATCACAACATCTGCACCAGGATTTTGTAGTCCGATAGCGTTAATCATACCTTCAGGGGTTTCTGTAACACGACTAGGGATATTGCCGAGTCGAGGTTCTAGGGTGGTACCTTTGAGGCAAACAGCGCCAACGTCTGTATTAGAAAATCCATTAATCCTGGTGTACTCTTCACCAAAGCCAACACAGCCAGATAGAAGAACAATTGGTGAGTCTAGATCGAGACCGCAGAACTGAGTTTTTAAGTTATTATGCATACGCAGTATTATACATTTTTGCTGTTAAAATTAGTAAATATGAAAGGCTTGTTTATTAGTGGGAGCGGGACTGACGTTGGAAAAACGTTTATTGCCCAACATCTTGTACAGTTATTAATTCAATCAAGACAGGTTTCTGTTAGAAAGCCAGTTGAGAGTGATTGTCGTATTGTAGATGGTGGTTTAGAAACTAAAGATGCACGTAAATTACTAAATGCTAGCAATGTTGCTGAAGATATTGATACCGTATGCCCTTATAAGTTTCATCAATGTAGTAGTGCTGAAAGTGCCAGCAAGGCGCAAAACACCCGTCTATCGCTCGATCAATTGGTTGAAGCGTGTGTGAGTGATACTTTTGTTGTTGTTGAGGGGGCAGGTGGGCTGCTATCCCCCTTAGCGGATGAGGCGTTGAATATCGATCTGGCCAAATCACTCGCATTGCCGTTGATTCTTGTGGTGAAAGATGAACTAGGTGCAGTCAACCAGGCTCTGTTAACCATTAAGGTTGCACGACAATATCAACTTGAGATTGCTTGTGTGGTTTTAAATCAGTTTGTATCCAACACACTCGATAATGCAAACGCTATTAGGCATTATGGACAATGTAAAGTGGTTGTTTATAATAAAGCATTAACAACCCAATTTAGTCAAGAGGTGGGCAACATACTTAATTTAAATTAGCTTTAATCTAGCAGTGTTAATCCAGATTTTTGTTCGACTTCAACGGGTTGTTCTTTAGTTTCAAACATCATACCTTCACCACTCTCCCCAGCATAAATGCTCAGGACTGCGTATGTGGGTATATACACATCAATAGATTGGCCTGAAAATCGAGCCTTAAAGCTTATATATTCATTATTCAAAACAAGAGATTCTGTCGCTGAGGTGGTGATGTTAAGAACAATTTTGTTTTGCTGAATAAACTGTTTGGGCACCACAACTGCTGGGTGGCTACAATCCACTAAAATGTGGGCGGTTAGCCCAGAATCTTCCATCCACTGGTGGTACGCTCTCATTAAATAAGGCGTTACAGAAGTCACCACTTACCTGCTAGTTATATTCTTTTTCGCAATCTGTTAGACATTCTTTAAAAGAGTCTCTTGCAAAAAGTCTTTTGGCATAGTCAGTTACCGCTTTTCCTGGTGCCCCTAAGTCAACTTCAAGTTTCTTTAAGCGCCATAATAAGGCCGCCAAACAAGCATCAACAATCGTCATTTCATCACTTTTGAAAAACGGCTTGTAAGCAAATAAAGGCACCAATTCAATTAAATTACTTTTTAGAATTTTACGCGCTTCATCGGCCTCTTTTTTATTACCCGTTTCAATGGTGTTTGCTAGTTCAAACCAGCAGCCTGCAGAACGTGTAAATCTAAAAATCATTAGACGTTTTTCTGATTTTTCAATTGGATCCACTGGTAATAGTGGCGGAAATGGAAATCTCTCATCCAGATATTCCATAATGACAGATAAATCATAAAGTACAATACCACGATCAAACAAGGTTGGTAGTGATTGACAAGGGTTTAATTCTAAGATTTCTTCCGGCATTTCGTCTATCTTTAGATTAAGCACATCCCTTTCGATGTTTTTTTCAGCCATAATAAAGCGTACTACATGTGATTCAATTTCTTGTGGAGAAGAATATAATGTTGTTGAAGATGGATTGGGTTTTGTTAACATGGTTTTTCTACCTCTTTAAAATCAAAAAAACAGCAAGCCTTTTTTGAAGGTTGCTGCTGTGGGTTGTAGGTGTTTGTTTTAGTTAATCTTTGGCACGCCATTTGCCATACTTCACGTCTTTCCAGTACTCTTTTTTAAGTAAGTATGAAAGAATAAACAAAATAAACAAAAATCCTAGAACTTTAGCGCCAATCTCGTATCTGATCAGTTTTACAGGCTCTGCTACATAGTCTAAAAAGTTGGTAATATCCCTAACTTCTTGATTAAACTCTCGCTCTGTTTTTTCCTGTTTTGACTGCCATAGAACATCCGGCATCGAGGCATTTTCTAGTACACGATTGTTAACGCCATATGGGCGTGTATCATCAGCATAAAATCCCTTTAAATAAGTGTAAATCCAATCTGTACCTCGTGCTCTTGCAGTTAGGGATAAGTCAGGCGGTGTTGTGCCAAACCATTCTTTTGCGCCCTCTTCAGGCATTGATGAAAATACAGTGCTGCCTATTTTTTCAGCATTGAACATTAGATTTTTAGCCATATCAGCATCGTCAATATTTAAATCTTTAGCAATACGATTGTAGCGCATCAATTCAATCGAGTGACAGCTTGAGCAATTATTCATAAAATATTTGGC
>JAHZJR010000133.1 GCA_022600805.1 Pseudomonadota bacterium
ACACTAAATGGTACACTCGAAGAAAAACTAATCCATATAGCTAACAAGGACTTACCTACTGGTACACCTTACGAGATTACAGACGAAGACCTCTCAGACAGAACATTCAGAGATGCTTGGGAATATGTAGCAGGTGCTAATGAAAAGACTTCAGAGGATTTATCACTAGATGACCAACTAAAGTATAACCATATTACACAGGAGCAATTCGATGCCAGTTAATATTAATATAGACAAAGCCAAGGACATCACAAAGGATAGACTTCGAGCAGACCGTAAGCCTTTACTTGAAGCACAAGATGTAGCATTCCAAAGAGCATTAGAAGATGGAGCTGATACTACTGCTATCGTTGCAGAGAAGCAGAGATTGAGAGATATTACAGACCAAGTAGATACTATGACTACGACTGATGAATTGAAAGCGGCAACGGTATAAGGACTAAATATGGAAACAGCAGACATCATACTAGGGCTACTAACGGTAGTAGTTGTAATGTTAGGATGGTTCTTGAATAGACTAGCTGACACAGTAGATAAACTAGAAGAGAACCTGACTAATTGTCAGAGCACGATGCCACTTAACTATGTACTTAAAGATGACTATAAGGCTGATATCGCAGAGATTAAAGCATTACTTAGTGATATGTATGGCATCATAAGAAAACAAGGTAAGGGAGAGTGATATGGGTAGAATTAGTCGATGGTACAGCTAGGTTCTTTCTACTCGACCCTTGGACTCTACCTATTAACTGGGTACTAATATGAAACGAATAGCAATTATAATCATATCATTAAGCCTTACTGGCTGTGCTAGCCTCCCATCCTTTTTAAATCCTTTCTCTAGTGATGAGGGGGTTTCTGTAGAGGCTCAGGTAGGTAAGACTAATGAGAAGGTAACAGGAATCAAATCAGAAGGCGACACAGTAGTAGGTATGAAAAAAACCAATACTGCTGAGTACGTAGTTGAGGATAGTAAATACGGTAGTATTAAAGCTACTAATGTTAATGTAGATGAACAAGTACCCGTTTGGATATGGCTATTAGCTATACTGGGTTGGTTACTCCCTAGCCCCTCTGAGATATGGAAAGGTTTAGGTAATTTAATGATTAACTTAAAGAAATATATTAAAGATTAGGAGGTATATATGAGTTGGGGAGCTTTAGCAGGTATGGCTTTAGGAGCTGTGCAGAACTACGCACAAACTCAGTCGTACATTAACCAATTAGGCTATGAAACAGCAAGTAAGATAGCTGGTATTACAGCAACAAAAGAAGCATATAGTGCTGACGTTGATGCTTTCGTAGTACAAAACTTTATTAATGAGGAACTGGCTAACAACGCTATTATAGAAGCAGAGAGAGCTGGTGGTGCTACACTACGAGAATCACAAGTAGAGGTTAAACAAGGCGCTAGTAAGATTGCAGCAACAGGTGAAGGTATTACAGGAGGTTCTTCTAAGGCACGAGAACTAAGTTCTTTTTATGTTAAGGCAAGCAAAGCCGTAGGAAAACAACAAGATAGTATTACTCAACAAGTTATTAAGATTGCAGATGCATCTGATAAAGCTAAAAATGATATTGCCGCAAAGGCAGAGATGAGTTATCAGAAGATGAAGCTAGCTATTGCTGGAGTATCTTCTTACTCATCATTACAAGCACCTTCTATTTCAGACAGTATAGTGGCTATAGGACAAGGGGCTCAAACAGGTATGTCTTTACAGCAAAGCTACCAAGACTTAACTGCAACTAATATTGCAACTAACACTACTAAATAAGGAATAACTATGGCAGAATCTAGTCCATTATTTGGCTTTGACCCTAGTACTACTACGGTAGTTGGGAACTATAGCAAAGCTGCGGAGGCTCAAGGAGACATCGCTAATATTACTGCTCAAGCTAAATCACAACAAGCACCTTTTGACTTTTTAGGTGTAGGCAAGCAAATAGCTGCTGTTAGTGGTATAGCGGCTGATAAGAAGAATATGATAGACGCTCATACAGCCAAGCTTAGAGCAACAGAGTTTATGCAAAATAACTCTCACTTATCAGGACACGAATTATCTGAATCAATAAAGAATGAGATTACTACTATCTCTGATTCAGGTAACTACTCAACTGGATACCAGAAAGGTGCATTAGCAGTTTTTGATATTGGGTACAATCAAGCATTAGAACGTAAAGAAGAAGAAAGAGTAGTATCATCAATGAATGTTGTAAGCTCTAACTTTGGTGTACAGATAGCCGATAATATGGCTAATGGTCTCCCTATGTCAGCTGAGTGGTCTCAGACTTGGGCGGCTAATACAGCTGCTGAAATGAAGCTACCTGTTGAGTCTGTACGTAATGCAATGGTATCTTCTTATTACCAAGATGCTCAGATGCGTGTTGTTACAGCACGTAATAAGAAAGAACTTGCAGAAGCTCAGAAATACATTACAGAAGCTGGAAAGAGTTTAAACTCTCCTTTATTCCTAGATAGTAGAAGTAAGAAGTTTCAGCCTGTTATTAAGCAACTAAAAACTAACTTTAATAGTAGTGTTACAGCAAAGAAAAAAGAGTTTCAAGAAGCAGCTAGAGTACACGTAGAATTAAATGTTGTTGGTGAAAAGAATAATTTATGGAATACTAATCCTGGTAACCCTATATTGCACGCTGAGGCTATCCGTGAATCTGTTAATACAGACGCAGAGTTTATAGTTAAGATGCGTACATTAACAAATGATTATAATAAAGCAGAAGAAGCACGTAGCATAGTAGAAGGATATAATCCTTATGAGGTTAAACCACCAGTTGCTACAGATAGTAAGTTAGCAACAACAGAAATAAATAATATTGTGTATGCTGAGGTGTTAAAGAACATTGAAAATCCAAACGCTTTTATTACTATAGCTAACCGTAATCCTGATGCTATTGGGTTTGCTGGTAAACAACTAGTTAATGCTTTTAATGTTACAGATAATCCTGAGTCACTAACACAAATGGCTAATAGCTTTAAAAATATTCAGTCATTCCCGAAAGGCTCACTAGCCTTACAAAGGGTATTTGGTGATGACTATAAGAATATTATCAGTACAATGGTTATTGCTGATTATATGGTTGGGGGTGATGTAGCAAAAGCTAGAGGTATGGTAGCTGAAGCAAAAGGGTCACTTGTACAACAATCTATACACCCTAACATTAAAGACCGTATGTACAAAAACTCTTATGACCTTGGTACTTTAGGTGATGAGTATCTATATACTATTAATACAATACTAAATGTAAATGCTGGTGCAGTAGATAAAGGGTTATTAGATGATATATACGAGAAGTTTGCAGAAGGTATTGAAGAACGTGAGGGAATAAAGACTAATGTCTCTGTAAAAGATACAGCAGCTAATACTCTTGAACCAGATGTTTTTAATAAAAGCCTTGCATCCACACTAACTACACTTAATGGTGGTGTTACGCCAAGCGGAGTTAAGAACTTATCAAATAATACTATGATTTATACAGATGAGTTTGGTTTTACTACAGGTGCGTTTAATGCTGGTCCTTTAGCAGAGATTACAAATAGCTTAACAGAAGCAATGGCTATTCAAGACCAGAAAGAAGTAGATACTACTACAAAACTATTAGATTCTTTTGATGCTCTATTATCTAATGTTTCTTTTGGTTTTGCTAATATGTACTCTGACGAAGTTAAAGAAAAAGATATAGCACTTCACGAACAGTTTAAAGCTATCTGGGGCACTGAAGATGTAGATAGAGAAAAGATTAGTACAACTGTAGATAAGTTTAGAGATATGTTTCCATTAACTATTGATGCTGAGGCTATTCCTGATTATGATGCACGTAAGAATATAGAAGCTTATAATGCTCAGATGCAATCATTAATTACTGAAGTTGCTACTAACTTACTTGGTAAGACAGAAGAAGAACAAGCTACTGAAGAAGTTAAGCAACAAGAATGGGAAACAGAAACTGAAGGTATTGCACCATAGGAGAGATATATGATGGATAATAATATAACACAAAACCAAGGTGTTCAAGGGACAGGTACACAGTACACTCCCAATATAGAAGAAGTTCCTTGGTCAACAGCAAGTGTTCCTCAAGAAGAAACTATACCAGAAAGTTCTTTCCAAGACTATATGAATATCCTTAGTCCTTTTGGAGTACAAGGTTCAAACGAAAATCTTCAGACAACTATTGATGATTTAGCTAGGACAGGAGTAGACTTTACAGATAAGAACTTTAAGGCTATTTATGATAGTGCTGATGTAGATACTCGTAAAGAGATGGTTAAAGCACGTAATAATAGTGATGCTTTAAAGATTCACGGTCGTAGACAAATCTTTAATGAGTCAGCAAGGCGTACCTCTCAGGATGGTTTAGCTACTCAGATTGCTATGGGTGCTATCCCAGCTCTTGCATCTCCTACTACTTTATTACCATTTGGTGGTATATATAGAACAGCACAATTAGCTGATAAAGCTCGTAAATTAAAGATGGTAGCTACTGGCGCTGGTACTGCTACTATAGCTAACACTCTTGATGAGGCTGCTCTTGACCAACAAGGTATGCCTACTAACTATCTTGGCGTAGCTGCTACTAGTATGGTACTAGGCGGTGGGTTAGGTCTTGTTAGTTCTTTACTAACTAATCCTAAAACTGGCGCTATGGCTGCTGATAATATACTAGAGGCTGGTAATAAGTTAGATAAAGAGTATGTTAATGATAACTTTGTTACTATTGATAGAGGTACAGAAACACTTCTAATACCTAAAGTAGACAAGACATTATATGATAGAATCCCAGGATTAGGTGAGTGGTTTAAGTCACCTATCACTAAGATGTATCAATCAGATAACGAGGCTGTACGTAGTATTGCTGGACGTATCTCTACTCCTACTGTTACATTAAAAGATGCAAATGGTGATTTTGTTGTACTCCCTAAAACAGGAGCTGATGTAAAACAAGAGCTTATAGGTAACTTCAACTCTAAGATTAATGCACCTGTATCTAGGACATACGCTCAGTGGATTCAAGACGGTAACAAAGGAAGTCGTGAGGATTTTAATAAAGAAACCTTTCGTATCTATACAGAAGAATCAAACCGTTTAAGTAGTGGAGCTAAACTATATGCTGATGAAGCTGCTTCAAGTGATTTAAAACAAATTGATTTAACTTATAAATTAAAAGGTAAAGAGCTTGAAGTACCTAATATTTATTATCGTTCTAGCAAAGGCAAATTAGAGCCTTATACTGAGGCTTTTCAGAAACAGCAAGAACAACAAAAACTAGACTTTGAGACTGCTCAACGTGAGCTTAAAGAGTTTAATGATGTTGAACTACCTACGTTAAAAGAAGATAATAAGTTTGTACTAGAACTAAAGAGAGAGCTTTTTAAAGAAGAAGGTTTAAAAGGAAAGGCACTTACTCAAGCTATGAAAGAGTTTAGAGCTGAGCTTAACACTAACTTTAAAAAGACTGTAGCAGATAGAAAGGCTGAGCTTAAGGCTAATGTTAAAGCTAAGAAGTTTAAAGAGTATGCCCCTATCTTTAAAACAAAAACTAAGAAAGAGTTAGAGAAGCTTAGGGCTGAGCTTAAAGAACAACGTAGACTTGAACAACAGAGTGCCCGTGAGAAATGGGTACAAAAGTACTACGATGATAATCCTATTAACTTTAATACTAAAGATAGGTCTTTAAAAGAAGCAGCTACTACGTATGCTAAATACTTTGATGATATGCTAGAGAAAGCACAGAACCTTAAAATTAAAGAATTGGAAGGTAGTGTTAAAGGACGTTTGTATGCTCCTCGTAACTGGGACTTTGATACTATTGCTAAGCTTCCTAAAGAGTTAGTTAAGCAACGACTATCAGTAGCACTACAAGCAAACCCTCGTAATGAGTTTAGTTCTAAAGCCGAGCTTGATGAAAATATTGAGGCGTTGTACGAAATACTTATTGATAAGAACGCTCAAGCTTCTATGGGTCAAGGTAAAGGTTACTATACTAAAGACTTACCATTTAAAAAGAAAATGGCTGCTCGTAAGATATATGTTGATGAGAGTAAGCTAGGTAACTTAGTACATAATAACTTTGAAGATATATCAGGTCAGTACAACTACTTTATGTCTGGACGTATGGCTACACAGCACGCCTTTAGTGATGCTATTGATAAGAATGGTGACTTAGACTTAAGTATGGTTACAAAAGGTCTTGATGCTAAAGATATCCCACTTGTTACTAATACTATTGATGACCTACTAGGTGTTAGACGTATGAACCAGTTTGGTAATGATACTAAGTGGACTCTTTCACGTAACTTAATGACATACAACTCTGCCCGTTTAATGGGTGGTTCTGGTGGTAACCAGTTAATTGAGATGGCTACTCTTACTATGATGAATGCAGTACGTGGTATTATGTACAAGAACTTTACTACCTCTGCTTCTAACGTAGCTAAGATGTTATACAAAGGGGAAACACCTAATACTGACTTAGCTCGTACATTGCTTAATCAAGGCTATCTTGAAACAGCATTACACGCACACAGAGCTAATAGATTAGCTGATACTGAGGCTGGGTTTAATCCTAAATTAATTGAACGTACTCTAGATAACTTAGCTGATTTCCAGATGAAATATAATGGACAGCGTTACTTTACTGCTCTAGCAGAAGACCTAACAGGTGGTTCTATTATGCGCTACATACAACGTGGTAGTGCAAAAGATGAATCTTTGTTTTCTCGTTGGGGTTTAAGTATGGCTGATGTTAAAGAGTTAAAGGCTATCTTAGATGAGGATAATGTTACTTTCTTAGATAGAATGACATCTAACCAAAGAGATAAGTTTCAGTTAGCTATTAATAGAGGTGTTGCTGAGTGGGTTGTACAACCTAACAGTATACATTTACCTGATTGGTTTAAAGGTGCTGGTCCTGTACAAAAGTTAGTCTTTCAGTTTATGAGATTCCCAATGATTGCACAGGAAACTCTACTACGTAGGGGCTGGACTGAAGAAAGAGCAGGTATGATTGCAGGTATTGCAGGTGCAGTTACTATGTACACTACACTTAAATATCTACGTGAAGAAGCATCTGTTGCTCTTGGTCTAAAGGATGAACGTGACCGTAAGTATGACATCTTTAATGATGAAGATGCTTTTATGCGTACGATGTTAGAATCAACTAACTACGTAGCTAACCTTGGTATGCTTTCAACAGCTTGGAACTACGGTAGTGCTGCATTACAACGTCCAGAACTTGGTCGTGATTGGGCTAATCGTAATACTATTGAAGCTATTGGTGGACCTACTATTGGTCTTATACAAGATGTATCAGATTTAAGTTCACGTCTTGTTAATGATGGTGATTTTACTTCAGAAAGACAAATAAATTCGTTTAAACAACTTATGCCTTTTATGTCCTTACCTGGGATTAGTGAAGGTATGAAAGCATTAGCAGATGAATTTGGAGATTAATTATGGCAAAAGCGTCAATGAAAAAAGTGGAGAGCTTACACTCTCTATTAGCAAGTTATTATAGTGATTTACTAGAGTCAGGAGAGGAGTTATCTTCTGGCAACCTAGCAGCTATAAATACTTTTTTAAAAAACAATGATATTAAAATAGATGTGGTGGATAGTAATCCTCTACAGAATCTATCTTTTAAAATTAAAGAACTAGTCGAATCAGGAGCAGATGAATGGCATTAACATGGACAGATTTTTCAAATGGTGAGAGTGCATTAAGCGTACGTAACAAGCTAAACACTTTCAATAACGCAGCAGTAACTGAGGTTGCTAGTACAGTATCTGCAACTAATACTAACACTACTAATATCGGTACTAACACTACTAATATTGCTACTAACACCTCTGACATTGCTAGTAATACTACTGATATTGCAGCGATAGATACTCGTGTTGGTACAGTTGAGGCTACACTTGCAGCTGGTATTAGTGATTTTGTAACCTTACTTGGACAATACTCAACACCAACAGCTTACAGCTTAACTACTACATACCAAGATATAGCTAACTATAATTCGTCTGGTACTAGTGGGTTTACTGTATCTGCTACTAATGGTACATTCTCTCCTTCTCATACAGGTTATTATCGTATCTCATCTTTCATGTCAGGTACTACTACGGAAACTTCTCAGAAAGTTTCTACAGTAGCTTTTGTTGAAGATGGTGTAGTGTTATTTGAAGGGTCTACTTCGTTTATTGCTAGCACAGGCTTAAATCGTTCGTTTACGGCTATTTTTCCATTAACTGCGGGTAAGGTATACAAATTACAAATTAAGGCAAATACGAGCTCTTCTGTGAGCTTTAAAGCCCTAAATCTGTCAGCTAACTACGTAGGTGCTTAACTATTGAGATTAAAGGAGTATTATGAGTAACGACCATGATGATAATCAAGACTTAAAGAAACTAGTAACAAACTTTCCATCTTATGTAGCGTACGTCTACCAACATATCAACTTACCTTCACCTACCCCCTTACAGGATAGGATTGCTGAACTACTTAATAGTAACAGTGACCGTCTTATCCTTCAAGCGGCTCGTGGTACAGGTAAGTCTTGGCTAGCAGCTATCTATACAACATGGCGACTAGTACGTAATATAGATGAGAAGATACTTGTTGTGTCTGCATCTGGACCTAAAGCTATTGAGATTGCTACCTTTATCAGGAGGTTATTTGAAGAAGTACCCCTACTTGACCATATTAAACCTAATGGACACGGGCGAGACTCTGTCCTAAGTTTTGATGTGGCTGGTTGTAAACCTGCTATTGCTCCTTCAGTTGCTGCCTTAGGTATTACAGGGCAGTTAACAGGACGAAGAGCTACTCTTGTACTTGGTGATGACGTAGAAGTACCCTCTAACTCTATGACAGAGTTAATGAGAGAAAAACTACTACAACAAGTAACTGAGTTTGAAGCACTCCTAATACCAGATGTACCATCTTCTGTGTTAATGTTAGGTACACCCCAGTCTATGGAGTCTATCTACGGTAAGCTTAAGTATCCTACTAAGATACTACCTGCCCAAGTACCAGAAGATGAGTCTGTGTACAATGGTAAGTTAGATGATTGGATTATGCAACAGGGTAAACCTGGTGAGGCTACAGATAAGGTACGTTTTCCTAATGAAGTATTGTTAGAACGCCAGTCCTTTATGGGGCTGTCTAACTTTAAACTACAGTACAACTTAGACACTACACTATCTGATGCTGAAAGATTCCCACTTAAGAATAAAGACTTAATAGTACATAGTATTAATAGTATTGATGCACCTATAAGTATTAACTATTCTGGTAGTAATGACTATGTTATTAAAGAACTAACTAACTTAGGCTTTACAGGTGATGTATATCATAAACCAGCTAGGGTACATACAGACTTTGATGCGTATGATGTTAAGGTTATGTCTATTGACCCTTCAGGTAGTGGTACAGATGAGACTACGTATGCTGTAGTAGGTGTTAAGAATGGTTATGTGTTTGTTATTGATGTAGGTGGTACACGTAAGGGCTACTCAGAAGAGGCTCTCGTGTTCTTATCTAACAAGGCTAAGGAACACCAAGTAAATACTATCGTACCAGAAAAGAACTGGGGTGGTGGTATGTTCTATAACCTATTTACTAAGGTACTAGCAGACATCTATCCTTGTACAGTAGAAGAAGAGTTTAGGGTACAGGGGCAGAAAGAGGTACGTATTATTGATAATATTGAACCACTAACTACTAATCATAAGCTAGTATTTAACTATGAGATGATTCAGAAGGATGCAGAGGCTGTACAAAAAGAACCTACTAGTATAGTATATTCACTTATGTACCAGTACACTCATATTACCCGAGATAAAGGAAGTTTAGTACACGATGACCGTATTGATGCCCTTGCTATTGCTTGTCAGTATGTAAAGGATATGGTAATGGTAGATACAGAACGTGTAGTACAACAGAATAAAGAAAGGGAAATGGAGAGATGGTTACAAGAGAAGATATATGGTAATAGTCGGGTAAGTAGGGGTAATAGTCTGGGTAACTTTATGGGGGGCTAGAGCCCTTAAAAATAAAGGTGTGTAGAGATATTTATGTGTCAAGTCTACTCTATACGTAAACGTATAAGGGTAAAGCTATATAGTATATATGTAGTGTTATACGTAGTAGTAATATGTAGTAGTATATGTAATGTTATAACTACACACTACATATACACTTAGAGTATACACACGTACTATACACACTCTATATGCCCGTACTATTAGTACTACACACACGTATTACTACCACTACATTACTACTCCTTGAGGGCGGTGTACAAAGGCAACCCTTCAGTATAACCGAAAAATGGTATAAAAATGTAAGCACTTAGTATAACCGAAAAATGGTATAAAAATGTAAGGTGTCTCTCTCTTCTGGGCGATAGTCAGAACCCCCCTTGCCCCCTCTATTGATAATGATTCTCATTTGTATTTAATATTGATAATGATTCTCATTTGTATTTAATATAGTTATGGTTAATACTTGTACAACTCTAAAATACTTGTACAACTTATAGGCGGGGTTAATACTTGTACAACTCTAAAATACTTGTACAACTTATAGCCTTATTGTCTGTTGTATTTATACTACACTTGTTGTATTTATACTACATCTATTCTTATCGGGGGATTGTTGGTGTTTGTTGTATTTATACTACACTTATTGTATTTTTACTACACTTCCCTTTGATTTATTTTGATTTTTACCCTTTGATTTTTACCCTTTGATTTTTTCCCTTTGATTTATTTTGATTTATTTTTAAATTAATTGCAAAAAAAGCTTGACAAGGTTAAAAAGTGTGATATAATATACTCAACTAAACAAGAAAAGGAAGGATAATGAAATATAACACAATTAAATTATTAAACGGTCAATATGCGGTAAGTGCAGGCAGAAAGCAATACTTTTCAGACACTGTGAGAGATGATGAGAAAGACGCCAAGAAGGAGGCTTTAATAATGTCTATGCAATGGTATAACACACAACGCACTAAAGCGGAGTTAGTACTATTAGAAAAATATGGTTTAGATTATGATGAGATTGGGAATTTGTTAGCATAAAAATTATAATTAGTATACATTATCCTAGTAATAGTGTATACTGATGATAAATAAAACAATAAGGAGATAATAAAATGATATATAGACAACTAAGTACATATGAAATGATTAATGATTTAATGGATGATGATTACGCTAGTTATACGTATGACCAAGCCGAGGCATTAGTCAACTATTATGAAGAATTGAGTGAAGATATAGATATAGAATGGGATAGTGTAGCTATTAGATGCGAATGGACAACCTATGATAATATTGAAGAGGTTAAGAATAACTATTCAGACCTTGAGAGTCTAGAGCAACTAGAAGAGAATACACAAGTGATAGTTGCTGAAGATAATACATTGATAGTGATGGACTTTTAAGGAGATAATAAAAATGTGGACATATAAAGAGTTTAAAACATATACAGAGCAACAACGGTGGATAATAGACAACGAATACAGATACCAAATCGGTACTATTTTTATTGAGAATGGCTATTGTGTAGAGTACAGAAAATTAAAACAACTATAAAGGAGATATTATGGAACAAGTAAAAATAAATGCGTATAAATATTCAGAATTAAGCGAAGACAGCAAGGATAACGTAAACTACAAGTATTTTCTTGATGGTTTTGATTATGAAGATGAAGATGAAGATGGTAATATTACGGTCAAATATGATTATTTTCAAGATTGGGAATTAGACGAGCAGATAGAATTTTGTGATATGAATGATTATATGTTTGATGTAAACGGTTATTTATTAACCAATTACAAGGAGAATTAAAGATGTACGAAGTAGAATTTAGTGTAGAATATAAAGACACAGCAACGATTGTGGCTGATGACGCTATCGAAGCGGTGGCTGTATTAATGAAAGAACTAAAGCACGACCTGCCGTCTTGGATATCCGATGACTGCCACATTAACATTATAAAAACGGAGAAAATAAAATGAAAGAATATAACTATATAGTGTGGGTAGGTGGCTCAGTAATAGGAGAGTATGCATCATTAAACGAAGCACAAGAGGTGGCTGATGATTGGATACTTGATGGGTATGATGATACAAAGGTAGAAAG
>JAHZJR010000069.1 GCA_022600805.1 Pseudomonadota bacterium
ATGGACCGATAAAAAAAGGCGTCCAGAAAAGAATGGCTAGCCACTTAAAATTACGAAATAACCCGCCCATACGCTTGGCGTGAATAGTCTCATCACCTAGATTTTGAACCCATTGTTCGCCTTCTTCATATAGATTTTCAAGTTGGATTTTTTTATCACTCATGGTGGCTTGTTGTCGGTGTTTAAAAGAACTGCAATATCATAACATCATTCCTATTTTTTTTCTTGATATCAATCAAGGATAGCACATAAAACTGCCAACGCCTATTAAAAACATGCATCTGATATAATACTCAATTTTTACGAATAAACTAGCCATGAAAGAGATTATCGAAGCTGCTTTTGAAGATAGAGCAAATATCAACCCACAAAATGTCACACCTGAAGTCAAACAGGCTGTTAATGAAGCGATTCGTATGCTTGATTCAGGTGAGGCACGTGTTGCCCAACAACAAGGCGTGGGCGATTGGGTTGTTAACGAGTGGCTGAAAAAAGCAGTACTTCTTTCTTTTAGAATTGAAGACAATGCGCCAATGCAAGGCGGATTTACACAATATTATGACAAGGTTCCCTCTAAATTTGCTGATATGTCTGCTGATGAATTTAAAGCAACGGGGGTTCGCGTCGTGCCACCAGCAAGCGCACGTCGTGGTTCATACATTGCTCAAGACACCGTACTGATGCCGTCTTACGTTAACATTGGCGCCTACGTCGATTCTGGCACTATGGTTGACACTTGGGCAACCGTTGGATCATGTGCCCAAATTGGTAAAAACGTTCACCTTTCTGGTGGTGTTGGTATTGGTGGCGTTCTGGAGCCGCTACAGGCCAGCCCAACTATCATTGAAGACAATTGTTTCATTGGCGCTCGCTCAGAAGTGGTTGAAGGCGTGATTGTTGAAGAGGGTTCTGTGATTTCAATGGGTGTTTACATTGGTCAATCAACTAAAATTTTCAATCGTGAAACTGGTGAGGTTACTTACGGACGTATTCCTGCAGGCTCGGTTGTAGTTTCTGGAAACCTGCCGTCTAAAGATGGCAGCTATTCACTTTACTGTGCAGTAATTGTTAAGCAAGTAGATGCCAAAACCCGTTCTAAAACGAGTATTAACGAATTGCTTAGAGGTATTTAAGCTCAATAATGGAGGTTTTATTCTTAGCAAAGAAGACAATAACCTTCTTTGTTGAACCTCTAGGACTAATACTAACCTTAGCTTGTATTGGCTTATATTTTTTATACAAATCAGCATACAAAAAAGCTAAGTTTTTCTTAAGTTCTTCCGTATTATTGCTAGCTATTCTTAGCTATCCACCAATTTCCAATAGCTTAATCAAACATCTAGAGTCTCAATATCCAAAACACAATTACAGTAATAATATTGAATATGTCCATGTGTTAGGCGGCGGCCATTACGACAATCCAGATTGGCCTTTGTCTAGCCAAATTGGCAGTACTAGTCTTAAAAGGACCATGGAAGGTATCAGCATCTTTAACCAAGCAAACAATCCCAATATGAAGTTAATTTTTACTGGCTTTCCAGGTTCAAATAACCAAACGTCTAATGCTGAAATAAATGCAAAAATTGCTAGAATTGCAAACATTTCCGATGATCGCTTGATTATCAATGGCAATCCAAAAGATACACAAGAAGAGGCTATATTTGCAAAATCGGTTGTCGGCAATAAGCCATTTACGCTAGTCACTTCAGCATCTCACATGCCTAGAGCAATTAAACTTTTTAAAGATTTAGGGCTTAATCCAATTGCCGCACCTACCGACTTTAAGGGGAGACATAAACCATTATTTTCGACGCCAACTATCGCGTCTTTTGAAAAGTCAAGAAATGCTATTCATGAGTTTCTAGGTATTGCTTGGGCTTATTTGGTTAGGTGAAAATCAAAAAACCCGCCGAAAGGCGGGTTTTTTATTGGTTGTTTATGTTGTTAATTACTGGCGCGTAAACAAAGCGTAGATAACCGCAACTGATGCCAAGCCAACTAGCACATGTGAACCAAGACTAGCAACAATGCCCAACGACATCGCCACCAATAAACGGCACACCTTGAGCGCCTGTACCGAAGATTACCTAAACCACAACGGCTAAAGCGATTAACGCAATACCTGCTTCGGTTAGTTTTTTGATTGTACCTATAATAGTATCAAACATAGTTTCCTCTCTTTTTAGTTATATTAACAACCCAACCTTTATGATCGGATTGTTAACAAATTAAAATGTTTTCTGACGAATGTCAAGTTTTTTTGATGAAAAAATACGAAAAAGTGGTATTTATAATACTATATTTTGAAAAAATACGAAATTTTTAGCGCTAATACGCCTATTGGATCACAGATAGCGCTATTCCGATAAAAATTAGCAGCCCAATGTAATTATTATGCAAAAATGCCTTAAAACAGGCAGTTTTTTCTCGATTTTTGATTAAAAACTGATGATAAACCATTAATAATGCGCTCAAAATAACGGAAATATCGTAAAAAATACCCATTTTGAAAATTTCTGAAATTGTCAACAAGATGCCAACAAGTGCTATTTGTAATCCAGCAAGAATCAATCGATCATAATGTGCAAATAAAACCGCTGTGGACTTAACGCCAATTTTTAAGTCTTCATCTCGATCGGCCATTGCATACATCGTGTCATAAATCACTGTCCAAATCAGTGTAGCTGAAAAGATCCACCAAGCAGAACTGGGCACGACGCCATTGCTAGCTGAAAATGCCATGGGCACACTCATTGCAAAAGCAGCGCCCAATACAAATTGTGGCAGATGAGTCCAACGTTTAGTAAAGGGGTATAAAGTCGCTAAAAAAACTGCAATAAATGCCAACTGCACCGTTAAGAGGTTTGTTAATAACACCAATGCAAATGCCACTGCAATCAGGCCAAAAAATAATAGCAGTGCATCTTTTGGCGAAATTTCTCCAGAAGTAATCGGACGGTGTTGAGTACGCTCAACAAATTGATCAATTTTTCGATCTGCATAATCATTAATCACGCAACCAGCTGAGCGCATCAACACCACGCCTAATACGAAAATAATCAGCAGCTTCGACTCTGGCCAGCCGTCTGCTGCCAAAAATAGCGCCCAAAGTGTTGGCCACAAGAGTAGATAAATGCCCACTGGCTTATCAAGGCGCATCAAGCGGAAATAAGCGTTCATAATTTGTCTAAAAATTGCTTCAATTCAATTGACAATGGTGCGTTCACCTGTTGAATATCGCCGGTTAATGGGTTGGTAAAAGTGAGCTGATGCGCATGTAAAAACAAACGCTTAAGCCCTCGAAACCTAACTTGTCGATCAAACTCTTTATCGCCATATTTATCATCGCCAGCAATAGCATGCTCAGCATATTGTGCATGTGCACGAATTTGGTGGGTGCGTCCAGTTTCGATAGTAACCTCTACCAATGAAGCAGAAAAGTCTCCTTGGGTAAAATTTTTCAATGGCTGAAAATGACTGACCGAATGCTTGCCCTTACCATCGACAACAGTATGTCTGGAGTTTTGATATAAAGGCGCGTCAATGGTGTGACGTTTCTTAGACCACACGCCTTTCACAAGAGCGGTATAGCGTTTTTCCATTTCATGCTTGTTAAGTTGTTCATGCAAATTTTTAAGCACGCCGCGCTTTTTGGCAATTAACAGCACGCCTGAAGTAGCGCGATCTAAGCGATGCACTAGCTCAATAGGTTCTTTATAAACCGATCTAAGCGCTTCAATCACGCCGGTATCAACCCCGCTCCCACTGTGAACAGCTACACCACTTGGCTTGTTGATAATAACCAAGCCCTTATCTTCATAAATAATAGCATCCAAAAGAACTTTTTTAAGACTGTCCGAGACGTATACAGGTTTTTTCTCACTCACATTAATAGGCGGAATACGAACAACGTCATCCAATTTCAGTTTGTAGTCTGCTTTTTTCCTGCCCTTGTTCACTCGCACTTCACCTTTACGAATAACGCGATAAATATGTGATTTAGGTACGCCCTTGAGGATTTTTAGCAAAAAATTATCCAGTCGTTGGCCGGCTGAAAACTCATTAACGGTTTGAAAAGAAACGGCCATTAGCTAGGGAAAAATAAACGCTTAAAATTCTGGGTGGTGGCACTTGCAATCTCTTCAACACTCACGCCTCGAATTTCGGCCAATTTTTGCGCAACATAATAAGTATAGGCTGGAGAATTGGGCTTGCCACGATTAGGAACTGGGGTTAAATAAGGTGCATCTGTCTCCACAAGAAGACGATCTGCAGGTATTTTTTTAGCCACTTCGCGCAATGCACCTGCACTTTTGAAAGTGATAATGCCAGAAAATGAAATATAAAAACCCAAATCAAGTGCCGCTTTGGCGGTTGCCCAATCTTCAGAAAAACAATGCATAACGCCTGCCTGTGCCTTTTCCTCTCGCATGATGCGTATGGTGTCTTCTTTAGCCTGACGTGTATGAATAATCATCGGCTTGCTTGATTGGTTAGACGCAGCAATATGGCGCCTAAAACGCGCTCTTTGCCAATCGGCTGATTCTTTTTCAACATGAAAATAATCCAGCCCTGTTTCGCCAATAGCAATAATCTTTTTATCATCTGCCAACGTTAATAACTCATCGACGCTAGGATCTTTTCCCTCTTGCTCGGTCGGATGTACGCCTACAGAAGCGTAAATTGATGCATGATTTTTAGCCAGCGAAAATACATCATCAAAATGCTCTAAATCGATACAAACACACAGAAACTCTTTGACTGACAGCTCCTGTGCATGTGCCAACATACTTTCAATACTGCCACCAAATTGTTCAAAGTCAACACGGTCTATATGGCAATGAGAATCAACAATATGCATACTATAAACCGAATTTTTTTAGCCAGTTTTTGGCTTTATCGTCTAAATCATCCGTTAGATTGTTTAGCTTTTTTTGCAATTGACGATTAACACTTTCTTTAATTTCTCGCTCGTTCAACCTCAGACCTTTTTTCTCAACCTCAGCCTGAATGCGCGTGAGTGCAACTTTCATAATTTCTGCGCCAACTTGCGCCAAAGGAATACCGCTTTCTCCACCAAAATTATGAATCATTACATCTGGCACAATCACAGTATCCTTAAACCATTGAGTATCGATAAAGAGCTGAGTATTAATAAAATTTAACTGCTTAACCTTGACGCGATAAGGTGGAGGGTGGTTTTGGTTTTTAGGTTGATGAGTCGAAGCACTAGACTGTGTGTTTGTAACGTGTTGATTTAGTTGCTTTAAGAGCTCTACTAGATTCACCTGAGATTTGTTTTGCTCTAGAGTAAACAGCAATCCATCAAATTCTAAGCGTTCTAATATGACCAGACCATCCTGCTTTTGCTCAGCAAGGGAGGCGATTAAATGATTTAATACAAAAGCATTTTTATTGGAAAAATCAGCCGGGTTTGCCACCTCAATAAAATCAATATTTACCTGAGATTGCTCCCAATCACTCCTAAATTCACCAATTGTTACTGAAGAGCCGACTGATTCTTGCGCATAAGCTTCAAGTACGTTTTTGGCTAATGTGTCAAACCAAACAATCAAAGCGATAATACTGGCTATGATTATTGCAAACAAAATATATAGAATTTTTTTCATGGTTAATTAGGCTGTATTTCTAAAAAATAACGCTGATCGGATACATAAGGCACACTAACTTGGTGCGCTTTTAATGTAAAGTTATCAAGCGCCTCTTCGGCAAAATGATCTCCTTTCATTAATAAATAGTGACCATTATCACACAATAAATGCCTAGTTAGGCTCAAGGTTTTTTCAACTTCTGCAAATGCTCTAGATGTAATTTGTCCAAAGCATTGTTTAGGTTGATAGTTTTCAACGCGCTGATTCACAACGGTAAGATTTTTAAGCCCTAGTTGTGTTTTCGCAAATTGCATAAATCGACATTTTTTACCCACGCTATCAAGTACACTCACGCTCAATTCGGGATGCATAATACTAATCACAATGCCGGGCAGGCCAGCACCAGCGCCCACATCAAGCAAGGGTTTCTGTTGGATATAAGGTGTCACAGAAAGGCTATCGAGCAGATGCTTTTTAACGCCCTCTTCTAAGTCGCGTATGGCACTTAAATTATAGGTTTTGTTCCATTTGATGATGAGCTCTAAATACTGTAGTAGCGTCGATGCTTGCACATCATCAAGCTGAATATTCATCTGTTTAGCGCCACCTATCAGTAAAGCTTTAGCACTCATGATTTTTTATAAGTTTTAAGATAAACCAATAAAATAGAAATCGACGCAGGCGTTACGCCCTGAATACGGCTCGCCTGGCCGATGGTTTCTGGTCGATGTTGTGTTAACTTCTGGCGCACCTCTGCCGACAAAGCTTGTATCGCATTGTAATCCATATCTGCAGACAGGGTAGTATTTTCATTTTTGCGGTATTTTTCAATCTCATCGAGTTGGCGCTTAATATAGCCGGCATATTTGATTTGATTTTCCACTACGCCAATCAACTTGTCATCACTCAAATACGGTTGTCCAGCATCAATCTGACTTAAGACTTTATAGTCAACTTTTGGACGCTTAAGCAGTTCCAACAAAGAATATTCATGGTTCAGCTTTGTGCCTAAGATTTCTCCGGCTTGAGTATCGCTCGCTTGAATCCAAGTACTTTCCAAACGCTGTTTTTCCTGCTCAACGGCTGCATATTTCTGCTCGAATGCTTGATATCTTTCTTCACTAATAAGTCCTAGCTTTTTAGCCACAGGACTTAAGCGTTCATCGGCATTATCTTCACGCAATAACAATCGATATTCTGCACGAGAGGTAAACATACGGTACGGCTCATTCGTGCCCTTGGTAATCAAATCGTCAATCATTACACCAATATAACTTTCATCGCGCTTTGGTAGCCACGCTTCTTTACCTTGAACAGCGCACGCTGCATTAACACCTGCCAACAATCCTTGTGCTGCCGCCTCTTCATAGCCCGTGGTGCCATTAATTTGCCCGGCGAAATACAAATTTGCAATACGCTTAACCTCCAGCGTTTGTTTCAATCCGCGCGGGTCGAAAAAGTCATATTCAATAGCATAACCAGGGCGTACAATCTGCGCGTTTTCAAACCCTTTAATCGAATGAATAAAGTCGACTTGTACCTCGTATGGTAGAGAAGTTGAAATACCATTTGGATAAACTTCATTCGTGGTCAAACCTTCCGGTTCCACAAAAATTTGATGCGAATTGCGCTCTTCAAAACGCACAACCTTATCTTCAATAGAAGGGCAATATCTTGGCCCAATGCCTTCAATATTGCCAGTATACATCGGTGAGTCCTTCAAACCAGCACGAATAAAATCGTGCGCTTTTTCATTAGTGTGGGTGATAAAACACGAGATTTGCTGTGGGTGATCAGACGGCTTGCCCATAAAAGAAAAACTTGGCAGTGGTTGATCGCCCGGCTGTTCTTGCATAAGTGAATAATCCAATGTACGTCCGTCTAATCGAGGTGGTGTGCCTGTTTTAAGCCTTCCAACGCCCAAATCATATTCTCTCAGCTTCTTAGAAAGCGGATTTGAAGGGGCGTCCCCCGCACGACCGCCTTGAAAGTTTTTCTGGCCAATATGAATAATGCCGCCTAAGAAAGTACCCGAAGTTAAGATAACTTTATCAGCTTTAAAGGTAAGCCCCATTTGAGTGACAACCCCAGTAACTACATCGTTTTCAATGATCAAATCATCAACTGCTTGTTGAAATAAAGACAGATTGTCTTGATTTTCCAACGTATAACGTATGGCCGCCTTATACAAAACTCGGTCTGCTTGCGCACGCGTCGCCCTGACTGCAGGACCTTTAGAAGCATTTAATGTTCTAAATTGAATGCCCGCTTGGTCAATCGCTTTAGCCATGGCACCACCCATCGCATCAATCTCTTTAACCAAATGCCCCTTGCCAATACCGCCAATTGCCGGGTTACAACTCATTTGCCCAAGCGTTTCAATATTATGAGACACCAGCAGAGTTTTGACACCCATGCGTGCAGAGGCAAGTGCAGCCTCTGTACCAGCATGACCACCGCCAATAACAATCACTGAATAATGTATATCTAAACTCATCACTTCCTTTGCAATAAAAAAGGCTCGTATTAACGAGCCTTTTTAATACTTAACCTTAGGCGCTTATTTTACGTTAGCGTCTAATTCACCGGCTGCATATCTTTGACTCATTTCATCCAAAGAAGTTACGGTAATTTTGTCTGCTTGACCTGCAGAACCGAATGCCTCAAAACGCGCTGCAACAATTTCACTCATTGCATTAGTTGCTTCTTTGTAGAATTTACGTGGATCGAAGTTAGCTGTATTTTCAGCCAAATGTCTACGAATTGAACCAGTAGAGGCCATACGCAAGTCAGTATCGATGTTAACTTTACGTACACCGTTCTTAATACCTTCTTGAATTTCAGAAACTGGCACACCGTAAGTTTGACCCATATCACCACCAAAGTTATTGATAATTTGTAACCAATCTTGTGGCACTGATGATGAACCGTGCATTACTAAGTGTGTATCTGGAATACGCTCATGGATTTCCTTGATGCGGTCAATACGTAGGATTTCACCAGTAGGCTCTTGAGTAAATTTGTAAGCACCGTGTGATGTACCAATAGCGATTGCCAAAGCATCAACGTTAGTCGCTTTAACGAAATCAGCCGCTTCTTCAACACCTGTTAATAGCATATCAAGGTCTAATTTACCTTCAGCACCATGGCCATCTTCTTCACCCATTTCGCCCGTTTCTAGTGAACCTAAACAACCTAACTCACCCTCAACTGAAACACCGCCTGCGTGTGCCATAGCCACAACATTCTTTGTAACATCTACATTGTATTCAAATGAAGCAGGTGTTTTACAATCTGCTTCTAAAGAGCCGTCCATCATTACTGATGAAAAGCCTGATTGGATTGAACGTAAACATACCGCTGGCTCAGAACCATGATCCTGATGCATAACTACCGGAATGTGTGGGTACATTTCAGTCGCAGCAATAATTAGGTGACGTAAGAACGGCTCACCTGCGTAGCTACGAGCACCGGCAGAACCCTGCATAATTACTGGCGAGTTAGTTCTGTCAGCCGCTTCCATGATGGCATGAACTTGCTCCATGTTGTTCACGTTAAACGCTGGCATGCCGTAACTATTCTCAGCCGCGTGATCTAATAATTCTCTTAATGAAATTAACATTTTTTCTCCTTTACTTGATTACTGTTTTAATAATTAGCATCGCCGACACGAAGAATTTTCATCATGTTGGTTCCACCTGATTTATCTTTGTACATTCCTTTGGTTAATACTACCAAATCTCCATCCTCAACAACACTGCTTTTTGTCAGTGTATCAACAACTTTTTGATTAACATCTGACCATTCTGAGTTCGTGTCTTTATCAATCCCACAAGGGTATACGCCACGGTATAGCGTTACTTTTTGCAAGGTTTGAATATTGTCAGACATTGCATAAATTGAAATGCCTGAACTAATTCTTGACATCCACATGGCTGTTTTTCCTGTTTGCGTTAAAGAAGCAACTACCTTCGCTCCCAAATGATTTGCTGCATACATAGCACTCATCGCAATGGTTTCATCAACATGTGCAAACGACTCGTTTAATCGATGATGTGATTTCTTAGCAATTGGATTTTTCTCAGCTTCAATACAAACTTCAGCCATTGTTAGAACTGCGTTTTTAGGGTAATTTCCTGCCGCTGTTTCTGCTGAAAGCATGACTGCATCTGTACCATCAAGCACCGCGTTGGCTACATCAAATACTTCAGCACGTGTTGGGATTGGATTTTCAATCATGGATTCAAGCATTTGCGTCGCTGTAATAACAATACGATCATTAGATCTTGCCATTTGAATCAGTCGTTTTTGTTGTGCTGGTAATTGTGCATCGCCAATTTCAACACCTAAATCGCCTCTAGCCACCATGATGCCGGCTGACTCTTTAATAATATCCAAAATTGTTGCTTCTTCAAGTGATTCTGCACGCTCAATTTTTGAAATAACGCCTGCTTCACAGCCTGCTTGAGCAAGCAAAGTTTTAGTTTCACGAACATCATCACCGTTAATCGGGAATGATAAGGCAACGTAATCAGCCTTAGCTTTGGCCGCAATTAATATGTCTTTCTTATCTTTTTCAGTCAGCGCATTGGCCGATAAACCGCCGCCGCGTAAGTTAATACCTTTTTTGTCAGAAAGAATGCCGCCTTGTTGAACAATAGTATTTATCTTGTTGCCTTCAACATTGCTCACTTCAAGTACAATTTTGCCATCATCAAGAATTAAGATATTGCCTGGCTTAACCTCTTGAGGTAGTGTTTTATAGGCAATACCAACTGATTCTTGATCACCCAATAAGTTGTCTTTATCTGCGTCTAGCGCAAAATGATCACCGTTATTTAGCTCAATTTTCATGCCGTCTTTAAAAGAGGCAATGCGAATTTTTGGACCTTGAAGATCCATCAACACACCAACATAAGTATTATTGGCTTGAGCCCACTCTCGAACCGCTTTAACTCGGCCTAAATGCTCTTCTTCAGAGCCATGAGAAAAGTTAATGCGAACAACATTAACGCCCGCTTCAAGAATACTTTCTAAAACCCCAGGTCTGTCTGTGCTAGGGCCCAAGGTAGCTAAGATTTTAGTTCTTCTAGTCAAGTATTACTCCGCTGCTCTTTCTTCTAAGATTGCCACGGCAGGTAATTTTTTACCTTCTAAAAATTCTAAGAATGCGCCGCCGCCAGTTGAAATGTAGCTTACTTTATCTTCAATGTCATACTTATCGACTGCCGCAAGCGTATCACCACCACCAGCAATTGAGAATGCATCAGACTCAGCAATAGCCATGCCTAATGTTTTTGTACCATCTGCAAATTGATCAAATTCAAATACGCCAACTGGGCCGTTCCAAACAATCGTGCCTGCATTTTTCATAATCTCAGCTAATTGAGCTGCAGAATCAGGGCCTACATCAAAAATCATGTCATCGTCAGATACATCGCTTGATGCTTTAGTTGTTGCCTCAGCAGTTTCAGAAAACTCCTTGCCACAAACCACATCTATTGGTACTGGAATTTCACAGTCCTTCATTAGCTTTTGTGCTGTTGGGATTAAATCATCTTCACATAGTGATTTACCAACATTATGACCTTGTGCCGCAATGAATGTGTTCGCAATACCGCCACCCACAACTAATTGATCAACAATCTTAGACAAAGACTCTAATACCGTTAGCTTAGTTGATACTTTAGAACCACCAACAATTGCCACCATTGGACGCTTAGGATTGTCTAACGCTTTGCCTAATGCTTCAAGCTCGCCTGATAACAATGGCCCAGAACACGCAACCGGTGCGTATTTAGCAACACCATGCGTTGAAGCTTGTGCACGATGCGCTGTACCGAAAGCGTCCATCGCAAAGATGTCACACATAGCAGCCATCTGCTTAGACAATGCATCATCATTAGCCATTTCACCGTTGTTAAAACGAACGTTTTCACATAAAACTACTTCGCCGTCAGCCATCTCAACACCATTTAACCAATCTTTTTCTAAGCGTACCGTAACGCCTAGAATGTCAGTTAGACGATCAGCAACTGGCTGTAATGTGAACTCGTCACTGTACTCGCCTTCTGTTGGACGACCACGATGCGACATCAACATAACCTTTGCACCTTGTGCCATTGCTAACTTAATCGTTGGCACTGATGCTTGAATACGCTTATCACTCGTCACCACGCCGTCTTTAATCGGTACGTTTAAATCTTGACGAATTAAAACTCTTTTTGATGCTAAATCTAAATCTGTTAAATTGATAACTGACATTTTTTTCTCCTGCTTAATTACGTAATTGACTGATCAACAATGTTAATCAGTGCTTGCTCTACTGGACCTGTTATCGCTGAAAGGTCATCAGCGCTCGATAGTTGAGCAATATGTTTAGAAGGAAGCGCCATACCAACTTTGGTGACACCCCCTTGAGTATATACCGAAACACGACATGGCAACACAGTTGCTAAATTCATGTCTTTTTCTAAGATATTTTTTGCAACCACCGGGTTACAAATTTCAAACACATGGCAGGCTTCGGTCAATTCTTGGCCTTTTCCAGCGAGCGTTTGTTTAATATCGTAAGAATGCAAAATTCCAAACTTATTGTTTGGAACCGCTTCTTTTAATTTTTTAATGACTTCATCAACACTTAGCTGAGAGTCCTTGATATATAAGTCTGGCATATTCAAACACGGCCCGCATTGCGAGCCGTAGTTCTTATATTAAGCGATGTGCTTAACTAAACGAAGCATGTTACAAGTGTAACCGTACTCGTTGTCGTACCAAGATACTAACTTAACGAACGTATCGTCAAGTGCAATACCTGCGCCAGAATCAAAGATTGATGATTGGCTGATACCACGGAAGTCTGAAGACACAACTGACTCGTCAGTGTAGCCTAAAGTACCTGCCATTGAACCTTCTGAAGCTTCTTTCATTGCTGCACAGATTTCTTCGTATGTTGCTGGATTATCAAGCTCACAGGTTAAGTCTACTACTGAAACGTCAACTGAAGGAATACGGAAAGCCATACCTGTTAACTTGCCGTTAAGCTCTGGCAATACAACGCCTACTGCCTTAGCAGCGCCTGTTGATGAAGGAATGATGTTTTCAAATACTGCACGACCGCCTCTCCAGTCTTTCATTGAAGGACCGTCAACTGTTTTCTGCGTTGCAGTAGATGCGTGAACCGTCGTCATTAAACCACGCTTTAAGCCCCACTTGTCATTAATTACTTTCGCCATTGGTGCTAGACAGTTAGTTGTACATGATGCAGCAGAAACAATTGCTTGGCCTGCGTACTCATCATGGTTTACACCATATACAAACATTGGCGTACCATCTTTAGAAGGTGCTGATTGAACAACTTTCTTAGCACCTGCATCGATGTGCGCTTGACAAGACTCTTCAGTTAAGAAGAAACCTGTACAGTCGATTACGATTTCAGCGCCAATTTCGTCCCACTTAAGGTCAGCAGGGTTACGCTCAGCTGACAAACGAACTTTCTTACCATCAATGATAAAGTTGTCGCCTTCAACCGCTACTTCACCGTCAAAACGGCCTTGTGCTGTATCATACTTAAGCATGTATGCTAAGTAATCATTTTCTAATAAGTCGTTAATACCAACTACTTCTAATTCAGGAAAGTCCTTTTTAATTGCACGAAATGCCATGCGACCAATACGACCAAAACCATTAATACCTACTTTAACTGTCATTTTTTACTCCTTTACTTTTATTGTTTTTATTCCTTGATGAAATAAATATCTTTAAATCCCGCCAAATTATGACCAATCTTGCGGGTTAATTTTTTATTTAGCCTAATACTTTTTTTGCAGTTGCAACCACGTTATCAACCGTAAAGCCAAATTCTTTAAATAGTTCACCCGCTGGTGCAGACTCGCCAAATGTTGTCATACATACTAAGCCACCATCTAAACCAATGTACTTGTACCATGTATCGCCAACACCTGCTTCAATTGCAACGCGCTTAGTGCCTGGTGTTAATACTGAATCCTTGTATGCTTGATCTTGCTCGTCAAATGCGTCAGTACTTGGCATTGATACTACACGTACATTTGCATCCATGCTATCTGCAGCTTCTACAGCTAAACCAACTTCAGAACCTGTTGCAATAAAGATAATATCAGCATCACCATCACAGTCTTTAAGTACGTAACCACCTTTTTCAATGTTAGCCACTTGCTCAGCTGTTCTTGGTTGCGGTGTTAGTGCTTGACGTGAGAATACCAATGCAGTTGGCGCTTCACCACGCAACATAGCCATCTTCCAAGATACTGCAGATTCGATTGCATCACAACCTCTCCAAGTTTGGAAGTTAGGAATCATGCGCATCGTTGCCAATTGCTCAACTGGCTGATGTGTAGGGCCGTCTTCACCCAGACCAATAGAGTCATGCGTGTAAACATAAATTGTGCCAATCTTCATTAGAGCAGACATACGTAATGCGTTACGCATGAATTCCATAAACATGAAGAACGTTGCGCCGTAAACTTTAAAACCACCATGTAGAACCATACCGTTCATCATGTGCGCCATACCGAATTCACGAACACCCCATGAGATGTAGTTACCGTTAGCATTATCAGCATTAACTTTAACCGTGCCCGACCAGTTAGTTAGGTTGGAGCCAGTTA
>JAHZJR010000070.1 GCA_022600805.1 Pseudomonadota bacterium
GATTGAAAGCCAGTGTTAAGCAATTGATCGCCAATGTCATGCATGTCAGTGAATGTATTGACGTGAGTATCATTATCGACCACTGACCAGCTTTTTTTAAGCTCTTTAAGGGTGTCTGGGCCGAAGGTCGAAAACAGGATTAATCCGTCATTTTTGAGTACTCTATGAATTTCTGAGAACAATTGCTTAAGATCAGGACACCACTGCATCATCAGACTAGATATAACCAAATCAACGCTATTATCAGCCAAAGGTAGATGATTGGCATCAGCGCAAATTTTTTTATTAGTGGAATTGTTCTTGAGTGAGTTTTGGGCAAAGTCTAGCGCAATGATGGTTGAATCTGTAAAGCGCTCTGATAATTGTTGGCTTAATAATCCTGTGCCAGCGCCTAAATCCAGAATAACAGCTGAATTGCTAGAGATAATATTAAGTTTTTGATCAAGTCGTTTCGCCACCTCCTTTTGTAAAAAAGCATGATCTTCATAATTATTTGAAGCTTTGTTAAATGCCGTTCTTACTTGAGACATTGAGCGGTCTTGTGGGTAATGGTTTGCATCAGCTTAAAGTAATGATCTGCGTCTGGTGTTATATCAAATCCGATAATATCAATACTTGCGGTATTAATATGCAAGCCCTCCGTTAGTGTATCAATACGTTTTTTTTGGATTTCATTTGTCGCTAGCAAGCAGTTTATTTGGTGCTTTTTAATGAGTTTTTTGGCCTTTAGAATTTTAAAGATGCTTAAATTTTCACCATGTTGACGACTGATACTGCTTATTTGGTTGAGTGAATTATTTTCAATAAAATGTTGAAAAGCGTTGTTATAGGTGATTAGTGTCTGCTTGTTCTGTGCGGATAATTGTTGTTGTGAATTCAGTTCAAGCGCAATTAGTTTTTGACTAAATTTGTGTAAATTGTTTTGATAAATAGCTTGGTTTTTTGAATCAATTTGTATGAGTTTGTTGGTAAGTGTGCGAGCAAATTGTTGCATGTTTTTGGTACTGAGCCAGCTATGATGGTTTGCATCATCATGCTCATCATGCTCATCATGCTCATCATGCTCATCGAGAGTGCTATAATCAACCGTCAATAACTTTCTTGTTGAGATATTGCGAATAGATTTGGATAAGCCTTGCTCAAAATCTGGATGAACAATGATCACCAAATCAGCCTGCTCAAGGTGAGATAGTTGCGAGGGTTTAAGGTGTGCATGGTGCGCAGATTCTTGACCACTGAGCAACAATTTAGGCGTGCTAACACCTTGGGTTAGATTGCTAACAATTGAGTGAATTGGCTTAATACTCACCACAATATTTAGGTTGGCAAGCGTATTGGTGGCTAATAGCAGACTGAGAAAAAATAGTTGAAATTTCATGAAGGGGATTATACTATTTTTGGCAAATAAAGACAGCACGCTTAGGCGCTGGTAAGCCTTCAACGGTTAAATTGTCATCATTTGGATCAAGAAAATCTTTAATGGATTGAGTGTTCTCGCCAATCCAATGGGTAGCGCGCTGCTCTTCTGGCGTGGTTTTAGTGACATCGACTAATTTAATATTTTTAAAGCCAGCTGTTTGTAGCCAGCTGTGCAAGGTGTCAGTAGATGGCAAATGCCAAACATTACGCATGCGAGCATAACGATCTTCTGGCGTGATTTGGTCGCCATGCTGCTTGTCGATGATTAAGGTTTCTAGGATAAGTTCACCTTCATTAGTCATAACGTCCATCAGTTGCTGAAGGTGTAGCTGAGGGTCTTTTTGGTGGTACAAAACCCCCATAGAAAAAACACTATCAAATAAGGGTTGCTTAGGCATTTGTTCCAGCTTTATGGGGAGAACATAAGCTTTTGGCGTCTGCTTTATGAGTGTGCGAATGGCTTGGAATTGATAGTTAAAGAGTAGAAAGGGTTCGATTCCAAGTGCTATTTCAGCGCCTTGTATGGCCATAAGGTAGGTAAAGTAGCCATTGCCAGAGCCTACATCTAGCACGGTTTTTCCAGTTAAGGGTTTGATATGATTTTTAAGTCGATCCCATTTCATATCCCCACGCCACTCGCTTTCTAGGGTTAAATCTCCAATTTGATAAGGGCCTTTGCGCCAAGGCATAAGCTGTTTTAGTGATTGCGTAAGCTTGACATTATCGACATTAGTATTAATGGCAACATAAGGATGTTTGAAACTTACTTGTCCCGGTTGAATCTTTTGAATATTGGCAATTGCATTCTCCCACTTAGGAATATTACCGTTATTAACACTAAAAGCTTGATTTGATAATTCAACTAAAGGAGCACAAATAGTCGATAAGTGTGTCATATTACAATGTTTTTCAAAATCATTTATCATATAAAACCAAGGTGATATAAAATATAGTACAGAAGAGGAATTTTAAATTATTTGGAGATTAAGGATATGATGAATAAAACATTAACTTTTGCAGCAGCAATCACTTTAACAACTGTTTTAATTGCTGGCGGTGATGATCGTGATATGGGTCCAGTTGAGTCATTCGATTCAATGCAGCCTATTGCAGAGAAAACAGTAATTACTGAGCAAACGCCAGAATCAATGAAGCTTTCTAAAGTGATCGGCCAAACGCCGTCAGGTTTTGCGGTTACTCAAGGTGCACATCAAGCTTGTCAGACTACACTAGGCTTGTCAGATGATAATATTGCTAGATTTGAGCAGGCGCTAGCTGGTGGCTTCTTGTTTAATACAGGGCCAATTGATGCTATGGGCACATTGTTCTCGCCTGAGCGTTGGGCAGATTATTTTGCTTGTGTGAAAGGGCAGTAAACGTTATTCGCAAATACCAATAAAAAAGTCTGCAATAGCAGACTTTTTTATTGTGTGAAGATAGAAGAGTATTTTAAATTTCTAGCAGTGAATTTTCTTTCTCGGCTAGTTTGGTCTCAACTTCTTTAACACTGGCATCGGTAATTTTTTGAATACTTTCCTCAGCTTTCCTTGCCTCATCTTCTGAGATTTCTTTTTCTTTTAACAAATCTTTAAAATCACTATTGGCATCGCGGCGAATGTTGCGAATGGCAATTTTGGCATTTTCAGCTTCATCTCTAACGACTTTAACTAAATCACGTCTACGCTCTTCAGTCAGTGGTGGTAGTGGGATGCGAATTACTTGCCCCATGGCTTGAGGGTTAAGGCCAAGATCTGAAGTCATGATGGCTTTTTCAACCGCAGCCGACATATCTTTTTCCCAGACAGACACCTTAAGTGTTCGAGAGTCTTCAGCGGCAATATTGCCCACTTGAGACAAAGGCACCATAGAGCCGTAATACTCTACTTGAACTTGCTCTAGTAAAGATGGGTGTGCGCGACCTGCTCTAATTTTGCCAAGATTGGCTTCAAGAGAGTCAACACTTTTACCCATGCGCTCTTTGGCATCTTGTTGAATTTCGGCTAGCATATTTAGTTCCTTACAATGGTTCCTAAGGCGTTACCCTTAAGAATGTTAGACAGTGTGTTAGTATCTTCAAGCATGCTGAAAACACAGATTTCGATATTATGTTCACGACACATAGCAAAGGCCGATGTGTCCATAATTTGTAAATTCTTGGCAATGGCTTCATCAAAGCTGAGTGTTTCGTAACGTATGGCGTTCGGATCTTTCATAGGATCGGCTGTGTAAACGCCGTCTACTTTAGTGGCTTTAAATACAGCCTGCGCACCAATTTCAATGGCTCTAAGTGTTGCGCCAGTGTCAGTGGTAAAGCACGGTGCGCCAGTACCTGCTGAGAAAATAACCACTTTGCCTTCGCTCAGTGCTTGTTTAGCTTTATTGTGATCCATTGGCTCGCAAACACCACCGCCAATTGGAAAGCCAGACATCACCAATACATCAACATCATGTTTACGACAGGTATCTGAAATGGCTAACGCATTCATAACCGTAGCGAGCATGCCCATGTGATCACCCGTTACACGGTTCATGCCTGCTTCTGCTAACGCTGCGCCACGAAAAATATTACCACCACCAACCACAATACCCACTTCAGTGCCTTGTTCTTGAACAGATTTAATAATGCCCACTACTTTGTCTAATGTGGCAGGATCAACGGTGTTCTCAGAACTAGCTAGCGCTTCTCCACTCAATTTTAATAAGATGCGTTTATATTTACTCATGCTTTGTTAAATATTAATAATAGTCATTGGAATAGGGTGATTTTACCTATCTTACTCATTATAATGAACCCTTTGTCCGACATAATTTCTGCATCTTATGGATCAAATTAGCATACGCGGCGCTCGCGTTCACAATTTAAAGAATATTGATATCAACATACCTAGAAATAAATTGGTTGTGATTACCGGTTTGTCTGGCTCCGGTAAGTCTTCATTGGCGTTTGATACCATCTATGCAGAAGGCCAAAGGCGCTATGTTGAATCTTTGTCGGCCTATGCCAGACAGTTTTTGTCGTTGATGGAAAAACCAGATGTGGATCATATTGAAGGATTATCGCCAGCCATTTCTATTGAGCAAAAGGCGACCTCACATAATCCACGTTCAACCGTTGGTACGATTACTGAGATTTATGATTACTTAAGATTGTTGTTTGCACGAGCAGGCACGCCAAAATGTCCAGAGCATGAAATTGACCTTGAATCACAAACGATTTCTCAAATGGTTGATAGTATTGTCGCTTTACCGGAAGGTGAAAAAATTATGCTGTTGGCGCCGATTGTGCAAAATCGCAAAGGCAGTCATAAAAAGCTTTTAGAGGAATTATCACACCAAGGTTTTTTGCGTGCACGAGTAGATGGTGAAGTGATGTATATGGATGATATGCAGGAGCTGAATGGTAAAATTAACCATACTATTGAGATTGTCATTGATCGTTTAAAAGTTCGCGAAGATATTGCCTCGCGTCTGTCCGAATCTTTAGAAACTGCACTAAATTTGAGCAGTGGCTTAGTCAAAGTATTGCCAATGAGCGATGAGGCGAGTTGGGATGAAATGGTTTTTTCTGCCAAATTTTCTTGTGTTAAGTGTGGCTACTCACTCACCGAACTAGAACCAAGACTTTTCTCATTTAATAATCCTGTGGGTGCCTGCCCTACGTGTGATGGGTTAGGTGTTAAGGATATGTTTGATGCGCAAAAAGTCGTGGCCAATCCAGGGTTGAGTTTGGCAGATGGTGCAATTTATGGTTGGGGTCGATCTAATGCTTATTATTATCAAATTTTGATGTTAGTAGGTCAGTATTACGGATTCGATATTGAAACAACTTATGAAGATTTGAGTGATGAGCACAAGAAAATTGTGCTGTATGGTAGTGGCAATGATGAGATTGATTTTTCTAAAATTAAAGGGCGTAAGGGTTGGTCAAATAAGCCCAAACCTTTTGAAGGTGTGATTCCACGCATGATTCGTCGCTATGAAGAAAGTGAAATTCGCTCGGTGCGAGAAGAGTTAGCGCGCTATGTGGTGAGTCAAGATTGCGTGGCGTGCAAGGGTGATCGACTTAATGAATCCGCTAGAAATGTCTTTATTGGTGGAAAAAACTTAGCAGAAATTACTAAATTTTCTGTTGCTAATATTTATGAATTTTTAAAGTCGCTTGAGCTGGAAGGTGCTAAGGCCAAAATTGCAGATAAGGTTTTAAAAGAAATTATTCAGCGTTTAGAGTTTTTGATCAATGTTGGTCTGGAATATTTAAGTCTTGATCGCCGGGCTAATTCCTTATCGGGCGGTGAGGCGCAACGTATTCGTCTAGCTAGCCAAATTGGTGCTGGATTGATGGGCGTTTTGTATGTATTAGATGAGCCATCAATTGGTTTGCATCAGCGCGACAATCAAAAACTCTTAAGCACACTCACATATCTGCGCGATATTGGTAATACTGTTATTGTAGTTGAACATGATGAAGATGCCATTAAGCAGGCAGACTATGTGATTGATATTGGTCCAGGCGCAGGTATGCATGGCGGTGAAATTATTGCATCAGGCACACCCGAAGAGATTGCCAATAATCCAAAATCTTTAACAGGTGATTATATTAGTGGCAGACAGGGGATTGAAGTGCCAAGTGCGCGCAAAACCTCAGATCGCTGGATTGAAATTAGGGGCGCTAAGGGCAACAATCTAAACAATGTAGATTTGTCAATTCCTGTTGGCGTTTTGACGTGTGTTACTGGTGTTTCTGGATCGGGAAAATCAACACTGATTAACGATACCTTGTATGCATTGGCAGCACGAGATTTAAATCGTGCGCAAACGACACCAGCAGAGTTTGATAGTGTGAGTGGATTAGAATATTTTGACAAAATTGTTAATATTGATCAGAGTCCAATTGGGCGAACGCCACGTTCCAACCCTGCAACTTATACAGGTATATTTTCTTTAGTACGCGACTTATTCTCGCAAACATTAGAAGCTAGAAGTCGGGGCTACAAGGCAGGGCGCTTTAGTTTTAATGTTAAGGGTGGGCGCTGCGAAGCTTGCAAAGGTGATGGTTTGATTAAGGTGGAAATGCATTTTTTACCTGATATTTATGTTCCTTGTGATGTGTGTCATGGCGATAGATACAACCGTGAAACACTAGAAATTACCTATAAAGGCAAAACCATCTCCGAGGTGTTGGATATGACCGTTGAGACGGCGGTAGCGTTTTTTGAGCCCATGCCAAAAATTAAGCAAAAATTGCAAACGCTGATGGATGTGGGTTTGTCATATATTACCTTGGGGCAAAACGCAACGACGTTGTCAGGTGGCGAGGCTCAACGTATTAAATTAGCTAAAGAGCTATCAAAGCTTGATACAGGGCAAACACTTTATATTTTGGATGAGCCGACAACAGGCTTACACTTTCACGATATTAAGCAATTACTATCTGTGATTAACCGTTTACGAGAAAGAGAAAACACGATTGTTATTATTGAGCATAATCTCGATGTGATTAAAACGGCTGATTGGATTGTAGATGTGGGTCCTGAAGGGGGCGATAAAGGCGGGTGTATTATTGCTACAGGTACGCCAGAAGCAGTGAGCGATGTTAAAGGATCTTATACAGGTCAGTATTTACAAGATTGCTTATAAATAGCTTAGTAGAAAATTGGCAATTTGATAATTATAATCTCTGC
>JAHZJR010000098.1 GCA_022600805.1 Pseudomonadota bacterium
GTGCCGTAGTATTCACCGTTAGGTTTTGGCATATCAGCCAGCGCGGGGAAGCGTTTCTTCAACACTTCTTGCAGTACAGTAGCGGTGCCTTCAGGTTCTTCCAGATTTATCCAGAATAGGATGTAGCTGTTAGGCGCACGATTAAACTCTTCGCCCTGCCACACACCAAAAGGCCAGTGGCCGTGATGGATTGTTTGGACCTGAGCGTGTAGCCTGTCTTGGTATTGACGTTCCAGCTCCGCTTCGCGTTCTTCACGTGCAATGCGACGAGCGTCATCTTCCCCGCGACGGATTTCCTCCAAGCTAGGGAGTTCCGATGTGCTCAGCGTGTACTTGCCTTCACCACGCACAGCATCCAACCAGGCCTTGGCGGAGTCTTTAGCTTTCTGTGAATCTATGGACAGGTTCTTGATATACTCGTCACGTTCAAATTTATAAGACTCGCCTTCACAAACTGCGGTGTCCATGTAGCGAACGCGCAAGGTGTACATGCGAGTGAGCTCCCCTGTGCTGATGTAGTAGGTGCTCATACGTTTTCTCCCCAGTGCGACATCATAGGGTCATCATGTTCTTCCGCAGCGATGCGGCACTGCTCGCAGTATGCGTGATAGTCGCTCATCTCGAAAACAAGACTACCGCCTTCTTCAGCGCGGAGCTTGAAGTATTCTTTGAAGTCTACGCCGTTGTACCATAAGGTGTAAGCATTGCGCATTCTTTCTTCGTGTGTGTTGATTAGCATCTTTCTTCCTCGGTTATTGAGCTGCTTTGTTGCAACTCTTAAAATAATATTAGTACCATGCACCATAAAAAGCTAATGAAAGTTTCTTATGGTGCATAAGATTATCTTATGATTAAAAATCTCGCTCCATGCGGGTTGGCAGTTTTACTGATATTTAATGGGCCGCCTTTACCACAGTATTTAGGATTCTTCAAATCCGCGATAGCTGTGCGAACAGTGCTTTCTGTTCCACCTGTAAGGCGAGCCAGCTGGCTTATAGTGTAGCCTGTGCGGTAGCGTTTCATCAGTGCCTCACGAACTTGGTCCTTGATGCTGAGTCTCTTAACAGGTGTGGCCACTTTAGGCTTGGCTGCGCCTGTTGTAACTTCCATGACGCGTTTTACGCGATGGCGGCGACCTTTTGTCCAGTCCTGAACTTGGCCGTCTACTACTGCGAAAATGTGTCTGTGAACCTGTACCATGAAGCGACCTTTCTTGCATAGCTGACCAATTGTGGTAGCAGTGTAACCGCAACCTGTTTCAGGATTAACCAATTCGTCACCTTCCAGTTCATGAACAGTGTAACCTAAATCTTTGGCGGCGTCTATTGACTGGTGCGTGTATGCTCCGCGGCGTGCTGGGCGTCCGCGTGCTGCCAGTGCGGCATGGGCGTCTGCATAACTGATGTCACATGCTATAGAAAGGGCAACTACTGAGCAGTCATTTGTCTCGTTTGAAAATTTTTGGTCTTTGGCTTCGTTGTATGTGTTCATTTTGTCTTCCGGTTATTGAGCGACTGTTTTGCAGCTCTTAGAGTAACTATACTAAAATTATTTAAGTATTGCAACCTTTTCACCAAAAGAATTTAAAATGATTTAATGAGCGTGTCGCAGCTCCTTGACTCTCACTGCGCCAAGCACTGTGGTCCGGAATAATTTGGGTTTGTTGCGGTGCCAGTTAATGAGTGTCTGCTCGGACACTTCTGTGATGCGTACCAGCTCCGCGAGGCTGTCTAGGCCCGCGGCTTTACATTGTTCACTGGGTTTCATATTGTCATCTCCAAGTCAGTAATGAGAAGAGGGCTGGCGACGATTTCCTGTTCACCGCGTCCCTCAAAGTATGCGATGGCATTTCGCTTGTCTAGCGTGCAGCGTGCAACCTTGCCACCGCCTCCAAAGCGTTCTGAGAACCACTCTGCTTTCTCCTTATCAAGTGTCCACGCGAGCCATTGGCTGCTGTCGTCGTATTTATAGCCGCGGTAGAGTGTCAATTCCTGTGGCATGGCGTCTAGTGCCTTACGTTCGCTCTCCGTCATCAGGTCTAGGATAGTTGTCCCGTCACGCTTGCACAATAAATCATGCCACGTGTCAAAGTTCTGCCAAAGGTTTTCCGTGTCAGTGTACACCCATGCCAGATGCTTATAATACATTTCGGGGTGGACGTCAACAGCAACCACGAAGTCTATGAACGCTTGCAGGCGGTAGGCGCGTTCGTGAAGAACCAAATAGCGACCAAGGTCCTTATCCTTCATCGCTTTGTGAACGCTTTCCTTGGCGAGCTTCAGCCTGTGGTTGCACATCGCGTTCTGCTGTTCGTTATGTGGCACACTGAACACCAGCGGGTGTCGTATCATCGGCCAGTGCTCACCCTCTTCATAATATTCTTGAAGTTCGGGGACAAGGTCCTCACGACGGCTCATTATTTCCATCCAGTTGTCACTCATGACTCGCCTCGCTGCGATGCGAACAGTGTGCCTTCGTGATGCTGCCAGCATTCAGAACGGATGCGGTGCATCACTGCGTCAATCTGTCCTTGGCGCATATTGTGGAAGACCTTCCCCGTAATTGTGATGATGCAGAGTGAGTTGTCAGGCTTGACGACGTACTGCACGGATTGAGTCTTGTCTGCGATAGTGGTATTGAACTTAGGCATTATAGGTACCTATCCAATTTAGTGAGAAGGTCTATGGCAATTTCACGCTTGATAGCTTCTAGCGTGTTGGTGACTGAACCCTGCCCACCTGACCATCCTGATTTGTTGATGGTGATGACACCCACTAGGTAGCGTGTCATGTCCTCGCGACCGCCTTCTTTGCGACAGTCCAGCTCCTCTTTCATGTCTGCTAGGGCCTGCGTGTGGTAATGCTGATGAAGTTCGTTGATTTCTCTTTCTATCTGGTGTAGTGTTTTCATTTTGTTTTCCTGGTTATTGAGCTAGGTACTTCCTAACTCTTAAAGCTATACTATAATAATTTTAGTATTAATGCAAGCCTTTTCACTAAATCATTTTAAAATAAAGCAATATCTATCAGAAAACGATAGCTATTAACAGTCTCCCCAAGTCTTGCCCCAGTCCCCATCCACTAGGATAGGCACTTTGAGCTCTGTACTTTCAATCATGACACGCACAATTTCATCCGCCAGCTCCTGACCGCCAGGCGTATGCCGCTCCAGTGAAAAGCCTAATTCATCGTGAACCTGCACCAACGGTATCGGGAGTCCTGCCTTCCAGATATTGACCATAGCACGCTTAATGATGTCCGCTGCTCCGCCCTGAGTCAAACTGTTCAGGGCTTTGTGCGTCATA
>JAHZJR010000071.1 GCA_022600805.1 Pseudomonadota bacterium
GGGATATGACCTTTACCAAAGCCACGCTCTGATGGCAAATAAAGATACAAAGTATCACCATCAGCATTAAAGGTATCCGCAATAATAGTTTCGCCAGAGCTAAGCGCCAGTTCAATTTTATCATCGGCCATAACAACTGATGATAGCAACAAGAAAATAGTAAAAATCCAATTCATAGATGATTGTATAGTTCCAAAATATAATATAAAACCATGCCTTCAGATGAGCGCGATGGGCCTAAGACTTTAGCAGCATACAGACTATTTTTTGGATCTGATTGCTCAATTGCTTGATCAATATTTTCCACAATTTCTACATTATTAGCAGGCACACGCTCACGCTTCACCCGAGGAATGCGCACAACTGCATACTGTTCGGTAACCACCTTAATGCTCGGATGTGGATCTAGAGAATAACCTCTCATGATTTTTGAGCCACAATCTTTGAGCCACACACTTGATTAGCAGGCACAGCAACATGAATTTTAGCAGGGAGTGATAATTCCATCGCATTCACACGACGAACAAATTCTGCCTGATCAACGCCACCACCAATCATCTCGTTAAAGGATTTTTCTTCCCAAATAGCGCTAACCGTACGCCCGCCATAATCATGCGCTGGATAAACCAAGGTAGATTCAGGCAAGCTAAACAAATATTGAATAGAACTAAAGAGCTTCTCAGCCGAACCCCCTTGAAAATCACAACGACCACAACTTCGAATTAGTAACGCATCCCCTGTAAATACTTTATCGCCAATAACATACGACATACAGCCATCCGTATGTCCAGGTGTTGACATTGCTTTAATTTGATATTGGCCAAATTCTAAACGCTCGCCATCTTTAATTAGAATATCGGCACAAGCAACAGGATTAACATTACCCAGTACAATTTTTGCTTGACTAAACCGATCTTTTAAAGGACATGAGCTAGTAATATGATCTGCATGTATATGGGTTTCAATAATGTATTTAAGCGTCAATCCAAGCTCTTCAATCAAACCAATGTCTCGTTGTTTAGTTTCACTAACAGCATCAATGATCACCGCCTCTTTAGTGTGAGAATCGGCTAATAAATAAGTATAAGTTGAACTTTCTTGTTCAAATAAAGGTCTGAAGATTAAACTCATGGTAAAACTTTTTTAAACGGTTTAACCACTACACTTGCATAAGCACCAGATGCCATATAAGGATCAGCATCTGCCCACGCTTGCGCATCCTCTAAACAGGCAAACTCTGCCACTACCAACGAACCGGTAAATCCCGCTTCACCTGGATCAACGTTATCTATTGCTGGATGAGGACCTGCTAAAATTAATCGACCTTCATTTTGTAATGTTTTGAGTCGTTCAATATGTGCCGGACGCACCGACAACCGCCTATCTAATGAATTATCCACATCTTGGGAAATAACAGCGTATAACATTAAAACTCTCCTTAAATATCTAGTATATCTTGCATTGAATACAAACCGGCAGGCTTGGCTTTAAGCCAAGCTGAAGCTCGCACTGCGCCATTGGCAAAAGTCAGTCTAGATGAAGCTTTGTGAGTGATTTCTACACGCTCACCCTCCATAAAAAAGCTTACCGTATGCTCACCCACAACATCCCCGCCACGAATGGTTGAGAAGCCAATGGTTTGACGATCTCGCGGCTGCTCAATACCTTCACGCCCATAGATAGCGCACTTGGATAAATCTCTGCCTAAAGCATTTGCCACCACCTCGCCCATTTTTAAGGCCGTGCCTGAAGGCGCATCGACTTTATGGCGATGATGCGCCTCGACAATCTCAATATCAGACTCTTCGCCAATTACTTTGGCAGCCATTGCTAATAATTTAAGCGACAAGTTCACACCAATACTCATATTAGGGGCAAATACTACTGGAATTTTTTGAGCAGCACCGCTAATCGCTTCAAGTCCTGCATCATCAAAACCTGTTGTACCAATCACCATTGCTTTGCCTGCTTGCTTACAAACCTCTAAATACTGAAGCGTTGCTTCAGGACGTGTGAAGTCAATGACCACATCAAATCGATCAATCATGTCACTTAAATCATCGCCTTTATCTAAGGTTACGCCCAGTGTTACTTTGTCTGATTGATTGATCGATTCAATAATCGTTTGACCCATTCGCCCTGAAGCGCCCACAACTGCAATTCTTATCATTTTATTTCTCTGTCAAAGTTTAATTTGATTTTAGCTATTCAGGTCTTGGTCTTAAATATACAGGATATTTATATTTGCCTTTTTTAGTGAGACCGTAATATTTGAAGGTAATTTTACTACCAATAGCTGGCGGATTAGCTCTGTCTTTATCTTTAAAGCCGGAACCAATTTTTAATTGTTTACCCTCTTGAGTTTGACAAAGAACAGAGCCCATTTTGCCTAAATATTTACCCTTGCCTGGCAGTACCTTTAACACCACACATTCGGTATCAGAATACTGTTTAACTTTTAGCGCTGAAGATAGTCGCCCTGTTGCATACAAACTATTCGGATTACGCACCACCACCCCTTCACCTTTGTTACCAACCACTTCAGCTAAAAAATCCTGCAGATGCTGCTGACTTTTAACAACTGTTTGTTTAAGAATTTTTAGATGATTAACAGGGTTTTCAGCCAAATAAGTCTTGAGAATAGCCAGTCTGTCGGGCAATCCACCTGTTTGATTTGGCACTTCAAAAATATGATGCACTATATCCTGCCAACGATTACCAGAGTTTTTAGAGCGAACAATTGAACTAATATTCTCAAAATCACCGCGTTTTGTCCAAAGCTCGCCGTCAATAGCAAATGGCGGGTAGTTTTGAGTAAACCAGCTCGGCGGATTAAGGCGCTTTCCACCTCGCGTTAGTAATTCTTGCCCCGTCCAAAACCCTCGAATACCGTCGAGCTTTTCACTCATCACCCAGCCGACAACCTCTTTGGAGTCATCATAAGTTTTAAGTAAAAACAAGTCTGGCTTGTTCGCCAGACTATTGCAAGACAAGAACAGTGCAATGACTAACGAGACAAACCGATTAACCATTGCACTTAGCCATTAGCTTAACTGATCTTCCAAAAAACCATTTTGCTTGGTAATGGTATCAATATCTTTAAGCGTTTTAAGCATGTCTGCCATTTTGTGAATCGGAATCATATTTGGGCCATCACTGAGTGCATTTTCAGGATCTGGATGAGTTTCCATAAAAAATCCTGATACACCCACCGCAGCAGCTGCCCTTGCTAAAACAGGTACCATTTCTCTTTGCCCGCCTGAAGTTAAGCCATTACCACCTGGTTGCTGCACTGAATGTGTTGCATCAAATACTACCGGTTGGCCAGTTGAACGCATAGTAGAAAGCCCGCGCATATCTGACACCAAAGTATTGTAACCAAATGAAGTGCCACGATCACAAATCGTAATTTGTTGGTTACCTACTTCAAATGCCTTATCCACCACATTTTGCATATCCCATGGTGCTTGAAATTGGCCTTTTTTAATATTGACTGGAATGCCCTGCTTACAAACGTTTTGAATAAAGTTAGTTTGACGCACCAAAAAAGCCGGAGTTTGCATCATATCAACCACATCCGCCACTTCGTCAAGCGGCGTATCTTCATGCACATCTGTCAACACTGGCACACCAATTTCAGTTTTAACTTTTTCCAAAATTCGCAATCCTTCTTCAATGCCTAAACCTCTAAAACTACCCGTACTAGAGCGATTCGCCTTGTCATACGAGGACTTGTAAATAAAGTTAATACCTAGCGCATCAGTTACATTTTTTAAATGCTCCGCTGTAACAAGCGCTAGCTCTTCTGATTCAATCACACAAGGGCCAGAAATTAAGAAAAAAGGTTGATCAATACCAACTTCAAAATCTAATAGTTTCATCGTAATAAAAATGGTTAAAAGTGATAAGGTCAATTATAAGCCAAACAATTCATTTAAAATGATTAGCATTCAGAAATAAATTTCAATCATGACAAATACACCTGATATCCTCAAAAAAATTATTGCTCGAAAAGAGCAAGAAGTTAAAGAAGCTATTAAGCTAATCCCATATGACAAAATGATGGAAACCGCCTATGAAGATCGCACTACGCGTGATTTTTATCAGGCCTTAAAAGATAAAGCCGATTTAAAACAAAATGCCATTATTGCTGAAATTAAAAAAGCTTCTCCGTCAAAAGGCGTTTTGCGCGAAGACTTTAACCCCATTGAAATTGCCAAAAGTTATGCTCAGCATGGCGCTGCCTGCTTGTCAGTATTAACCGACAAAGATTTTTTTCAAGGCGACGACAAATACGTCGCTGACGTTAGATCTGTAGTCACCTTGCCAGTTCTGCGCAAAGAATTTATTATTGAGCCTTACCAAGTATTTCAATCACGCGTCCTAGGTGCGGACTGCATCCTACTTATTGCCGCCTGCTTAGAAGATCAACGCATGGAGGATTTAGCCATGTTGGCGATTTCTTGTCACATGGATGTTTTAATTGAAGTGCACAACTTAGAAGAACTCAAGCGCGTACAACAGCTTCGCCTACCAATGGTGGGTATCAACAACCGCAACTTGCGTACATTTGACGTCACTTTGCAAACCACCATTGAATTGCTAGATGCGATTGATGATGACACACTAGTGATTACTGAGAGTGGCATTCTCGGCGCACAAGATGTCAAACTCATGAAAGCACACAATATTCACTCCTTTTTAGTGGGTGAGGCGTTTATGCGCCAAAAAAACCCAGGTCAAGCACTGGAGGATATATTCTCATGAATACCACTGTGAGATGGATTGACGGCATGATGATGGTGGGTGAATCTGCCAGTGGACACGCACTTATCATGGATGGGCCAGAAGATTTAGGTGGCAAAAATTTAGGCGTTCGACCAATGGAAATGCTACTACTGGGCATGGGTGGTTGTACAACAGTCGATGTAGTTTCTACACTTAAAAAAATGCGCGAAGAGGTACGTGATTGTCATGTTGAGATTTCAGCTCAGCGCTCTGACGAACACCCTAAAGTATTTACCAAAATTCACCTGCATTTTGTTATTAAAGGTGACAATCTAAATGATAAAAAAATCGCCAAAGCTGTTAGCCTGTCTGCTGATAAATACTGCTCTGCCTCCATTATGCTTGGGAAAATGGCCGAAATAACCCATGACTTTACTAGTCATGAATAATCACTGGGGCTGGCTTGGAACACTAACAGGTATCATTGGTGGACTCATGGTTGCGCTTAATTTTGAATATTCTAAGTTTGGTTATATATTTTTTATGGTTTCAGCTGTTAGCTGGGTCATCCAAGGCGCAAAAAATAACGACAAATCTTTGGTGTTGCTTAACACGGTTTTTGTTTGTGTTAACACATTAGGTCTTTACCGTTGGTTTTCATAAAAACATACACTTTTCGATTTGTCTTGTTTTTGACGCTCAACACCTTTGCTTTTGCCGAAGACACTCAAACACCTTTGCCTGATATCACCCAAAGTATCGAAGCTATTAATTATGATATTCTAGACCTTGAAGTAAGTTACAAACTTGATGAAGGGGGTATTGATATACATAACGAGATAGAAGATATTAACAACGAACTGCTTTATCATGAATATCAACTAGGCACACCCAAAGACGACAACAGCAATTGGAATGAGTCTGAACAAATGATTTTAGAGGCAAAAATTAAACTTCAAGCTCTACAAGAAAAAATTAAACTTGAGGGTGATTGGGGGCAGTTACGCTTTCGAATGATTGATTTTAAAGGCGACGACCCTGGACAACTAAAACTCAGATACAACTACGGTTTTTAAAACTATTTCCTTAAAAAATTTAGCGTATAATATTTTTTTTCATGGAGAGTTGGCCGAGTGGCTGAAGGCGCGCCCCTGCTAAGGGTGTAAAGGGTTTATCCCCTTTCGAGGGTTCAAATCCCTCACTCTCCGCCATATTACTACGTCGTCTCTCATTTCACATAGAAACATCAAGCTGAGTACGGCATTGAATCGCCCAATTCTCTCAATCGCGTATTTACTCATTTACCTTATAGAATGAAAAAATACTTGTAATACCCACATCCTAGTTCGGGTAAAATTTTCAGATTATCTCATATTAATCAACTTTATCATGACTGACACACCTCTAGTAATTGCCGGAAAAACTTACAATTCTCGCTTACTGGTTGGCTCAGGAAAATATAAAGATTTAACCGAAACAAAGCTAGCAACGGATGCAGCTGAAGCCGATATCATTACCGTTGCCATTCGTCGTACCAATATCGGTCAAGACGAAAACGAGCCAAATTTGCTCGATGTTATCACCCCGGATAAATACACAATCTTGCCTAATACAGCGGGCTGTTATACTGCTAAAGACGCGGTACGCACTTGTCAATTAGCGCGCGAATTATTAGGCGGACATAATTTAGTCAAGCTTGAAGTTTTAGGCGATGAAAAAACTCTTTACCCTAATATTGTTGAAACACTAGCCGCTGCTAAAACCTTAGTTGCCGACGGCTTTGATGTCATGGTTTATACCAGTGATGATCCAATTGTCGCTAAAGAATTAGAAAATATTGGCTGTGCTGCAGTGATGCCACTAGCATCATTAATTGGATCGGGCCAAGGTATTGCCAATCCTGCCAATATCAAACTCATTAAAGAGCAAGCTGATGTACCAGTGTTGGTCGATGCGGGCATTGGCTGTGCAACAGATGCAGCGCGTGCAATGGAATTAGGCTGTGATGGTGTACTGATGAACTCAGCGATTGCTAATGCTCAAAATCCTATTTTGATGGCCAGTGCGATGAAGCATGCCATCATTGCGGGTCGTGAGTCTTATTTAGCCGGTAGAATGATGAAGAAAGCCTTTGCTTCAGCCTCTTCACCAATGGAAAACTTAATCTAAAAAACTTTCTTTCTGCTGTTCTTGAGCATCTTCCTTAGGTTTTTTGGTTCTTTTGCCGGGCTTGGCAAGCACTTCTAAAAAGAACGTTTCCAATCCTTCAGCATCTGCCTCTGAAATTACTTTGCTAATTTCAGAGACGTGAATCATATCGCACGAATCCTCACTTACGCCATAACGACAGTCAAAATCCCAAAAATCCACATCATCGGGAAGCTTTTTATTACGCTCACGCTTAATGTATTTTTTAAGCTCATGTTTAATAGCATCTGCCACGCGTGGTCTTTGCTTTTTTGGATGCGCGAAGCTGAATGTTTTTTTCATGGTGATAGAAGATCGAACAATTAAGTATTAAATTATACGCGCTAATAACGCCTTTTTATAAAACTACTTTATCTATAGCAAACAAATATCTTGCTTTGCTCTCAAAAATGGATAAACCTAAAATAATATAAGTATTGATACAAGGAATTATTTGATGTTTATTGGTATTAAAATAACAACCATGAATTTTTCAAAAAAATTATCAGATTTAAAGCAAAAGCACTTATATCGCTCCCGAAAGACATCTGAAAATGCACAAGATACTCAGCTAGTTATTAATGGAAAATCGCTGATTAATTTTTGCTCCAATGATTATTTGTCGCTAGCCAACCATCCCCAAGTAAAAGAAGCCTTAAAGCAAGGTGTTGACCAGTATGGTGTTGGCTCGGGATCCTCACATTTGGTGAGTGGGCATTCTCGCGCACATCATGACCTAGAAGAAGCCTTAGCTGATTACACTGGGCAAGATCGAGCCTTGCTATTTTCAACAGGCTATAGTGCAAATTTAGGTATTTTTTCCGCTCTTAAAGAGGAGCTTGATTGGGTGCTGCAAGACAAGCTTAACCACGCCTCACTGATTGATGCCAATCAATTAATCGGCTTACCGCTTCAACGTTATCTACATAATGATATTGCCTCACTTGAAAAAAAGGCAATCAAACAATCAGGCTCGGGCATGATTGCAACCGATACCGTCTTTAGTATGGATGGCGATCGTGCAAAAATTGATGATTTGCAAAAAATCGGAAATTTTTCTAATGCTTTCCTCATGCAAGATGATGCCCATGGATTTGGCATCTTTGAGCCAAATATTCCAGAAAATTCCATTTATATGGCCACTTTAGGCAAAGCAGCGGGCACAATGGGCGCTTTTGTCGCTGGCAATGAAGATTTTATCGAATTGTTAATCCAAAAATCACGCCCTTATATCTACACCACTGCCATTTCACCGGCAATCTGTACGGCTACTCTCAAAAGTCTAGAGCTAATTAAAAAAGGAGAAATTAATGCCAAATTACAGGCTAATATTCAATTTTTCCGAAATTTTTCAAGTGCGCTTAATCTGCCAATTGAACCTTCTTCCTCGGCCATTCAGCCTTTGATTATTGGCGAGAGCAAAACAGCATTAAAAATTAGTCAAACTCTATTCAATCAAGGTTTTTATGTGAGCGCTATTCGTGAACCTACTGTGCCAAAGAACACTGCAAGACTCAGAATAACGCTTAGTGCTAATCATACTCAAACGCAAATCGAACAACTACTCACTCAAGTTAAACATGCTCTACAGTAGCACCTCAGGCTCAGGAAAAAACTTGGTGTTACTTCACGGCTGGGGGTTTAATTCAGATCTTTTTAACAATTTAATTAACACCTATCAAGACCAATATCGTATTACCAAAATCGACTTACCAGGGCATGGTAGGAGTATAGATGTTGCTGGTGGGATTGATGATTGGTGTCATGAAATTATTAAAATTTTGCCTGAAAATCCTATCTTATTAGGATGGTCGTTAGGCGGACTGTTAGCAATTCATATCGCTACTCAAATCAAATTATCTCGATTAATCCTAGTGGCCTCAACCCCGAATTTTGTGCAAAATAATAATTGGGAGTATGGCATTGATGCTGATCATTTTAAGCAATTTTCCAATACCTTGAAACTCAACCTTGCTAAAGGCTTAAAACGCTTTGTTAGTCTGCAAACAAAAGATAAGATCCAAATCAAAAGTCTTAATCAATCTATTGACACTCTACCCGCGTCAACCATTGCACTCAATCAAGGTCTAGCGATATTACTTAACACCGATCTAACTCAGCAGTTTTTAGCACTGAATGTTGAGAAAAAAATCATTTTAGGCGCTAAAGACACCTTAGTGCCCAGTAAAATCGCCCATTGGTATCAACAACAATTCATCGATACAACCGTATTAAACACGGGGCACATGCCATTTTTACATTCAGATTTTAGATTATGAATACAGACAAATCAGTTGCGCCAAAATTACTGATTATTTTTAGCCTATTTTGGCTAGCATTGGCTATCAATCCAGTTTATAGAGATATTTGGTTTGCAGAAAACCTTATCTTACTCATTAGCCTTTATTTTTTAATTACTGGCTATGCGAGATTTCATTTTAGCAATACTGCATATTACTTGATTTTTTGCTTTTGTATTTTACAAACAATTGGTGCCTATTACAGCTATGCAGAGGTGCCAATAGGCAATTGGGTTGCGCAAATTTTAGATTTAAACCGCAATCATTTTGATCGTTTAGTACACTTTTCTTTTGGCTTTTTAATCGTGCTACCCTTTAAAGAAGCACTAACCAGATTTGTCACGTTTGCTAATCGTAAAACACAGCATTTCGTACTCATTATGCTGTTTATTGGTATTGGTGCTTGCTACGAAATTGTCGAGTGGTGGTACGCCGCCTTATTTGAGCAAACAGTGCAAGCTAATGCCTTTTTGGGCTCGCAAGGAGATATCTGGGATGCTGAAAAAGACGTTTTACTTGCGGGTATTGGCGCATGGAGCTATTTAGTATTTTTTGATCGAACGTCTGGTTGATGTGGATTTTTCTTTGAATCAAGACGGCAAACATAGCCATCAGCATCGCCATAATCAACAAAACTCCAGTACCGATCATGTGGATTTTCAACTTTACTGGCATGTTTAATTGGACACCAAAATCGCTCTGTGAGTGATGCTAATTCTGCCACATAGCTCAGCAGCCCGTTTGCGTAACCACAATACACACAATTAATTTTTTCAAAAATATTCAAATAACCCAGCTTGTGTCGATCTATCACCAGATAATCACTGCGCTTAACTCTTTCAATTTTATAAATAGGAAAGCATATTCGCTGATACAGAAAAGCAAAAATATCTAGCAAAACCAAAGGTACAATCATGGCGTAGATAATAGGTGCTGTTAGAATATACAGCGGATTAGCACCTACCAAATAGCGCAAAGCACCGGTTTTTAATTGCTTATGTGCGCGATGCAAGGTCTTTTCGAAAATAACTTTATTTTTATGAAATTGATAATCAAACTGCATTCTTTTTTGCTGAGCATCCAATTCTAGTTTTTGTTTGATTTGGGTAAACTGATCAATCAGGTGTTGAAGCGGTGTATTGGGCATAGCTAATAAACAATCGTTAAAATTGATATTGATTTTAACTGACTATATTACTGCTGTGACTATCTATATAACGACTCTTTGAGTATAATTTCTTTAAAAGAAGCAAATATTGGAGAAAACCATGGGTGTAGTTGTTGGTGTTATTATGGGTTCAAAATCAGATTGGCCGACCATGAAAAACGCAGTAGAAATGCTAGAATCGTTTGGCGTAGCCCACGAAGTGCAAGTTGTTTCTGCACACCGTACACCTGATCTCATGTTTGAGTATGCAAGTACGGCTAGTGAGCGTGGCCTCAAGGTTATTATTGCTGGCGCTGGTGGGGCAGCACATTTGCCCGGCATGGTTGCCGCCAAAACCATTGTGCCAGTACTTGGTGTGCCAGTGCAGTCTCGTGCGCTCAGCGGCCAAGACTCTTTGCTTTCTATCGCCCAAATGCCAGGTGGAATTCCAGTTGGCACATTGGCAATTGGCGAGGCAGGTGCTAAAAATGCTGGTATTTTAGCAGCGCAAATTATTGCCAATGAAGACGAGGCTGTTCGAGCCAAAGTGAATGCATTCAGAGCACAACAAACTCAAAATGTGCTGGACAACCCCAACCCTCGCATATAGCAAATGAAAATCGGCGTACTTGGCGCAGGCCAGCTCGGCAGAATGATGGCCATATCTGGCTATCCACTTAATCATCAATTTGGATTTTCTGGCCAATCAAACAAAGAATCTTCCGCATTACTCGGACACATGTTTGCATTAGAGAACAACCCAGATCATATTGAATCTTTAGTGGCATTCGCCGATGTTATTACCTATGAAAGTGAAAATACCGATGTTGAAATGGTGAAAGAGATTAATAAAGATATTCCAGTATATCCTGGCGAAAAATCTTTATTTACCACGCAACATCGCGCACGTGAAAAGGCTTTGTTTAACCAGCTAAATATTCCTTGCGCCCCTTATCAAGTAATCAATTCTCTCACTGACCTTGAGCAGGCTGTGACACATATTGGATTGCCTGCCATCTTAAAAACCACCACTGAAGGCTATGATGGCAAAGGTCAGTTTTTAATACGCAGTGCAGACCAAATCAAAGCAGCCTTTAAGCATATGAACGGAGCCGAATCGATTCTTGAAGGGTTTGTTAATTTTAAGCGTGAGCTTTCTTTAATTGCTGTTCGCGGTATTGATAACGATCATAAATACTACCCGCTGGTGGAAAACACACACCATAATGGCATATTAAGATTAACGATTGCACCTGCTCAAGATATCGATCCTAAAGTGCAAAAAACTGCTGAACACTACATGCAAACCTTGCTCGATGAAATGAATCACGTAGGCGTACTTACCATTGAGTTATTCGACACTGAAAATGGACTGGTGGTTAATGAAATGGCTCCGCGTGTACATAATTCTGGACATTGGAGTATTGATGGCGCCAATACTTCTCAATTTGAAAATCACGTTCGCGCCATTAGCGGCATGCCACTAGGCGATACAACGCCAACCCATCATTACAGTGCGATGGTTAATATTATTGGCAAAACTGGACCGACCCAGATCGCACTCAATATGCCTAATGCGCATTTACATCTGTACGACAAAGACGAACGAGAAAATAGAAAACTTGGTCATATTAATATTACAGCTGACTCATTAGCAACACTTGAGCATAGCATTCAACAACTTAAAGACTTTCTACCCAACTAACATTATTACTAGGATTTATTACTATGTCAGAACAATATAATTGGCCTTCATCAATGCTTTACCATCCAACGGGCGACCCAATTAATATCAAGCCCATTGATAATAACGAGTTCTTTGGTACCGATGAGTTAGAAACGTTTATTGGTGGCCCAATTGGTCACATTAAACTTGATAATGGCATGTTGGTGATTAACGACAAAGGCAAAGAAATGAACTTACCCATCAACGAGATGGCTAGTAAAAACGGCTATTCTTTATATGGAAATTTGATTTTTGTGCCAAAAATAATTCAAGCCGAAGCCGTTAAGTTTGATATTAAAAATCTCTAGATACCCCTAAAAATATCTACAGAATCAGCCAAATTCTTTCTCTAAATAAGCTTTAATCTCAGCTGATTCAAACATCCAGGTTACTTTGCCGTTCTCAGTAATTTTCAAACAAGGCACTTGGACTTTGCCCGCTTCTTTTAACAATTCTTCTCGGTACTGACCGCCCCGAGTTTGTGCATCTCGAGTAACGATTTTAATATTCAAACCTCTAATCACCCTTCTACTCATAATACAAAATGGGCAGGCAAAAAATTGATATAGCTCAATATTTTTAGCTTTCTCATCAGCAAGCGCTTGAGCTTGCGCATCTCTTTTAACTTTCTTAACCGGAATTAATCGACTAACAAGCGCAATCAAACTACCTAATCCATTTCTAAAAGCTTTTAATAATAATTTCATGATTTTATTTCCTATTTTGGTAAGCGGTTAAAGTATTTTCTAATAAGGTGGCAATGGTCATGGGGCCAACACCGCCAGGTACAGGTGTTATCCAGCCAGCATTTTGGGTGGCCGCATCAAAATCAACATCGCCCACCAACTTACCACTTTCTAGTCGATTAATACCCACATCAATCACCACAGCGCCCGGCTTAATCCAGCCACCTTGGATCATCTGTGGAATGCCAACAGCGGCCACCACAATATCGGCACGCTGCAATTTTCCTGATAAATCTGAAGTTTTGCTATTACAAATCGTTACGGTAGCGCGAGCATTTAACAACTCCATAGCCATTGGTCGTCCAACAATATTAGACGCACCAACCACGACACAATCTTTACCTGCCAAATCAATACCCGTTGTTGCCAGCATGGTCATGACACCCTTAGGCGTGCACGGGCGCAAATAAGCCTTATTTTGCATGAGTTTACCAATATTTTCACTATGAAAGCCATCCACATCCTTTTGTGGAGAAATAGTCTCAATCACTAAATTTGCATCTAAATGCGCTGGTAAAGGTAGTTGCACTAAAATACCATCAATTTTATCGTCATTGTTAAGACGCTTAATTTCATCCAGTAATTGTTGTTGAGTGATATCAGCTGGTTTATTGATTTTTTCTGAATAAAAACCCACTTCCTTGCAAGCATTATCTTTGTTACGAACATATACAGCAGATGCTGGATCGTCACCCACTAGAATAACCGCTAAACCAGGTGCCCGGTCTAGTTTTTCAACTGTTTTAGCAATATCATTACGCAAATCTTGGGCAATTTGCTTACCGTCAATAATCTTCATTTTTTTAACCTTTGTCATTAGGTGCTAATGCCACCAACACCTTGTCTAAATCCTCTTGCGTGTCCACACCAAAACCTGTATCACCACACGCATTTTCCACATGAACATCAAACCCTTCATTCAGCACGGTGAGTTGTTCCAGTTTTTCAACTTGCTCCAAACGTGAACTATCCATCTTTAAATATTGTTTGATAAAAGCGCTACGATAAGCGTAAATACCAATATGCTTGTGACATAAAGATAAATCAAAATCTTGCGCCTCTCTAAAATAAGGAATGGGTGCGCGAGAAAAATATAGCGCCCTACCAAATTTATCAAACACCACCTTAACGCAATTTGGATCTAGGTACTGCGCCTTGTCGGCAATAGGCTCGCATAAGGTGGCCATTTGCATTTGACTTTTGTGTAAATTATCAGCCACTTGATCAATCACTGCTGGGTCCAGCATAGGCTCATCACCCTGAACATTCACAACAATTTCATCATCGTCAATATTTAGTGTTGTTAACACCTCAGCAATTCTCGAAGTGCCCGAGGTATGCCCTTTGTTTGTCATACAAACAGTGGCGCCAAATGTCTCACAAGCCTGCGCAATGCGCTCATCATCAGTGGCGACAATAACCTGTGATGCACCACTTTTCATGGCATTTTCATAAGTCAGCCGGATTAAAGGCTTGCCATAAATATCTTTTAGTAGTTTTGCAGGCAATCTGCTAGAAGCATAACGAGCCGGAATGATGACGCTAAAGCCCATCAATCAGTCTAGCTTTCTAGCTTCTTCTTCTAACAGCACTGGAATGCCGTCTTCAATTGGGTAAGCCAAACCACTAGTTTTACAAATAAGTTCATCGTCTACTTGTTCTAGGGGCGCTTTACTTTTAGGACATACTAATAATTTTAACAACTCTTGATCGATCATAATTTTGCATCTAGCTTAGTCAGAAAATCTTCACTCAAATTGACTTCAACATGTAAATACCACATACGGTCATTAGCGAACTGACTACATTTTACACAATCCTTTGCTGTCATAATAATCGGATGTTCGTCGTCAAATGCCAAATCCTTATCCACATAAGGGTGATGATCTTTAAATTCATGGCGATACAAAATAGCGCAAAGGTGTTTGATAACGTCAAAAAACCTTTGTGGATGACCAATACCCGCCACACCATGACAAACCTTTTTAATAAAAAAATCTAGTGGCTGTTGTTCGCCTGTTAATACATTGACAAAAAATTTAGGTTCCAGTCGTGCGGTAATTTCACCCGCCTGCAATGCCCCATTATTAATTACAAAATCTACCTCGCTGAGTCGTGATTGCGATTCTCTGAGTGGTCCAGCCGGCAAGAAAAATCCATTGCCAAATCGACGCCTGCCATCAACAACTGCGATTTCAACATCCCTGCTCATGGCATAATGCTGCAAACCATCATCACTAATAACCACGTCTATTTGATGCTGCTCAATAAGATCATAAACTGCCTTGGAGCGATCCTTATTAACCATCACAGGCGCGCCTGTTTGTGTGGCAATCAACAAAGGCTCGTCACCTGATAAGGTGGCGTTCGTATCAGCATCCACCAACAAACTACCAGACACATGTGAACCACCATAGCCTCTGGAGACCACTCCTACTTTTTTTTCCTGCTGTTGAAAATGCTTAACCAGTTTAATAACAATTGGGGTTTTGCCACTACCACCAACGGTAATATTGCCCACCACCACAACTGGCACTTTAAATTGATTGGTGGTAAAAAATTCAATTCGATAGAGTGCCCGACGCACATTAGTTAGCACATAAAAAACACCAGCGATTGGCAAGAGTAGATAATTAACAACCCCCCGGGTATTTAAATCCATTTAGATTTATTTAAAACACTCGTTCGAATTCTCAAATTTTTTCTCGGTAAATCGTAAGACGCCTGCAGCAATGGTTAATATCAAAATTGCAACAACCATAATTAACACATTGAACTTATCTGCAGAAACCAATTCTTTCATGTCAATGACTAGGAATCTAGTGATGGCTGTAATAGCAATAAAGATTAAGAAAATAACTGGCAATCGATGCGTTTTAAAATAAATACCCGTCATCGCACCTAATTCTAAATAGATGAATAATAGCAAGATATCTTTGAGTGATGCAAAGCCAGACTCATGTTGCATGATGATTAGGTATTCACCAATAGCCGACCAAACAATCGTACCTCCAATAACAAACAACCCGACAATATGAAAAACCTCAATTAAAAAGTCTCCTAATTGATCAATTCGATCTTTAAATGTTAGTTTCTCCATTCCCTTCCTCTCATTATTTAGTTATTTACAAAGTGCTAATTATGACAAAATATCAGCACCATGAGCATCGAATTTGACATTTCTAATCAGTATTTGCGATCAAATCGCAAAAAAGGCTTTGTATCCTTTATTTCTGGCGTGTCAATGATAGGGTTAATTTTAGGTGTGATGACACTGGTGACGGTTTTATCAGTCATGAATGGCTTTCATCAAGAGCTTAGGGATCGAGTATTAAGCGCCATATCGCATTCATACATTAGTGACTATGATGGTGCATTAACTAATTGGCAAGATGTGCGAGCAACCATCAATCAAACACCTCATGTTATTAACTCTGCCCCTTATATTGAAAAATACGCCCTACTCAACACTGCCAGTGGCTCTCAAGGAATTAGCGTTCGAGGCGTTATTCCTGAGCTAGAAATACAAACTTCAGTGCTATTAGATAATATGAAGCTGGGCGATAGCAACCTTGAAAAAACGGGTATATTGCTCGGCGCTGGATTGGCAACGCAGCTAGGTGTTACACTGGGCGATAAAGTAACGCTACTCACACCACAGCTTTCTTCAAGCATTATTGGCATTCAGCCACGATTTAAGCGTTTTAGTGTTTCAGGTATATTTGATGCTGGTGTCAATGAGTACGATAATAATTTGGCGTTTATCCAGCTTAAACAAGCACAAGTACTTTACTCAATGAAAGATAGGGTAAGTGGCATTCGACTAAAAGTAGACGACTTATTTAATGCCAAGTCTATCACTCAAACAGCCGTTAAGCGCTTAGGCGATCATCAATACTACGGCATTGACTGGACGCAGCAAAAAGCGAACTTTATTAAAGCACTAAATCTTGAAAAACAAATGATTGGCATCGTTCTGTCACTTATTATTGCTGTTGCTGCCTTTAATATTGTTTCAATGATGGTAATGGTAGTGACCGACAAAACGGCCGATATTGCTATTTTGCGCACCCTGGGCATGACCCCAAAACGCATTGTTAAGGTGTTCTTCTATCAAGGACTTACCATTGGCATCATTGGCATTGTGATTGGTCTAATTTTGGGCGTATTGCTGGCTTTAAACATTGAGGCTATTGTGGGTAGTATTGAGATGTTACTAGGATTTGAATTCTTTCCAAAAGAGGTTTTTTATATCAATCGCTTCCCTTCTGATATACAACTTAACGATATTATTACGATTGCCTTAGGTGCTTTTATATTGGTAATACTCGCCTCTATTTATCCCGCCAAACGTGCTGGCAAAGTGGCGATTGCCAAGGTGTTAAATCATGAGTAGCATTATCCATTGCAAAGATCTCAACTATCATTATAAGGATGGCTTTCAACAAAATCAAATTATCAATAATCTTAATCTTGAAGTACAGGCGCAAGAATCAATTGCGATTTTAGGCCAATCAGGCTGTGGCAAATCTACCTTACTAAATTTACTGGGTGGTATTGATCAACCTAGTGGTGGCCAAGTAATTATAAATAACACAGACCTATCAACCTTAAACGAGACTCAAATTACACAGCTTAGAGCTGACAACTTAGGCTTTGTTTATCAATTTCACCATTTACTTAAAGATTTCAACGCAATCTACAATGTCATGATGCCGCTACTCATTCAAGGCATTGATAAAAAATCCGCCCAACAAACAGCAACAAAAATGCTAACCAGTATCGGCCTTGAGCATCGTCATAAACACCTTCCTAGTGAATTATCAGGCGGTGAAAGGCAACGCGTTGCAATTGCTAGAGCACTAATTACACAGCCAAAATGTTTACTAGCAGATGAACCAACTGGCAATCTTGATCGTCAAAATGCTGATGAAGTGTTAAATTTAATGAGTAAACTTAATCAAACGCACAACAGCGCCTTGGTTATTGTTACTCACGATGAGCGAATTGCAGAAAAAATGCAACGAGTATTGGTATTGGAAAATGGTCAGTTTAGCTAATGGACGAACGCTTTCTCGTGAGTACGTTGTTTTCATCAACATAGCACAAGTTTGGCGCATAGTTGTTAAGCTCACACTCATCGTAGCTTGCATAAGAAGCAATAATCAATAAATCGCCAACCGCTGCTTTATGCGCAGCAGCACCATTAACCGAGATTACACCACTATTTTCCTTGCCACGAATGGCGTAGGTTATAAACCGATTGCCATTTGCGATATTGTAAATTTGAATCTGTTCAAAAGCACTAATACCTGCTGCATCTAATAACACGCCATCAATTTCACAAGAGCCTTCATAGTCAAGCTCTGAGGCTGTCGTTGTAACACGATGAAGTTTAGATTTTAAAAAAGTTCTTTGCATGAGAAAGATTAACTGAGCAGTTGAATCATAATACCAGCAGCAATAGCAGAGCCAATCACACCCGCAACATTTGGCCCCATTGCATGCATAAGCAAAAAGTTGTGTGGGTTAGATTCTAAGCCAACCTTGTTAGAAACACGTGCAGCCATTGGTACTGCGGAAACACCCGCTGAACCAATCAAAGGATTAATCTTATTCTTACTAAATAGATTCATGGCTTTAGCCATTAACAAACCACTGGCTGTACCAATAGCAAAAGCAACCATACCCAACAATAAAATACCTAAAGTTTCTGGTTGTAAGAATTTATCTGCCATAAGCTTTGAGCCAACCGCCAACCCTAAAAAGATCGTTACAATATTAATCAACGCGTTTTGAGTAGTATCACTAAGGCGATCAACCACACCAGACTCTTTCATTAAATTACCCAAAGCAAACATACCCAATAATGGTGCTGCATCAGGCAATAATAAAGCCACCAACATTAATAACATAATTGGAAAAATTATTTTTTCTGCAGTTGACACCTCGCGCAATTGCACCATTTCAATTTGACGCTCTTTTTCAGTGGTTAGTGCGCGCATGATTGGTGGCTGAATCAGTGGCACAAGTGCCATATACGAGTAAGAGGCAACCGCAATAGCACCTAATAATTCTGGCGCTAACTTACTAGCCACATAAATACTGGTCGGACCATCGGCGCCACCAATAATACCAATGGCAGCAGCATCTGTTAAACTGAAATCAAAAACACCTACTGCAGTCAGAGCCATAGCACCTAAAACAGTAGCAAAAATGCCAAATTGTGCAGCTGCCCCTAATAATAACGTCTTAGGGTTGGCTAGCAGAGGTCCAAAATCTGTCATAGCGCCCACACCCATAAAGATGATCAGTGGAAAGGCGCCTGATTCAATACCAATAACATAAAACAAATGCAATATCCCATCACCTTCTGCAATGCCGGCGCCAGGAATATTTGCCAAAATTGCACCAAATCCAATTGGTAATAATAATAACGGTTCAAATTTTTTAATAATGGCAAGATATAACAACAGCATGCCAACTAACAGCATTAGACCTTGCCCCCAGGCCATTTGATATATTCCTGTATTAAGCCAAAGTGAATTCAATTGCTCCATAAGAATCTCTCGGTAATTATGCTAGTGACAATAAAGCCTGACCAACGGTTACAGAGTCGCCTTCTTTGACATTGATTTCTGTTACCACACCACCTCTGGCCGCTTTAATCTCTGTTTCCATCTTCATCGCTTCAAGAATGATCAACACATCGCCTTCATTAATTTTTTGATTAGGCGTCACCATAACTTTCCAAATATTGCCCGATAGAGGTGCGCCAATTGCTTCACCAGCGGTTGTTGGTACCTCGCTAACAATTTCTTTCTTAGCTGCTGGTGTTGGTGTTGGCGCATCAGAAGAAGCCTTCATAGAAGTAACATCACCACCTGCAGAGACATCAACCGTATAAGAATTACCTTTAAATGAAACTGTATAGGTACCTTCTTCGCTATCTGGTGCAGTACAGTTGTTAGTCTCCTGCGGCACTGGCTCAAAGAAATCAGGATTGTTGCGATTCTCTAAGAACGAAATGCCCACCTGAGGGAACAAGGCGTAAGTCATTAAGTCATCGACTTTATTGGCAGCTAGCTGAATGTCTTTTTCGGCTACAATTTTGTCAAATTCTTGTTCTAAAATATGCATTTCAGGCGCAATATTATCAGCAGGGCGACACGTAATTGGTTCAGACCCTTCGAGTGCTTTTGCTTGTAATGCTTGATCCACTGGGGCAGGTGTAGCGCCATACTCACCTTTAAGCACACCTGCTGACTCCTTAGTAATAGTTTTATAGCGCTCGCCTGTTAATACATTGAGTACTGACTGTGTACCAACAATTTGAGAAGTTGGTGTTACTAAAGGAATGTAGCCTAAATCTTTACGCACACGTGGAATTTCCTCTAATACTTCATCCATCTTATCTGCTGCATTTTGCTCGCGCAATTGATTTTCCATATTAGTCAACATGCCGCCTGGCACTTGAGATAACAAGATACGCGAATCAACCCCTCTTAAAGAACCTTCAAATTGGGCATACTTGCAACGAACTGGTCTAAAGTAGGCATCAATTTCTTCTAGCTTTTCTAGATCAAGGCCGGTTTTTCTAGGACTATTTTCCAAGATAGAAACCACAGAATTAGTCGCAGAGTGTCCGTAGGTCATGCTCATTGAGCCAATGGCCGTATCAACACGATCAATCCCAGCTTCAACCGATTTAATGATTGTTGCTGTAGAAAGCCCTGTTGTGGCGTGTGCATGCAATTGAATTGGAATATCAATCTCTTCTTTCAGTTGTTTGACTAAATCATAAGCAACATAAGGCTGTAATAGTCCAGCCATATCTTTAATACATAAAGAATGCGCACCCATATCCTCAATTTGCTTAGCCATATCTAACCAAGTTTGCGTATTGTGTACAGGACTGACTGTGTAAGAAATCGTTCCTTGTGCGTGCTGATCTAGCTTGACTGCCTGATCAACCGCTGTTTTTAGATTTCTAACGTCATTCATTGCATCAAAAATTCTAAAGACGCCTACGCCATTTTCTGCGCAACGATCTACAAATTTGCGTACCACATCGTCACTATAGTGGCGATAGCCTAGAAGATTTTGACCACGTAGCAACATTTGCTGTGGCGTTTTTGGCATGACTGCCTTAATTTCACGAATACGATCCCAAGGATCTTCGCCCAAGTAACGAATACAAGAATCAAATGTAGCGCCGCCCCAAGACTCTACCGACCAATAGCCAATCTTATCAAGCTTATCAGCAATTGGCAACATATCGTCAATGCGCATACGTGTTGCGAATAAAGATTGATGTGCATCTCTAAACACCAACTCTGTAATTTCTACTTTTTTATTTTCAGCTTTATTTGGCTTATTGGTCATATTTTTTAAAAAATTTAGCATGATCCTTATGCTCCCCTGTGCATCTTGATTGCTTGCTCGATCACAAACTTTGTTTCTTCGTCAATTTCCTGTTCGAGCGTCGTTACGTTGTTATCACTCACTAATTCATTGGCAATTCGAGTTTGAATTTTATGAATAAGAAATGACATCAATTTAGTTACAAAGACCAGCAACGTTAAAAACAAGAAAACAAATCCCATACCAAACATGGTTAGGTTTAACGCTTGCGTTAAAAGATCTGCTTGTTCCATAACTACTATCCCTATATTAATTTGGTACCGATGGACGGGGTCGAACCGTCACTCCGTGAGGAACCGGATTTTGAATCCGGCGTGTCTACCAATTCCACCACATCGGCAATAAACTGTTTTTTACTTATGTCTAAAAGTAATTCTACCCTTAGTCAAATCATAAGGTGTCATTTCCACGGTTACCTTGTCTCCAGGCAAAATGCGAATGTAATGCTTGCGAATTTTTCCAGAAATATGCGCTAAAACACTGTGGCCATTTTCTAACTCAACCGTAAAAGTTGTATTAGGTAGTTTTTCTTTGACCACGCCTTCTAACTCAATGTAATCGCTTTTTGACATAAATAATATAATTCAAACTAAGTAAATTGTGGAATTTTACCCGAATCCTAGGTCGCTGACAAAAAAACCGAAACACTCTTCATGATTTGAAATAAGCTATAATTAGCCTATTTTTAACCAACGTTAACTACAAATGCAATTAAGTTTTGAATTTTTCCCACCAAGAACGGATCAGGGCAAGCACAATCTCAAACAAGTTCGCCAAGAATTATCTTCAGTTCAACCGCATTATTTCTCCACCACATTTGGCGCTGGCGGCACGACACAAGAGGCCACTTTGGAAACTGTGCTAGATATTCAGGCAAATGATAAAGTCTCTGCAGCACCGCACCTTTCTTGTATCGATTCTGAAAAATCAAAAATTTTAGCCCTGCTTAACCAGTATAAAGACGCTGGCATTAATCGCATTGTCGCACTCCGAGGCGATATTCCTTCTGGCGTGCGTGACATTGGCGATTTTCATTATGCTAGTGAATTGGTCGCATTTATACGTCATGAATTTAATGACCACTTTCATATCGAAGTAGCTGCTTATCCAGAAATGCATCCGCAAGCTAAAGATATCAATACCGATATACAGCATTTTGCCAATAAAATGAAGGCTGGTGCCGATAGCGCTATTACGCAATATTTTTACAATGTAGATGCCTACCTTAGATTTGTAGATGATGTGCAAAAGCTAGGCATTGATGCACCTATAACACCTGGCATTATGCCCATTACTAATCACGACCAATTGCTTAGATTTTCCAATATGTGTGGCGCAGAAATTCCACGTTGGATTGAAAAACGTTTGGCAGTATTTGGAGATGATTTAGAATCGTTATCTGCTTTTGGCTTGGAAGTTGTTAATAATCTTTGTGATCAATTAAAAACTCAGGGTGTAGAAAACTTTCATTTCTACACGATGAATAAATCTCAACCCTCTTTAGCATTAGTAAAAAATCTACTATAACTTTAATGAGATTGTTGATTTTCAACCCATCTTTGCAGCTCACTAAGTGGTCGCTTATCTTGCTCATGGCAGCATTTTTCAAGCGCCTCTAAGCGCTCACCAAGTTGTGAAAAAACCAGCTGATAATGCTGGTTTTTCATCTCCTCTTTGTACAGTTTTGACTTAAGGCTTGCGATCACCGTCATAAGCGCCTGTTCATTCGCTTGTTTGGCGGTGTCTGCTGCACCTGCTTTATACACAGCATCCGCTTTAATTTGTTGTATCTTTTTTAAATGCAACTCTTGTTCTGAGTGCAGATTATAAGCAGGATAAGCCAATCGAATACTGTCGGTAGTGACATAACCCTCATGTGTCTGCAATTTGCCTGAATTAATTTGATCTTGAATGTTAGAACGACTAACGCCCAATCGACGAGCGGCCTGAGAAACACTTAATTTAATCATATAACTTTTTCTCCCCAAAAAAAATATTATCTTATTGCCTACTAAATTAATCAACTTTTACTTAATTGTCAAGTGTATCGTCTCTTTCTAATACTGATGCAATCGCTTGGTCGCTAATATTTGGTGTGATGATTATTTGTGAAAAGCCACATGTGTTTGCATAAGCTTTAATCCGTGCACTTAACACGATAAGCGGGTATTGTTTAATATTATCTAGCTGCCCCATCTGTTTTGCCAGCGCCATTAAACCATCTAAATTTTCATTACTAGTCACACTAATATAACCTTTAGGGTCTGACAAAAACACCTTTAAAGATTGTTGATGTTGTACGCTTAACGAACAAATAACTCGATCATAAACCTGCGCATACTCAACCTCATTATGATTTTTTTCAAAACCAATTCTTAAGGTTTCTCGCCCACCCTTGCCTCTAAAAATTAAGATTTTTTTATCTCGCAAACAAGACACAGATTCAAGTGCCAATAACGCTTCACTAGAGGCGTTTTTTCGAGGAAAGTCGTTCACATCAATCTGATAATCATTCAGTTTTTTTGCCGTTGCAGCACCTACTGTAAAGATAGCTGAATAGGTAATTTTCTCTAAAATTTCCAATCCAAATTCCACAGCATTGGCGCTAATAAAGATCACTGCATCATAATGCTCACGTTTAACTCTCGCCTTTAGCGCTTGAATTTCCAATGTAGGAAACAATAAAGGCTGATGCCCGTTTTTAGCCACTAAAGCTTCAAGTGCTGCAACCTGCGTAAGCGGACGAGTGAGCAAAACAGTTGTCATTTAATAACCTAAAATCTCTGCTATGGTTCGAAGTTTATTCAAGGCATCGCTTTCTGCATCATTACAAATAAGCACGGTGCGCGTATTAATTTTGGCAATTTTTTCAATATTGGCTCGCATTTGCTTGTCATCACCATCTCCTTGTAGGTGAAAAACAGGTAGATGCGTATAATATAAATATTGGCCCATAGCTTCAGCGGTTGTTAACTCTGATTTGTATTTGACAGTCGATTGAAACGACAACCGGTAGCCTGTTAATAACGCCATGACCTCAGCACTAGGCGCTTGATCCAACTCAACAGACAAAGTAAACAAAGACTGATACAACTCAACAGAACTCAACAGGTTGCGTAGCGTCTTAACATCGAGCAATTGTTGAGGTTGAATGGTTAGTACCAGCTCAAACTCCTCATCTGAATCCTCTAGCTCTTCAAAAATAAGCTCAAAGTCTTCTTCGCTATCAATAGGCAGTGATAGCGCTTTAAATAGGGTTGAATAATAATCAAAACGCCATTCACTTGGCAGGTCGTCTGGGTAGAAATCATCCACCAAATCAAGGCCGCAACGACCAATTAAAAACTCTGTTTCACTCATCTTTTATGTCGCGGCCTTTATAATAAACAAAAATTTAACAAAAAATCAATATGCCCGATATTCTACTACCAATTATTGCCTTATTATCAGGTTTCGCACTTTTAATTTGGAGTGCGGACGAATTTACAGAAAATGGCGCAAAAATTGCTAATATTTTCAAGGTTTCGCCATTGATTATCGGTCTATTAATTTTTGGCTTTGGTACTTCTGCACCAGAAATGTTAGTATCAGGCTTGGCTGCTATGGATGGCAATACTGGCTTAAGTATTGGCAACGCTGTGGGTTCTAATATTTTTAATATTGCGTTAGTACTAGGCATTAGCGCTATCATAGCGCCAATTGAAGTGCATGGCGATATTCTCAAAAAAGAGTGGGTCTTTTTAATGTTAGCCACTCTGGTTGCCGGCCTATTGCTTTGGGATTTGCGCCTAGACGTAATTGATGGGTTTGTACTACTTACACTACTTATTCTATTTCTAGCCTACACTTTTAAAGCGTCAAAAAATACCCAAAATCACGAATTTGATGAATTCGAACAAGTGGTTGAAAAAAGCCAAACTACCAAAACTTGGATCATGCTTCTCATTGGCTTAATTGTTTTAATCTCGAGCGCCAAATTAGTGGTTTGGGGTGGCATCGAAGTGGCGCAAGCCTTTGGTGTATCTGATTTAATCATTGGACTTACTGTCGTTGCACTCGGCACCAGCTTGCCAGAATTGGCCGTTTCTGTGGCCAGTGTCTTGAAAAAACAATATGAAATGGTGGTGGGCAATGTCATTGGCTCAAACCTTTTTAACACCATTGCAGTACTTGCTATTCCGGGTCTTATTCATCCTTCTGATGTTGCCCCTGAAGTGATTGAGCGTGACTATCCCATCATGTTACTATTAACCGTTTTACTCTTTGTGGTTTCTTACAAATTTGGCAAAAAGCATATTATTAATCGATTCGAAGGTGTGGTTTTAGTGAGTGTCTTTAGTTTTTATATGTGGCAGTTATTTTGATTATTGAATTCACACACGAATCTAAAACCATTGCTTTTGCACGCAAACTGGCTACTTGCGCACAAGCCAGCCCGCAAGCAATTGTTATCTATTTAGAAGGTGATCTAGGGGCAGGAAAAACCACGTTTGCACGCGGATTTATCCAATTTTTTGGCTTTGATCGCGTTAAAAGCCCAACGTATTCATTGGTAGAAAGTTATACCAATGAGCAAATCAGTATTCATCATTTTGACTGCTATCGCCTGAGCGATCCAGAAGAGCTAGAATATATTGGCATTCGCGAATACGCACAACCTGGACACATTCAGCTGATTGAATGGGCTGAGCTCGGTAAAGGTATTATTGCACCTGCCGATTTAGTCATTAGCATCACTGGCGAAGACAACACGAGAAAGCTAGCATTGAATGCCAATAATAACATTGGCAAACAGCTTCTACAATGTATCGATTAGTCAGCTTATTATTAAGCTTACTTTTCTTAAACAGTGCGTTTGCCAAAGATCGCACCACACTGCATGATTTTCGTTTTTGGAGCTCTCCCGAGCGCACTAGAATTGTAATGGATGTTGACCCAGGCGTCAGGTTCTCAATTGATCAACAACAAAGCCAATTTACCCTTAGCATTCGCAACGCCAAACTCTTAAAAAACACCTACAAAAAATTATTCTTCACCGATCAACGCATTAAAAAAACACGTGTTAAACGCGACAACACCACCTATCAATTTAAATTTAAATTGCATGGCCAATATCAAATCAAAAGCTATACACTCAAACCAAATGACAAATACCGCCACCATCGCTTGGTTGTAGATCTCTATGATCAAAAAAATCAGACTGCCAAAGCGATTAAAAAACCCAAAAAATCCCTTGTTAAAGACCCAGCCAGCAAACAGCGCAGTAATAGAGTTATATTAATTGACGCTGGACACGGTGGTGAAGACTCGGGTGCAATCGGCTATAAACGCTCAAAAGAAAAGCACATTACGCTCAACATTGCCAAAAAATTAGCTAATAAGATTAATCGCACCCAAGGCATGAAAGCAGTCTTAACGCGCCGAGGCGATTATTATGTAGGCCTGACTCAGCGCATTCGCATTGCCCAAGCCAACCAAGCTTCTTTATTTGTCTCCATTCATGCTGACGCCGTTAAAAGCAGGCGCGCCAAAGGTGCTTCGGTTTATATTTTGTCAGAGCGCGGCGGTTCAACAAAATTTGCACGGCGTTTAGAAAAATCTCAAAATACGGCTGATCAATTTGGCGTCAAGCAACAGCCTAATAACAAAGATCAATATCTAAACAAAATCCTTTGGGATTTATCTAGAAAAGATCGCGATATACAGAGCCAAAAATTAGGCGCCAACATCTTACAACAGATGAAAAAACTAGGTCCATTGCACAAAAAGGTACCGCAAAAAGCAGGCTTTGTTGTCTTAAAAACCCCAGCCATTCCTTCGGTATTGGTGGAAACTGCCTTTATCTCCAACCTTGAAGAAGAGCAGCGACTCAACAACAACAAAGAGCAAGATAAAATCGCCAATGCTATCTATCAAGGCATTCTCAACTACTATAAATAGCCCATTTGCAAAATTTGTGAAATTTTTAAAAGCTAACCATCAATAATCAAAAAAACCTTGAAAACACCTGCTTCTAAGCTTTAGAATACTATTTTTTAATCCAAAATAATGGAATTTTTCATCATTTTAATGGCTGTATTGATTATTTCTGAATTTTGTTTGCGGCTAGAATAGTTAATTATTAAGATTTCTCAGGTGCGTGATCTTCTTCTGGTGCCGTATAATCTGGATCGTTCGGATTCATAAATACAAAGCTGTAATCTTGTCCTGCTTCGATTTGATCAAAATCGACCACCATACCTTCAAGTAGGGCTTTTTGTTCATACGCCAAAACATATTCAACCCCGTTTGACTCTAAGTGAATATCACTATCATGGCGCTCATCAAAACCCATTAAGTACTGAAAACCTTCGTCTGTTTTATCTACAGCAAAACGAATCACCATGCCTTGGGTTTCTGGATTGTGAGTTGAAAGAGATATCTCTTCTGCCGCTTTTTTGGTAATAGTGATCATGATGTTTTATTTTTATTAATAAAATTAACGAATTGTTCAACCCACTGATTGCCTGCCACATTGCGCAAATGCGTATAGCAAGCAAGTAGGTTGTATTTAAGAATACCGTCGCGCTTATTATCCACACCCACACCGCGCAAAACCTTAAAAGCGTAATGGGTTTTTGGATCAATATTGTCTAGTTTGGAATAATGAAATTCATGAGCAAAAATAGTGCTCGCCACATTTTCCCAAGGGTGCTCTTTAGTGGGTTCCAGTTGCACATAGCCTCGTCCAATCGGCCTAGGCGTCATGTTTGTATTGGCGTTAATTACACCAACCATTGGATAGCTTTCACCCTTGCTACTAATTTGTTGCGTTAGATACATCAAGCCACCACACTCGGCGTAAGTTGGCAATCCTTGTTCGATTTTGCCTTTAATATCTCTTAGTAAGGATTGATTAGCACTCAGCGCCTCTAGTTGCATTTCTGGAAATCCACCGCCAATAAACAAGCCGTCGCACTCTGGTAGTAAAGAATCTTCCAAGGTATTAAAATAAATCAGCTCAACACCCAACTCATGAAACTTGTCTAAATCATCTTGATAGTAAAAACCAAAGCTACTGTCTTTTGCAACAGCAACACGAAATTTAGGTGCACTAAGATTTATAGTTGAGGGTTGGGACGCTTGAGGTTGCTTCTTTAAGCTGATTAATTTATCCAAATCAACCTGATCTGCAATCAGTTGGGAAGCGCGATTAATAAATTGCTGAGATTGCGGGGTTTCATTAGCGGGCATCAATCCCAAATGACGCTCATCTATGATTAGTGCTTTAGAGCGGCGAATAGAGCCAACCACTGAAATATCTGTGTAATGCTCAATGGCTTGAACCAGTTTTGATTGATGGCGCTCACCAGCAACTTTATTTAAAATAACGCCAGCAATATTAACATCAGTATCAAAATCTTGATAACCCTTAACTAAAGCAGCAACGCCGCGAGTGATGCCTGTGGTATCGACCACCAAAATTACCGGAATATCTAACATCTTTGCAAGATCGGCATTTGCATCGCCACCAGCAACACTCATACCGTCATACAGGCCTTTATTGCCTTCAATAATGGAAATATCGGCTATTGAATTTTTATCGCCATATAGCTGAAGAATCTCCGCTTCAGTCATATTGTAAAAATCAAGATTGTAGCACGGATTACCGCTGGCCTGAGCCAGCCAAATCGGATCGATATAATCTGGGCCTTTTTTAAAAGGCTGGACGGTTAATTTTTGCGCTTTCAGAGCGCCACAAATCCCCAGACTGACAACAGTTTTGCCTGAGGATTTGTGTGCTGCAGAAAGATAAATGGACATAGTCTGCCCTATTGTAGACGCTTTTTAGTTTTTATGATGCGGATCGGCAACATGATCAGCTAAACTTTCCGGCAAGAAAGGTAAGAACTTAACCAGGTAAGTAATGGCAATTAACGCAACTGCTATACCACCTAAACCTAACATCAGCTCTGGCAAAGTTGGCGTGTAAGCTGCAATTGTGCCGTAGCCTTCTAAAATCTCTTTACCTGGGAAAAGCTCCATTGGATATGCTTGACCACCAATAATAATCACATAAAGTTGAGCGAGACCGCCTAAGATAACCAATACTGAAGCCAAACCTAGCATTGAGCGATTGCCCTTAGTTGCTGGAGAGTAAAGCAGCGCTAACGGCAATAAACCGCCTAAGATAATTTGACCATACCAAAACAACTGAGTGTAAATACCGCCATCCATTAGGATGAAGTTTTCAACACCAGAATTCTCAGCTAAATATAAATTACCCAAGTGATAAACTGCAACAAAGTAAAGCACTGCCGCAACAAACACACCTAATAAATTACTTAGGCGATTAACAATCGCGTCACCTAATGCACGCTCTGTCCATTTGTAGCTTGCCATTAACACCAATACAAAAAACGCCAAGCCAAAAGCAAACGACATCACAACAAACATTGGCGCCATAATAACCGCATCATAAGCTTGTCTAGCCACTAGGAATCCAAAGATTGAGCCAGTACCCGTTGTTAGAATTAGACGCCATGTAAACGCTGCAATACCCACTTTTCGGCTATATTTATTCATGCGGCGCTCGAACATCATCCATAGATAAACACCAACAATTAGGAAAAAACCGTTATACAAAATGATATTCCATGCAAAGATAGACTCGAAGTTGTATTCAGTCATAGCAACAATTAGTCGATCAGGTCGGCCTAAGTCAAGCACCAACACCATCAAGCCACCAGCTAATAAAGCTAAAGCCACAAGACCTGATAGGCGCGACAAAGGCTTGTATATTTTTTTGTTAAAAACCGATGCAATCGAAGCAATATTAAGTGCACCAGAAGCAGCAACAATTAAGAATAATGCAAATACATGTGGCAACCCCCAAACGATACGATTACTCATACCCGTAACGTGGTGACCACTATGCTCCATAAAGTACACACTACCAAGTGCTGCCAAAATAAAAGCGCCTAAACCAGCAATTAGCGCATAAAAACCTAGACTCTTACCTTGTGTTTGCTCGTAACGAATAATACTCATAAACTTCTCTTAAATTCCACTGTAACGTACGCCCGTATTCAGGTTTAAATCTGCACGGATTTGTGTACTTTGAACTCTTTTTAATGTCTGATGGATGTTGCTAGTTGGATCTAATAAATCACCAAATACAACAGCGTCACTATTCAGTGCTTCCACACAAGCTGGCTGCTCACCTTTGTCAACTTTATGAACACATAGTGTGCACGATTCAACAGTTCCTTTACCACGAGGCATATGCTCTTTTTGATTGCTTAGATCTTCATGCACAAATGAACGTGCATCGTATGGACAAGCCATCATGCAGTAACGACAACCAATACATCGATGCTTGTCTACCAAAACAATACCGTCTTCACGCTTCATTGAAGCGTTTGTTGGACAAACATCGACACAAGGCGGCTCTTCACAATGCTGGCACATAAGTGCTAGATTGCTAATTCGTTGAGTGGCTGTATCTTTCACCTTAACTTTCTTAATCCATCCAGGCTTTTGATCTCCCGTGGAATGCGTCTCTTCACCCCAACCATGCTCCTCTTGACAAGCGCTTACCATGTCTTCGATATCAACCTCAGTTAACTTATTGGTATCAATCAACATGCCCCAGCGCTTTTCATTAGTAACTGGGTCTGTTTCTTTAGGGCCGGCGGCAAAAGTTGTTAGTGAAATACCACTCGCAACCGTAGCAACACTCGCTGTGACAGCGGTTGAATTTTTAATAAATTCGCGACGATTTAATTCTTTCATTACAATTCCTCCGCTGGAGTAGTACGGTGACAAGAAAAACAATCTAGACTTGTACCTACTTTTTCATGACAAGTAGCGCAAAATTGATCAGGTGCGTTAATCGGAACATGCTCGCCATTCTTATCAACAGAAGTATGGCACTCAACACACTCTTTCAATTGAGCATAGCCGCCACGCACACCTTGGCGTAATGTCTTATCACGCTTGTGCAGTAAAAGCTCAGGATGCATTTTACGCTGCAGAATTAGACTCGCCGCATGACTCATACCTTCACGCTTATGCGCTTCCTTACCTTCATCCTTAAACTCAGTAGCTTTTTCACCAAGATTCGGGATATGATAATCAGAGTGTGCAATAGCACTGCCTAACATCACACTTAAGAATACAACCAATAAACGACTCATAATTACTCTCTTCAAAAAATTAAATCGTATTACTCACCAAGACCCATCTGAATGTAGCCCGTAGGACATACGTCAGCACAAATATGACAACCAACACACTTAGAGTAGTCAGTATCTACGTAACGACCTAAAGTTGCTTTGTCAGCTTTTACTTTAAATACCGCATCTTGTGGACAGTACATCACACAGTTATCACACTCAAAACATAGACCACATGACATACAACGTCCTGCTTCCGCCTGAGCGTCTTCTTCACTATAACCAATCAAACGCTCTTCAAAGTTACCTAAAACATTGTCCACATTAACCAACTTATGGTTACGTGCATTACGCTCTTCATGATCAAAATGACCTAAGAATAATTCTGTATGAGAAATAATTGATGCATAAGCGCGATCTTCGTAGTTATGGATTGCATAATCTGCTGTATCTGTACCTTCACCTGGTGTACCACCAGATTCATAACCTTCAGGTGATAAATCCCACTCATCAAGCTTTTTAGCCAAATCAAAGTAATGTACGTCAACTTTATTACGTGCTTTTTGATCATTGCCAGAAAGGTAATCATTAATACTTTCAGCAACAATACCAGCTTGGCCGATTGCTGTTGTTAATAGGTGTGGACGAACAACATCACCACAAACAAAGAAACCCGGCTTATTTGGCACTTGGTAGTTTTTGTCTGCGTCAATAAAGCCGTATTCGTTAAAGAATGACTCATCCATACCTTCAGAATCAACACCTTGACCAATGGCAGATACAATTAATTCACATTCAATATCAAATTCAGAGCCTTCGATTGGTGTAGAGCCATCTTCTTCTAAACGAACAAAGCGTAGAGCAGTTGCACGACCTTCGTCATTTGTAATAACTTCAACAGGACTTAATTGACCCTGAATTTCAACACCTTCACGAGTTGCATCATCAATTTCCTCTTGTGCAGCAGGCATATCATCAATTGTAGAACGTGTTGTTAATAATACATCGGCACCTAGACGTGTAGAAGTATCAGCTACATCATGTGCAGTATAGTTAAAAATAATATTTTCTGGACGATCCTTTTCAGCAACACTGTTAATGTTGCCAAGACGACGTGCAACAGAAACTACGTCAATTGAAGTATCACCACCACCAATACAAATTACTTTACCTGTAATATGCTTTAGGCGACCTTGATTATAAGCTTCAAGGAACGCAACACCGGAAACACAGTTTCCTGCATCACCACCTGGAATAGGTAGTGCTCTACCAGTCCATGCACCATTAGCAAACAAAACAGCATCAAACTCTTTTTCTAATTCTGCAACAGTTATATCTACACCAACTTGAGTGTTCATTTTAGTCTCAACACCAGTTTCAATAATACGATCGATCTCATATGCCAGAACATCACGTGGGACACGATAATCAGGAATACCGTACATCATCATGCCTCCTAATTGATCGAATTTTTCATAAACAGTTACTGCGTGACCTTGACGACGAAGCTGTAATGCAGCAGATAAGCCACCACAGCCACCACCGATAATCGCAACTTTCTTACCTGTATCAGCAGCGCCGATTTCAAACGTGTAACCTTCTTTTTTCGCATTATCGCCAATAAACTGTTCAACCGCATTAATACCAACTGTATCTTCAACTTCGTTACGGTTACAACCATCTTCACAAGGTGCAGGACAAACACGGCCCATTACTGAAGGAAATGGGTTTGCAGCTGTAGAGCGACGGAATGCATACTCTTGCCATGTCATGTCGCCTGATGGCTTTTCCATACCACGAACAATATCCAACCAACCACGAATATTGTGGCCAGAAGGACAAGAACCTTGACAAGGAGGCGTTTGTGTTACATAGGTAGGACACTTGTGAGAAGTATCTTCTTTAAAGATTTTTTGATTCCATGGCACTTGACCTTGCTCGTCATCTTTAAATAGTCTAAATGTATGGTTTTCACCTTTAGTGGATTGTCCGTAAGCATTTTTTTGCATAATAATTCTCCTTGTTTTTATTCAGTTTCTGCTTCGTCTGCTATCTCAGCAGCGTCCGCTTCAGTTTGTCCGTCTGGACTGCTGTGTGTCGCTTGTGGTTTATCCAAAATAATTGCGGCACTCACCAACTGGTGAACACTAACAATCATGTATGGATCAAAATCAAATTTAGGTAATACTTTAGTAAATTGTGACTTACAAATTGCACAAATTGCTGCCAAAGTATCAACGCCATTGTTCTCTTCTACTTGTTTAAGTGCCTGCATTCTTGGCATAGCACCTTTAACACGAATCTCCATTAAGTCGTCAGTTAAAAGGCCGCCACCGCCGCCACAACAGAATGTAGATTCTTTAATTGTAGATCTTTCCATATCGACGTAATTATTACAAACTGCTTTAATTACCTCTCGTGGAAGAATAAATTGTCCGCCTTCAATACCACCCATGTTGGTTGCGCGAGCAACGTTACATGAATCATGGAATGTTACCGTACGGTCATCATTTTCAGTCTTATCAAAGTTGAGTTTATCTCTTTGAATTAAGTCATAGGTATATTCGATAATGTGCTGTGGCTGCGGGTAACGATGATCAAGTTGATCTTGTAGCTTTGACGCATACTCATCAGTTGATTGTGCACCAGCACCCACGCCACTTAAGGTATTCCAGAAACTATAAGCAACACGCCATGCATGGCCACACTCGCCAACCATAACACGTGACACTTCAAGGTCTAATGCAGCCTTACGAATTCTAAGCGCTGCTTTACGCATGACATCATAAGAACCAATAAACATACCAAAGTTTGCTCCTTCAGAAGCGTACGAACTTAATGTCCAAGTCACACCATCTTGATAAAACACCTTACCATAACCAATTAAGCCATCAATATGAGGCTCTGCAAAGAAATCAGCAGAAGGCGTGATTAATAAAATTTCACTGCCTTTAGCGTCTAATGGGTATTTAACTGGTGCACCAAAATCTTCCTCAACTTCCTCTTCAAGATCGATTAATGTATCTTTTAAGGCAGGTTCAGGCAAGCCAAGGTTGTTACCAACCGTAAGCGCCTTGCCTAAAATTTGGTTACAATATTTTTGACCAAGACCAATCGTGTCTAGCACTTCACGTGCTGCCATTGAGATTTCTGCTGTGTCAATACCATACGGACAAAAAACCGAACAACGACGACATTGTGAACATTGATGAAAATAGTTGTACCAATCGTCCACCATTTCATCATCAAGCTCTTTAGCGCCGACTAATTTAGGAAAGTGCTTACCGGCAAAAGTAAAGTAACGGCGGTAAACACTACGGAATAAATCTTGGCGCGCAACTGGCATATTCTTTGGATCAGAAGAACCTAAGAAATAGTGACATTTATCCGTACAGGCGCCACATTTAACACAAGAATCTAAAAAGACTTGTACTGAACGATATTTAGATTTAAGTTCGCCCATTTTATCAATGGCAACTTCTTTCCAATTATCGACTTTTTCACCTGGAAACCCTAATGGATTTTGAAATTCATCAGAAGATTTAAAAGGACCCTCTCCTTTCATTACACCAGGATTTAATTCTGGTATTTCTATGTATGTCGGTAACTTAGGGATATCAAATTCTTTAGCAGCCATAGTTAGTCCTTACCTAATGTTTGTTCAAGTTTTACCGCATGCTCTTTTTCTTGTTGTAATGCCCAAGGAGAAATATGACGTTTTTTACGTGCATTATCAACTTGATTTCGTGTTGGGCTAAAGAAAACGCCAGGTACGTGTAATAATTTAGAAATTGGAAAAATGGCTAATAAAACAAATACCAATAATAAATGCACTAAAAAATGTATTTCAGTTGGTAGATTTGCCCAATCAAAGATTACCAAACCACTTGCAAATGCTTTAACAGCCATCACATCTGTATGGTTATCAGTAAAGGTCATGATCACACCACTCACACCAATCACAATCAACATTAATAACATCAAGTAATCACTTGGTGCTGAAATGTAGCGAATGCGAGATACAAAAATACGGCGTGCTAACAAGCCACCTAAGCCAATAATCATGGCAAATGCTGCATATTTAAAAGGCTGCATCAATAAAAAAATCTCAGGTAAATCACCTGGGATAAAGTAACGTAAATGACGTACTAAAACGAGTAGTAATCCAAAATGAAATAAGAATCCGAATAACCAGATCCATTTGTTTGAACGAAAAAGACTTTCGAATAAAGTCACTTCACGAATCATTCTAAAAACCACACCTGTTTGTGTTAATGGGGTTGGTGCAGTTGGAATTTTTAACGGTGCAGGAGTAGTAGAAAATTGGTAAATTTTTCTGCCCATGCCCACGATAAAAATAAATAGGGAAATGTAAAATAAAGCGGTAAAAATAATGCTTATTGTTGACATATTGCTCTCAAACTTAATGTTTAGAAATAAAAAAACACCTGCAAAACTGCAGATGTTTCAATGATTTATATCGAACTAGATACAACCAGTCGGCTTCGGAAGGCCAGCAAAACGACAACCTTGCTTACCAGGACCGTAAGGGAATAAAGAGTAAAGGTACTTAGAGTTACCTTTGTCTTTACCCATTCTCTTAGCAATAGCCTTAGTAAGAACACGTACTGCTGGTGCAATCTGATATTCCTCAAAGTACTCACGTAAGAAATTAATAACATCCCAATGCTCTTCAGTTAATTCAACTTCGTCATCAGCTGCCATTTGCTTACAAATGTCTTCATTCCAATCTTTAAGATCTACCAAGAAACCTTCTTCATCTACTTCAGCGCCACAAATTTGTGCCATAGTTATACTCCTATATATAAATTAAAGTTAAACCCAAGAAACCGCAGTTCCATGTTCAACAACTAGATCCACAAAACCTGCATAATCAACTAATTTGATATTATCTGCAAGTTTTGAAGAAATTCCTCTCGCTTCAACATCACCCTGAAGTGCAAAGATACGACCTTCGGTCGCAAGATCTGCAATCATAGATGAGTTAGCATTATTCGCCGCATTAATCACACCATCTTCGATAAATAATATAACGCTTGAATCGTCAATAGTATTTAAACAAGATTGTAATGAATTACGTTCAAAAGATGATTTGTTTACCGTATGTAACATATTAAACCTCTCTTCTTAGAAACTTAAGCAAACGTCTTGTTCAGACATAATTGCTTTAAGTTCATCATTAGTAACAACTCTGATGGAAGGCTTTTCTTCCCAATCATCGTCTTCATCTTCATACACTAAAGGCATTAGATCAGACTCAGATAAACCTCTTTCTTCTAAAGACTCTTTAGAAACATAAAGTTTATTAATGTCGTAATCACCCAGTGCGTGAAAAGTTTTAGAAAAGTTTTTCATGCCAATGCCGTCTGTTTCTTGGCCTTCAACAATTTGGTATACACCATCATCCATGAATGCTAAAGAGACATCTTGTTCAAAAGCAGCAGCAATCAATACTACTTCTAATGATTCAATTGCATACACCGTACCAAATGAAGATCGGCGATTTAAATACATAAATTTCTTTGTAGCCATCTTAATCTCCAAATACCACTAAACGATCACACTGAATACCTGCTTCAATCAACTGACCTAAACCAGAGATACGAAAAGCAGGATGAATGTTATTACCATCAATTGAGTTTTTAGAAGCTTCTGACTCGTCAAGCATACCTCGACGAAGTGCAGCAGCAACACAAACTACTAATTCTGGATTACCATCAGCATCTTTAATATCTAAAGAAGCCCAGTTATTCACAACATGACGATCATCTTGTGGTGGTAGTGTAAAACGAGATGCATTGTTCACACCGTCATGGTAGAAAAATACACGCATAACCTCATGTCCATTTTCAATTGCTGCTTTAGCGAATTGAAAAGCCGTATCAGACGCTTGATGCTGGTACGGACCTTCGTTAACTTGTATAGCAAACTTCATTGTAAACTAACCTTAGAAACGGATGTGTGCAGAAGAGTTAAGCTCGTGACGTGCACCTTTCCAATCATTGATATGGAACTTAGTGAACGGTAGTCCAGTCTTCTCAAAGAATGCTGGCCAGCCAATACGCTCAACCCACTCACCAACTCTTTCCCAGTCGCGAGCATCGTCCTTGTAAACACTTAAGATGTTCTTAACTACAGCGCCAACTTCCGGCCATCTTGGCGGGTTGTTAGGTAGGTTAGAAGCAACTAACTTGTGGAAAGAAGGCTTAGATCTCGCATTTGAGTTCTTACCACCAATCCATAGAGCAATCTTAGAGTTCTCAGGATCGTTGATCTGCATCGGAGGACATGGTGGGAAACATGCACCACAACAGATACACTTCTTCTCATCAACTTCCAAAGTAGGCTTACCATTTACCATTGCAGGACGAATCGCAGCAACAGGACAACGAGCAACAACCGTAGGACGCTCACAAACCATAGAAACTAGATCATGGTTAATCTTAGGTGGCTTAGTATGCTGAATGTTTAACGCGATGTCACCTTGACCACCACAGTTAATCTGACAACAAGAAGTTGTCATATGAACACGGTTAGGCATTTCTTCGCGCGTAAATTCTTCGTGCATTTCATCCATTAATGACTTAACAACACCTGATGCGTCAGTACCTGGAATATCACAGTGTAACCAACCTTGAGTGTGAGAAATCATCGTTACCGATGGTCCAGTACCGCCAACAGGGAAGCCTGCTTCTGTTAAAGCTGAAACCAAAGGCTCAACTTTAGAACCGTCTGCTACCATGAATTCAACGTTTGAACGCATAGTGAAACGAACATAGCCGTCTGCATACTCATCAGCAATATCTGCTAACTTCTTAATTGTGTACACATCCATTTGACGCGATGTACCACAACGAACAGTGAAAATCTCTTCATTGTTCTTTGAAGTGTGGTGTAATACACCTGCACGAGGACGGTCATGATATGCCCATTGGCCGTAGTTACGACGCATAGTCGGGTGCATATATTGAATAGGATCTGGTACGCCAGATTCGATTGGCATTCTTGGTGCTTCAGCCATTATTTTCTCCTTTTTATTAAATAGTTGGGCAAGTTCGCTTACCCAAAAAATATCTTATTTTTTTATTAATTGTTATGCGTTAGCTTCTGCTTTATTTTCAAACCACTTAACCGCTTCTTCATCCCAATCATCCATACGAACGTATGAAGATGTACGAGTAGAGTTAATCATGTTTGGATCTACATCAATACCAATACCTTCAAGGAAGTTTACAACACCGATACGCTCAATCATTTCACCAGTTCTTTCGTGCTCTAGTGCGTTCTCAGCAAAGAAGTCAATTACTTCACCTGCTAAATCTTCGATCGCTTCTAAGTCATCTGCTGTTTCCATTTTCATGAATGGAACAACTACTGAACCGAATAAATCACCGATCTTGAGTGTACGCTTACCACCCATAATAATCATCACACCTTTGTCATCGCCAGTAGCAAGAATAGGCTCAACATCACCTTCAGCAATGTAGTTGTGAGTTAATGGTGAAGTAACATTTAAACAATGCATACACTTAACACAGTTTTTGTTATCAATTGTTAATGAGTTATCACTGTTTAACTTCATTGCTGAAGTAGGACAACGAGAAGTGATATTATCAACGACATAATCAGTACCTTTGTCAGCAACCATTGCTTTCCAAAGATCTTGGTTGATTTTAATATCGTCTCTCCAAGTACCGATAGTTGCAAAGTCAGCACGTTGTACTGAGTTCATACAATCGTTCGCACAACCTGAAACTTTAAATTTCATTTTGTATGGTAATGCTGGACGGTGCATGTCATCTAGGAATGCATTTACCAATGTACGTAATACGGCTTGCTCATTAACGTTTGACATTTCACAACGTGATGAACCAACACAAGACATACCTGTACGTACCGCAGGACCTGCGCCACCCATATCAAAACCGTAGTCATTGAATGTGTTAAAGATTTTCTGTGTCGTTTCTTCGTTAGCACCTTGTAACATAATGTCACCAGACTGACCGTGGAAACCGATAAGACCAGAACCGCCATTATCTGTAAACATGTCACACATATCTCTAAGAAGAGTAGATGTGTAATGCATACCTGCTGGCGGCTGAATACGTAATGTGTGGAATTCACCTGCTGCAGGGAATTTGTAGTCACCGTTGTCATCTTTCAATTCGTTAAAACGTGGAATTACACCACCACCGTAACCAATTACACCAACTGTACCACCTTTCCAGTAACCTTTCTTAGTTACGTAAGATGTTTCAAGTGTACCTAGTACGTCACGTGCCATAGCGGCACCTTCGTGGGTATCGTTTGCTAGTCGCTTAAGACCTGTTACAAATGAAGGCCATGGACCATTTTCCAACTCATCAAGGTTTGGTGTGTTATATAGCTCTTTTGCCATTTTTTTCTCTCCGATATATTTAATAAATCTTTAAAATCATAATGTTTTAAAGATGTGAACGAGACAAATTATACGTAAATGCAAGTAAATATCACTATTTTATAGTGATATCATCGACTATCCCTTAGGGGGTATATTTAGATTTTTTTGGCGTGTGAATTAAGGTTTTAAACTTATTTATGCCAAATATTCATTAACACGTTGTGCGACGCCACGCCCTTCATCAATTGCCCACACCACTAAAGATTGACCACGACGGCAATCGCCCGCAGTAAAGATGCCTGCTTGTGACGTTTGGTATTGATCATAGTCGGCTTTGTAGTTGCCGCGATCATCTAGTTCAATATTAGCATCATCACTCACATAATGCTCTGGAGAAACAAAACCCATTGATAATAATACTAATTGCGTATCCCACGTTTTCTCACTACCCGCTATCTCCACTAGCTTACCATCATTAAATTCTACGTTAACAGTTGTTAATCCAGTAAGTTCGTTATTCGAATTTTTACTAAATGATTTGGTCATTAGTTGATATTGCCTTGGGTCTTTGCCAAACACAGACTGTGCCTCTGCATGGCCATAATCAACCCGATAAATCAATGGCCAAAGTGGCCACGGATTGTCGTCAGCTCGTTCTTTTGGCGGCTGACTCATCAATTCAAAATTAACCACCGACTTAGCACCTTGACGAATCGCTGTGCCAATACAATCAGTTCCAGTATCACCACCACCAATAACAATCACATCTTTACCTTTGGCTGATAAATCTGATTCATCGGCACGCCCAGTATCTAATAAACTTTTGGTGTTAGCTGTTAAGTATTCCATCGCCATATATACACCTTCGGCGTCACGATTATCCACAGGCAAATCTCTGGCTTCACTAGCGCCTGTTGTTAGTACAATGGCATCGAAATCTTGTTGCAACACTTTGATAGTGATATCTTTACCAACATTAACATTAGTAATAAACTCTACCCCACAATCCTTCATAAAAGTAACGCGACGATCAACTATGTCTTTGCCAAGCTTCATATTGGGAATACCGTACATAAGCAAGCCTCCAATACGATCATCACGTTCAAACACGCATACACTGTGCCCTAACTTATTCAACTCGTCGGCTGCAGCCAAACCTGCAGGTCCAGAGCCTATAATAGCTACTTTTTTGCCAGTTTTATACTCCACATCATAAGGCTTAACCCAACCCTTCTCAAAACCTTTATCAATAATTGCCTGCTCTATATTTTTAATAGTTACTGCTGGATTATTCATCCCAAGTACACAAGACCCTTCACAAGGCGCTGGACAAACACGGCCGGTAAATTCTGGAAAATTATTTGTCTTTAAAAGTCTTATTAAGGCCTCTTCCCATTTATCGTTATAAACCAGGTCGTTCCACTCGGGAATTAAGTTGTTAATTGGGCATCCATCATCTGACTGACAAAAAGGTACGCCACAATCCATGCATCGAGCACCTTGATCTTGCAAGTGCGATTCATCATGAGATCCTGTAAAAATTTCACCATAATCTTTAAGACGTAATTCAACAGGGCGATAATCCTCTGTTTTTCTATCAAACTCTTTAAAGCCAGTTACTTTTCCCATTTCTTAAAACGTGTAAATTTAAAGCGCCTAATTATGCCATATTTGCCATAAATATGCATCTATAAAAAAGTTGGAATAGATTATTTGCTTGATGCTATGTTTAACTGTATAATTGCCCTTTTTTATAGAAACAAATATTTAAGGATAAGTTCAAATGAATTTAATTGATCAAATTGAAAGCGAACAGCTTCGAGCTGACATTCCTGAGTTCGGCGCAGGTGACACGGTAATCGTACAAGTAAAAGTACGTGAAGGTAATCGTGAAAGATTGCAAGCATTCGAAGGTGTTGTTATTGCTAAGAAAAATCGTGGCATCGGTTCAGCATTCACTGTGAGAAAAATGTCTCATGGCGAAGGCGTTGAAAGAGTTTTTCAAACGCATTCTAAAATGATTGATTCTGTTGAAGTTAAGCGTCATGGTAAAGTTCGTCAAGCTAAGCTTTACTACCTACGCGAGCTTACTGGTAAAAAGGCAAGAATTAAAGAAAAATTGGCAACTAAATAAATTTTGTCAATTCTCTGATAAATACCGGCAATCAGCCGGTATTTTTTTGTCTAAAATTCAGGCATGGAACACAATAAACAACTGATTGAGCAATTTCTAGATTATTATTGGCTGTCCTCTGGCGCTAGTCAAAATACTTTATCCGCCTATCGCTCTGATTTAATGCTATATGCTAAATGGCTAGATAAGACACCTTTAGGCAGTGCTAATGACATTCATATTCTTGAATACTTTCAATCTCGAAAAATCAGCCCCTCTACCCAAGCGCGTATTCTGACTTGTTTTAGAATTTTCTATCAATATCTATTGTCACAGGCTCTTATTAAAATCAATCCAACTGGCAAACTTAATCACCCAAAGCAGGTGCAAAAACTGCCTGTTTTTTTAAGCATTGACGAGGTTGAAAAATTACTGGATACACCCAATCAAAAAACCATTTTCGGCATACGAGATCGGGCTATGTTGGAACTACTATACTCTTGCGGATTGCGTGTTTCTGAGCTGATCAATTTAGAATATCAACAGATTAATATTACTGATGAATATATTCGAATATTAGGTAAAGGTAA
>JAHZJR010000072.1 GCA_022600805.1 Pseudomonadota bacterium
CATCAGATTGCCGAGCACGCGCCAGAGGGTCACAGGGTTATCGATCCGCTTCTTGCCGAGCAAGATATCGGGGATTCTCCGACGCAGGTGTTTTTGGAGAGCCAACTGCCGAGCAATCCTTCCATTGATGTGAATTTCGTCTACACCGAGAAAACCATCAAGTCTGGGGACTACTTATTTTATATCTTGGCGCAGCAGACGTCTCCGCAGGATTCTTCGGCGATCATCGAGAGTTTTGAGCAATTAGTTCCGGCGCGCAGCATCAAACCGGGGCAGGTGATTATTTTTGCCCACTCAGTTGTGGAGGAAGAATTTTCTAAGTTTGATTTTATTAATAATTTTAGATTTTTTTTTACTTAAAGTGGTTTAGAGACTACCTTAAAGATAACTTATGAATAATTTTGGTACTAATTTCCTCAATAGAGGTTTGCGTGGTATCTATAAAAGGAATATGGTTGGTGTGGTACAAATCTTCTGCGCGCTTGACCTCGCTTTGACATTGTTTGAGTGAGGCGTAGTGACTGTTGCTTCTGCGTTCATCTCTAATTTTTTGCAAACGAATGGGGTTAATGGTGAGACCGAATAGTTTATGCTTGTATTGTTGTAAACTGTCGGGCAGTTGTGTATTTTCCAAGTCTTGTTCGATAAGTGGATAGTTGGCCGCGTAAATCCCGTATTGCAGCGCCATAAATAAACAGCTGGGCGTTTTACCGGAGCGAGATACGCCGATGAGAATGAGATCTGCATTTTCATAACTTTTAGTGCCTAGACCATCATCACTACCCAGGGCAAAGTTAATGCTGCTAATTCGATCCGTATAATTGCTATTATGGCTTAACCCATGCAATCGTCCAGCAGTATGTGAAGATTTTAGCTCTAACGAGCGCTCCATTTTTGAGATAAACGTATCAAAAAAATCAAAAAATACACAATTACTTTTCGACATCATAAGTCGAAATTCATGATTAATTTGAGTACTAAATACCAAGACTGGATTACCTTCCTTCGACGAAACACGATTAATCTGTTCAACCGCATTGATAGCTTTATCTAGCGTGTCAATGAAAGATAGATAGATTTTGTTAAACGCCACACTTTCAAATTGGCTAAGTAGACTACTTCCTAGTGCTTCTGCCGTAATGCCTGTTCGGTCAGAAACAAAGAAAACAGTTCTGTTTTTAGTGCTGGGCTTGATCAAGATGCGACCAGGTTTGTACAACAGTATCTGGATTAAGCGAAATACTGGTAATTTTTTGCTCTAGTAACCATTGGGCTAATTCTGGATGATCAGAAGGGCCTTGTCCGCAAATGCCAATATATTTGTTTTGCGCATGGCAAGCGCTGATTGCCATAGAAATCATCTTCTTAACTGCTGGGTCTTGTTCATCGAATCCTTCTGCAATAATACCTGAGTCGCGATCCATGCCTAAGGTGAGCTGTGTTAAGTCGTTTGAACCAATGGAGAAGCCGTCAAAATAGTGTAAAAATTCATCAGCAAGTACAGCGTTTGACGGTAGCTCACACATCATAATGACTCGCAGACCGTTAACACCACGCTCTAGTCCATTAATCTTTAAGAGTTCAATGACTTGTTTAGCTTCGCTCAAAGTTCTGACAAAGGGAATCATAATTTCTACATTGGTGAGTCCCATGTCTTCCCTAACTGTTTTAAGTGCCTGACATTCTAGTTCAAAGCAAGCTCTAAAGTCCGCTGATAGGTATCGAGCCGTTCCTCGAAAGCCAATCATTGGGTTTTCTTCAGTAGGTTCATATCTTGTGCCAGCATAAAGGTTAGCATACTCATTAGATTTAAAATCTGACATTCTGATAATAACAGGGTTGTTGGAAAATGAGGCGGCGATAGTGGCAATGCCTTCAGTGAGCTTGCCTACGTAAAATTCTAATGGAGAATTATAGCCCGCTGATCGTTGTTGAATTTCTACTTGCATGTCGTTTGGCAATTGATCAAATTCGAGCAATGCTTTTGGGTGGATGCCAATGGTAGTGTTGATGATAAACTCCAAGCGTGCTAAGCCAACACCCGCATTAGGGATACTAGCAAAATCAAAGGCTCTACTTGGGTTGCCCACATTCATCATGATTTTAGTTGGAATATCGGGCAGGGCGTCAACCGATAATTGCGTATGCTCAAAATCTAGCATGCCTTCATAGACATAGCCTGTATCACCTTGTGCACATGAGGCTGTAATAGGCATTAGATTGATTAACACATCAGTTGCATTGCCAGTGCCCACAATGGCAGGCACACCTAGTTCTCGGGCAATAATAGCGGCGTGGCAAGTACGACCTCCACGATTGGTAATGATGGCAGAAGCACGCTTCATTACTGGCTCCCAATCTGGATCTGTCATGTCTGTGACCAACACATCTCCTTTTTGCACTTGATCCATCTCAGAAATATTACTAATAATACGCGCAGGTCCATGGCCAATTTTCTGTCCAATGGCCCTGCCTTCGATAAGTACAGGTGATTTTTTTGTTAGTTTGTATCTGTCGATTGTGTGTGCGGTATTTTCTCTACTTTTAACAGTTTCTGGACGAGCTTGAACAATATAGAGCTTGTTGCTGTTACCATCAAGCGCCCATTCAATATCCATCGGTCTTTGATAATGCTGTTCGATTAGTATTGCATAATGAGCTAATTCTTGAATTTGATCATCATTCAAACTAAACTTTTGTTGTTGATCCTGTGGCACTGATTCAATGGCTACACTGCTTTTTAAGTCATCATAAGCATACGTCATTTTAATTTCTTTTGAACCTAGCGTGCGGCTCAAAATGGCTAGTTTGTTAGCTTTTAATGTAGGTTTGTGTACATAAAACTCATCAGGATTAACTGAACCTTGAACCACAGTCTCTCCTAGTCCATAAGCAGAGGTAATAAAAATGGTTTCGTCAAATCCAGATTCGGTGTCAATTGTAAACATAACACCACTAGCGCCAATATCACTTCTCACCATTTGTTGAATACCCGCTGATAGTGCAACTTCTGAGTGCTTAAATCCTTGATGTACGCGATATGAAATAGCTCGATCGTTATATAGAGATGCAAAGACTTTTTTTATGGCAACAAGAATATCGTCAATGCCATGTACATTTAAATAGGTTTCTTGCTGTCCAGCAAAGGAGGCTTCAGGCAAGTCTTCAGCTGTTGCAGAAGACCTAACGGCAAAGGTGGTTGTAACCCCTAAGTCTTGTTCTAGTTGATGATAATTAACCTTAATCTCATTGAGTAGTGCCTCTGGAAAATGGGCTTCTTGCAACCAGTTACGAATGGTTGAGCCAACAGAGGTGAGTGCTTGGATATTGTTAGGATCTAGATCTTTAAGTAACTTATTAATCTTTGTTTTTAGGTGGTTGTGCTCTAAAAATTGCTCAAAAGCATAAGCGGTTGTTGCAAAACCACCGGGTACTCGAACACCTTGATTTGTCAATGCACCAATCATTTCCCCTAAAGAGGCGTTCTTTCCGCCAACACTCTCTACATCGGCAATACTAACTTGGTTTAGCCAAACCACATAATCACTCATATCTCCCCCTTGGTTATTGTGATTAAAACAATTGTATTTTGTTGTATTAATTTGATTGTTTAAAGCTTCTTATAATATAGGATGATTTTTAATAAGTCGCATTATTATCGTAATAATTTTTCATATTGTGAAAATAGTTACTATATTATGAAAAAAATAGTCAGACTAGATGGGTTTATGTATGATAATCTTTAATTAATTAAAATCACACTACTCAAATAATCAGAAGTGCAATTGAGCAGGCCAAATTTATAAAATATTTGTATAAGGGGAGATATGAAATATCATTTAATTGATAAAGAGTCTATTGATACGGTACTCGACAAAGCTAGACAATATCGATCATTACTAGAGCCAGATTTAGCCATTAGTATTTGTATTGATGTGTTTGCAGTTGATCCTAATAATCAGCAAGCACTGGTGGTTTATATTTTGGCATTAACAGACCAACTAGGCCTGAGTAACGTTAAGATTTCACATAAAAAAATTATAGAAACCATTGATAGACTCGATTCAGAATTTCATCGACATTACTATATGGGCATCTTTTTAGAAAGAAAAGCAAGAGGGTTGTTAAAGCATGCCATGTCTCATTCTTTTGCTTACAAGGGGTTAATGGAGGCTATTGCCAAGTATGAAATTGCTGAGAAAATGGCACCCAAACATTGCTCAGATCCAATTTTGCGCTATAACAGTTGTCTTCGCACAATAGAAAAAGAAGGGTTACAACCTAGAAAGGAGTTTGATGAACTTTTTTAATCACACAACCACTCGTAAAAAATGGATGGCCATTGCCGGTTTAATTTGGCTGCTGTATCTTATTTTTCATTTATTGAGTCTACTTAATTTTCATTCAGGCAAAGGCGATTTTAATGAATTTTATCACTGGTTTTCACAAACGCCTTTTTATGGCTTTATGTTGTTGCTATTAATCGCAACATTAGCCTTTCATGTTATTACTGCCGTTTCCCGCCAGCTTGCTAATAATACCAGTGCAGGGATTAGATATCAGAAACGCTATCCTAAAGCAATTCCAAGAATTTTGGCTTGGGGCGGTGCAGCCATATTGTTGAGTTTTATTGTTTTTCATTTTGTGCAAATGACATGGCTGATTGATAAAGTTGATTTGTATCAATCAATCGTATCTATGTTTTCTAATCCGATTATGTGGCTTATTTATGGGCTTGGTTTAACAACCTTAGCAGCACACTTGCATCATGGATTGACCAATGTATTGCAAACATTTGGCTTATCATCTAAACATCATCATGCCGTTGCACTTGGAATCGTTTTAGTGATTGTTGTTAGTTTTATTAGTATTCCTGTGAGTGTTTTATTATGAGTAATTTTTACGCAAATGAACCAACAGGTCCTTTAGAGGATCGTTGGGAAAAGCATCTGTTCAATTTATCGTTAATTGCCCCGCAAAATCGCAAAAATCATAAAGTTATTGTTGTGGGTACAGGGCTAGCAGGCGCTTCTTTATGTGCGACATTGGGTGAAGCTGGCTACCAAGTAAGCTCTTTTTGTTTTCAAGATTCGCCGCGTAGGGCACACTCTATTGCTGCACAAGGTGGCATCAACGCTACTAAAGATTATCAAAATGATGGTGATAGTGTTTGGCGTCTATTTTACGATACCATTAAAGGTGGTGATTTTAGAGCGCGCGAATCTAATGTGTATCGTTTAGCTGAGTTGAGTGGCAATATTATTGATCAAGCAGTTGCCCAAGGTGTGCCTTTTGCGCGCGAATATAGTGGCTATTTAGCCAATCGCTCATTTGGTGGCACACAAGTTTCCCGAACTTTTTACGCACGCGGGCAAACAGGTCAGCAGTTGTTGCTTGGTGCTTATCAAGCGCACAGTCGTCAATTAGAAAACGATAATGTTACTCATCAATCGCGAGCAGAGATGCTAGAGTTAATTATGGTTGACAACAAGGCGCGAGGCATTGTTGTGAGAGATTTGGTCAGTGGTGAGATTTCCGCACACACAGCCGATTGTGTGGTTTTGTGTACAGGGGGTTATAGTAATGCTTTTTATTTATCAACCAATGCTAAAGGTTGCAATACCTCAGCAACTTGGCGTGCTTATAAGCAAGGCGCGTATTTTGCCAACCCAAGCTTTACTCAAATTCACCCAACTTGTGTGCCGCCAACAGGTGAGAATCAATCTAAATTGACGCTAATGAGTGAGTCTTTGCGTAATGATGGGCGTATTTGGGCCCCTAAAAATAGTGCAGATTGCGCAAAAAATCCAGCGGATATTAAAGAGGAAGATAGGGATTACTTTTTGGAAAGAATGTATCCAGCTTTTGCCAATCTAGTGCCTAGAGATGTGGCATCACGTGCTGTGAAGCATATTTGTGACAAGGGCCACGGTGTGGGTAGCAAGATTCATGGCCAGCGTTTGGGTGTGTATCTAGATTTTAGTGCTATTATTGAAAAATTGGGTCTTGAGGCAGTTGCAGAAAAATATGGCAACTTATTTGACATGTATCAGAGTATTACCGGCGAAGATCCTTATCAAACCCCGATGAAGATTTACCCAGCACCACACTACACCATGGGTGGATTATGGGTGGATTACAATTTAATGACAACCATAGAGGGTTTGTTTGCAGGTGGTGAGGCCAATTTTTCTGATCACGGCGCTAATCGTCTCGGCGCTTCTGCATTGATGCAGGGATTGGCAGACGGATATTTCGTTTTACCAAAAACAATTGCTAATTACTTAGCTAAGAGTGTTTTAACCGATGTGGATGATACTCATCCTCAAGTGATACAAAGCTTGAAGACGGTGAAAGATCGTATTCATCAATTAATGAATGCACCTGCACCCAAACACTCTCCAGAGTATTATCATCAAAAATTAGGAAAAATATTATGGGAAGCTTGTGGAATGTCGCGCGAAGCGGAGCGACTAAACCGAGCTATTGACGAAATTGCAGAGTTAGAGATGCATTTTTGGAAAAATATTAAAGTGACTGGCGTTGATAAGGATCTAAATCAAACGTTAGAACGTGCCGGTCGAGTAGCGGATTTTATTGAGTTAGGCAAACTGATGTGTCAAGATGCTTTAATGCGTGAAGAGTCTTGTGGCGCTCATGCGCGTGTGGAATACTTGTCTGAAAGTGGTGAAGCAAAAAGAGATGATGACGATTTTTCGTTTGTGGGCGCATGGGAATATAGATCTGAGCAGCCAATGCTACACAAAGAGCAGCTTAATTATGAGTTTATTGAACCGACTGTAAGGAACTACAAATGAATTTTACTCTACATATTTGGCGACAAAAAAACAGCAACATTCAGGGAGAGTTTGTCACTTATCGGATTGACAATATTGATGAAGATACTTCATTTTTGGAGATGCTTGATCAGCTTAATGAGCAGCTTATTGCACAAGATCAAGATTGCATTGTTTTTGATTATGATTGTCGAGAGGGTATCTGCGGCGCTTGTTCATTAGTGATTAATGGCTATCCGCATGGTGATAAAAAAGCAACAACAACCTGTCAACTATATATGCGTGACTACAAGCATCAAACTGAATTATGGGTAGAACCTTGGCGCGCTAAATCGTTTCCAGTGATTAAAGATTTAACAGTTGACCGATCTTCGTTTGATAGTATTATTCAATCCGGTGGCTATGTATCAGTACATACAGGGTCTGCGCCTGAGGCGAATGCTTTGTTGGTGGATAAGCACAGTGCAGATGAAGCGTTTAATTCAGCTACTTGTATTGGTTGTGGCGCTTGTGTTGCGGTATGTCCAAATGCATCGGCAACCTTGTTTGTTGCCGCTAAAATTACCCATTTATCTTTATTGCCACAAGGCAAAATTGAAGAGAAAGCGCGAGCACAAAAAATGCTTAATCAAATGCAAAGCGAAGGATTTGGTAGTTGTTCAAATCATCGACATTGTGAGCGTGTATGTCCTAAGGGGATTTCAGTGTCCAATATTACTAAGATGAATCAAGTGCTTGGCTGGACATGACAAAAAATAAATAAAAGTTCGCTATTAATAAATTAAAATAAAACTATGAAAACTCAAGAAGAATTACACCAGCAAGCACTCGATTACCATCAAGGCGAACGCCCAGGAAAACTCATTGTTTCGTCACATAAGCAATTAGCCACTCGAGAAGATCTTAGTTTGGCATATACACCAGGCGTTGCAGCACCAGTACGTGAAATTGCCAAAAATCCGGATTTGGTTAACAATTACACCATTAAAAATAATCTGGTGGCTGTCATATCTGATGGTTCTGCCGTGCTAGGACTTGGTAACGTAGGACCGCTAGCCTCTAAACCTGTTATGGAGGGTAAAGCGGTATTATTTAAACATTTTGCGGATGTCGATGTTTTTGATATTGAAGTCGATACGCAAGAGGTTGAAGAGTTTGTGCAAACCGTTAAAAATATCGCCCCTACTTTTGGCGGTATTAATTTGGAAGATATCTCTGCACCACGTTGTTTTGAAATTGAACAGCGTTTAATTGAAGAGTTAGACATTCCTGTTTTTCATGATGACCAGCATGGTACAGCGATTATTATCGCTGCAGGGCTTTTGAATTCGATCGAGATTCAAGGGAAAGATATTGAAACTGCCAAGCTAGTTTGTTTAGGTGCAGGTTCAGCCGGTATTGCAACGCTTAATCTTTTGTGTGAACTAGGTCTGAAAAAAGAGAATATTTTATTGGTTGATCGAGAGGGTGTTATTTCAACTGATTTAGAAGACGTGAGCGATGTCAAAAAGCAATATGCAGTGAAAACCAACAAAAAGACATTGGCAGATGCTATGCAAGACGCTGACATTTTTATAGGTGTGGCTGCAGCTAATTTAGTGTCTCAAGATATGGTTAAGTCAATGGCCGACAATCCTATTGTCTTTGCTTTGTCTAATCCTGATCCAGAAATATCTCCAGCTGATGCAAATGCTGTGCGTGATGATTTGATTATGGCAACAGGGCGTAGTGACTATCCTAATCAAGTCAATAACGTGCTTGGATTTCCTTTTATTTTTCGAGGTGCATTAGATGCAAAGGCGAGTAAAATTAATAGTGAAATGAAAATTGCAGCTGTGCACGCCCTAAAAGATTTGGCAAAATTAGAAGTGCCAAAAGATGTGCTTACAGCCTACAACACCGATTCTATGAGTTTTGGCAAGGAATATATTATCCCTAAACCATTCGATAAAAGACTCATCGATGTAGTTCCAAAAGCTGTTTATGATGCGGCTATTGCTAGTGGCGTTTCTCGAATTTAAAAAAACACATAAAATTATTAAATTTAGCCTTGCAAAGGTGTTTTACCTATGGGATAATTCTGGATTGTTTTGGAGAGATTTACGAGTGGTTAAAGTATGCGGATTGTAAATCCGTCGCCTCCGGCTTCGAAGGTTCGAATCCTTCTCTCTCCACCATAAAACAAAAGAATTTGCGGGTATCGTATATTGGTATTACCTTGGCCTTCCAAGCCAATGAGACGAGTTCGATTCTCGTTACCCGCTCCAAGTGGAAGAGGTTGTGCTCACCTAGCTCAGTCGGTAGAGCACTTCCTTGGTAAGGAAGAGGTCGGCGGTTCAAATCCGCTGGTGAGCTCCAGTAAAATTTAAAAAATAGTTCTAACTATAGAGAGGAAAATAAAATGTCAAAAGAAAAATTTGAAAGAACCAAGCCCCATGTAAACGTTGGCACAATTGGCCACGTTGACCATGGTAAAACAACATTAACTGCTGCAATGACTAAAGTAATGGCTGAAGCTAACGGCAGTTTGGTAGTTGA
>JAHZJR010000140.1 GCA_022600805.1 Pseudomonadota bacterium
GATTTATTCCATGCGCAAATACAAAAGATAGATAACTTTTATAAATATGATGAGTCTTTAAGTCCATCTAAATTTCCAAGTCAATTATCATCTTGGGGTCAAATGCAAGGTAGATTTTATGATCCTTATGTAGCAGAAAACTGTTATGTAGCAAGACCTAAAAGACTTATATATTCTTTGCAAGCACAAGAAGAATCTAAAAAAGATTATTGGAGAGTATTTTTAAATTTTAACTATAAAGATTTTAAGAGTAAGGTAAATGTAATAAAACCTATAAATAAAAGTGGAGCTATAATATTCTTCCCTTACTTATCACCACAAATGTTTCAAGGGTTAGACACTCTTAAAACAGGTTTAGATACTAAATTAACTATAGGTGATGGTGGATTGTTTAGTCAACCATTTCAAAATGTAGCTAATTCAGATTTATCAAATGAATATGGTTCTTGTGAAAGTTTAAGAAGTGTTATTAATACGCCCATGGGTTTGTTTTATATTTCTCAAGCTCAAGGAAAGATATTTAATTATGCTGGCAAAGGATTAGAAGCTATATCTAATAATGGAATGAAGTGGTGGTTTGAACAATACTTACCTTCACAGCTAGTTAAACAATATCCAGAATTGGAACAATCTGTATTATCAGATAACCCAATAGCAGGTGTTGGCTGTCAATCTATTTATGATCAGAATGATGATGTAATTTACTTTATGAAAAAAGATTACAGAGTCAAACAAGAATATATATCAATCATAAGTTATAATGAATCAGAAGGTTTTATTCTATCAAGCTTAGTGGCAGGTGGAGAAGTCCCTATAGTATTAGGCGATCCTTTATACTTTGAAGATTGTTCTTGGACTATTAGTTATGATCCTAAAGCTAAAGCATGGATATCATTTCATGATTGGCACCCGGAGTTTTCTTTACCAAGTATAAATCATTTTTTTACAACAAAGACCATTACTACTGATGTAACACAATGTCCTCCTGGATATGGTTTAAATGCTGATACAGGATTATGTGAGCAGTTAATAAATGAAACAGCATTATCAACAGTAACAGTAGATGATGTTGTATCAACTGTTACAGGTGGGTCAACAGATTGTTTAATAGATGTTGTTATTGCAATGGATTGGTCTGGTAGTACTGGTACTCCTAATTACAATCCTGTTACTGGAGTTATGGGTAATACAAATAGATCTACTGCACAATTAAGATGGTTAGATGTATTTTTACAAGACTCCGCAATTCAATCAGAATTAACATCTGGTAATATGCAAATTGGATTTACTGGGTGGTCAGGTGGTTCAACACCATGGGATCCTATGTCAAATACTAAATCTCGTATTGATATTATAAATTGGTATTTAAATAATTGGGCTGGTGGTGGCACAAATGCTCAACAAGCAATTTTTGGAAATGCAAATTCACCAACAACAGGAAGTGGAGCTTTAGCATTATTAAACAATAAAGCTGGTTCTAGTCTTGGTGATAGATCATCAAGCAGTTTCTTTAAACAATTGTTAATTACAGTTACAGATGGTACTGGTGGTGGACAAGCAAATAGCGGACAAGTATCACAACAACAAAGTCCAACTATTATAAGTGGTGTAAGTCAACCTCAAAATACAGGATCTTGGGCATTAACTAATTTAGGTGCTGCTAATAAACAAGAACTTATAGGTGTATTTTGTGGATCAAATACAAATGTACCTAGTTCTGCTGTTATTTTAGATAGTTTATCTAATACACGTTATAATACTTCTAGTAGTACTCCAGGAACAAATCAGTATACAATGAATGCTCAGAATAATTCTGAATTAGAGTCTGTTGCAAATAATGTAGCAGGATCTTTGTGTTCAATTCCTTTTGTATGTACATGTCCTACCGGATATACTTTAGTTTATCCTAATCCTACAACAGGTGGTTTATTTACAGAAGCGTCAGGTACATGTAGTAATTTACCAGAACAACAACCAATATGTAGAAAAGTTACATGTGAATGTCCAACTGCACCAATATCGGATGCAGTAACAACTATTACAGGAATATGTCCAAGTGCATCACCAAAGATATTTTCTATTGGGGATCCTGCTTGGGTTGATCCAACACCTCAAGTTTGTAATTATTTTTATTATGACACTGTACCGGGTAGTAACAAAGTAGGTACAATATGGAGACATAATGAAAGGTGTGATAGCTATGCTAATTTTTATGGTATTGATTATCCATGGGAAGTAGAGTTAGTTGCTAACACAGGTCAACAAGTAAATACACTAAGGAGTATTGAATATCAAATGCAAGCTTTTGTATACAAAGGTGTAATGGGTAATGCGTGTGGTGATGACAAATGGGAAGATTTACTTTTTAATTTTGATCAAGCTGTTATATATAATAGTGAGCAAGTATCAGGACTTTTAAAGTTAACACCTACACCATTCAACAATCCTATTTTAGAATTAAGTTATCCTATTATCAATACAAACAACATTGATATTTTATGTTCTAAGGTTGAACAAAAATATAGGTTTAATCAATTTTGGGATGTAACTAATGATAGAGGTGAATTTACAAATGCTGAACAACCTATATGGAATACAGAGTATAACGGATATATCAAAAATTTAAATACTGTTAATTTGAATTATTTAAAATCACCATTACAACATAAAAAATTCAGAAGCTACTTTACAAATGTAATATTAAGAAGATCAAATTCTGGTAATAGAAAAATGTTGTTAAGATTAAATAATACTAAATTACTTATATCTCTGAGATAATGGAAAACAAAAAAAGCATAGGATTACCTGGTGGACCAAATGAGTTTTTAAAAGATATAACTCAACATATATCTGTAGAAGGTTATAAGCGTTACAGTAAAGATGTAAACAATCCTTACAATATAATTGAGTCAGGTAATATTACTATGGAAGATGTAGACTTTCCTGTTAAGGGTACAGACAATTTGGGTAATGAACAAATAATGATACCAGGTAATGATTATAAGTTTCCTGGTGATGTTGTATTTGAAACACCCTTGGCACAGAAAGGACGCGAGCAGGCAACTATATCACAGTATGAAGAACCAGCATGGTATGAAAAAGCTTTAGACTATATGGCTA
>JAHZJR010000105.1 GCA_022600805.1 Pseudomonadota bacterium
ACTGCATTATTTGCGCTTCTGTAGCGCCCTCTGGAACTTCCAAGCTTATCACTTTTCCGTCAGGAGTTTGTATTTTTGCTATAGGCATTATTCAATACTCAATATTTTAAAACCACTGTTTGTAGGTTGCTCCATTTGAGCCTCTGGATTTGTTGTTAGCGTGCTTTCTTGCTCATTTTCTTTTGATTTAGAATCCCACGCTCCAAGCAACCCTTTTGTGTTTCCGTTTTCGCTTATGTATGAAGACTTGAATTTGTTATATTCCGCTTGGAATTTTTCAAGTTTTGATAGTCCTCTTAAAAATTGGGATATCTGCTGTCCTGTTGCGTTTTTACTTGGGAATTGCTCAAGCGCTAACTCAATGTCTTTATCACTGGCCGCGCCGGGCGGTAAGTTTGCGACAACCTCACTAGCTTTTATTCCTGCGTATCTTTTGCGTAAGGCTGAAACTGCATCTTGATTCCCTGTTAATTCCTTTAATGACTCAGACCATGAACCTTGGAATATACCACCACCTATATCTGCTTGCTCTATTTCATCAGCAAGTATTAAATATCTCTCAGCGTTGTTTCCTGCTGATATAGCTTCATTTTGAGATCGTATAAGTTCATTTTCTGTTGCTGAACTCATCTTCTCTTTTTTGTATTCTCGTCTAGGTGGTAATAATTTGGCGTCAATAGCTGCGCGCTCCTGCTCTGCCGTCAATTGGTCTCTCGGCTTCAACCTTCCATTTTCATCTTTTGCGCCCTCAAGAGCTATATTTATCCTTTCCTCTCTCCGCTGAGCATCAGTTTTATTTGTACCTAGCCCTGCGTTTATTGGTGATAACAATCCAGATCGCTCGGCTAATTTTTCAGCCGCTTTAAATGAGCTAATAGCGCCCTTTACATTACCAGCTTTAATCATTTCTAGTGCTTCACGACTTTGCGTTGCGTCCCTACCCTCAGCTTCAAGTTTGGCTATTCTACCTTGTAGTGCTGACGATAACTGACTGGCATCACCACCTAAAGCGGCATCCATAGCGCCAGCATTTAACGCAGAAAAGCCCGCGACTGATTTTAAATCCGCTGCGTCTTTTGCGTTTTTAAGGTCTAATGCGCCAGCTTGATTTGCTTGTTGCCTAGCTTGGATTTGCTGTTGTTGCAAGTCGAGTTGACCGGGCATAAGGTCGTTAGCTCGCTTTTGCTGCATAGCTTGGTTGAATAGGTTTATAGCTGGCGTTACATTTGGTGCTTGCACAGCTAGTGAGATTCTCGGATCAAGCGCCATGTGACACCCCTATTATTTCATAATTAACTTTAAAGTATCCATTATCGTCCAATACAACTGCGTCAGGATGCGTTGCCGCAACTTCTTGTGCAATTACACCAAACGACTCACCGTACAAACCAAGCTCGTTGGCTTTTTCATTCCAATCCCATGAGTATTTATTAAATCCGTTTTGTTCACCAATCTTTGTTATATTTGATTTTAACCTTTTGTCAGACAAGTAAGTACCAAGTAGCGACCCACCAAGGTTTAATAAGTTATTAACCCCCTCCGTACGCGCATTTTGACCGCCAATAATACCAGCCGCTTCCGCTGCCGCACCACCTGTCAAGTAGTTACCTTGGCTTCCTGCCGCCTGTAATCCGTAACCAAGTAAGTTATTAATATTCGCTGTTTGTTGGTTTAATAATGGGCTTGCTGCGAGTAGGGCGTTTTGATTAAACTGCATAGCCGTATCATCACCAGACAATCTACCAGTTGCCGCCGCTGTACGCTGTGTTTGTTGGTTTAAATTATCTAGCCCCATTTGGAATAATGGGTTTGATTGTAGGTAATTAAACTGTGCGTTCGGGTCGGTTAAAAATCCGGCTTGCTCTAACCCTTGCTGACCAAGTGCCGCAAATGGGTCGAATATAGCTCTAGCCTCAACCGCCGCTGATTTCTGTAACGCCGCCGCCTCATCTGCTGCATCTTCCGCGTCACCACCTAAAAGCTTATCATCTATACCTCGGCCAGCTTCGTCTATTATCCCGCCTTTACCGGTAATAACGTTACTTTTGTCGAACGGGTTTATATAATGCCCTAAATCGCTAAACCAACCCATAATTAAAACCTCTCATTTGTTTTATTCATTATACTTCGCTAATCATAAAATAACTAGCTAGTTCCATTGTTACGTTGCCGGTGCCGCTTGTATTTTCAACTTCAAGTCGTAAACGGTCATCTTTCGCCAGTGTTGCAATAAAGTTAATCGGGAAAAATGCGACATCGCGACTACCGGATAAATTATTTATAGTGCGTTTTATTTGGTTTATTTCTGTTGGGAATGTCGTTCCGCCATCAGTTGACTTTGTCACCCTAACTTCTATTTCGTCGTTGGCTGCGCCCTCTATAACAAGATTGGCAATAATTGAAAACGCACCGTAACCAGTTAACAATCTGAATTCGCCATTTGTTGGCATATCAAAGTGAACTGAGTCGTTAACGGTAAATGTACCAAGTAGCGGGTAAAATGTACTAGACGCGACAATGACAGTTTCAACTTCCGTTGTGCAATCAGTGTTTAAATATTTGTTTGTGTTCGGTAGTCCGGTATTTGATTTCCATTTTGCTTTGACATTATCAGCATCTATGTTTGGGAATATCGTTGTGTCAGTTGGGTCAACAGTGCCGCCTCTAGTTACATAAGCGCCAACAAATTCAAGTGATTCGTCGTTGGTTATGTTTGTGTCAGAAAAATTGATTAACGCGCCTGTGGTCGGCAGGTCAACGTTCATATCACTAATGAATCGCCCTGAGAAAGTTAAGCCAGTGCCAGCCTTAAACAGTGAAGTAATGTTGTCTAGTCCACGCACGATTGACGATGTAACCCTTGAGCCATCCATTGAGCCGCTTAGTGTTAACTCTGGCGTGCCACCAAAGCGACCTGTGCCGGACTCAAAATACTGCCTGTAACCCTGTATCTCACCAAGGCTGGTACAATTATTAAAGTTAACTGATATAATCTCAATCGCCCTATTTGAATCAACTGGTACCAAATTAAATACGGCGCTTGATGTGCCGCTTACTGTTATACCTACATCACGCAAAGATACGTTGCCGCCCGAAGTGGATTTAAAAAGCTCGTAGTTATCATCAGAGCACACAAGTTGTGATACATCAAAGTTATAACCGCGGATATTCAAGCCGCCACTTGGCACTGTTACTTCTACGCCAGTCATATCAATAACGCCATCGATGAAATATTCCTTTGTAGAGCTAAGTGTGCCGGATAAGTCGCTAGATGATTTTACTAAAACTTCGTTGTTTTTTGTGATCGCCTCGACCGCCTCCTGTAGCGCAGTAATATCACTTTGAATCGTGGTTATAGTATCCTCAATTGTTGCTATAGAAGCCTCTACATCTGCAATTGAAATGTTTATTTCAGATATTTGAGTCTCAACAGCATCAAGCCTAGCTATAATCTCTTGGTTATCTACTATCAACTCCGCTATGTCGTCGGTATAACCGCCTGTTCTATTTGAAAGCTGGAATAAAATAGTTTGTAACTGCTCAGCCCACGCCCTTAACTCAGGCTCAGAGAAGAACTTGCGAGGAATTTTTAGGCTAGATGGTGAGTTTACATTAACAGCCATTTTATTTCCCGTATGATTTTATTGAGACAGTGCCAGAATAAAGGGAATAACTAACAGGGTCGGTCGCTGTTATCCTTAAAATACAATCATAGAATGATTTTAGTACATAAGCCTCAACCTGCAGTGTATTTTCACCTAGCCGCCCAACTCTAGGCCATGATACATGCGGCCATGTTTTGCCACCGTCAAAAGAAAGTTCTAGAATTATTCTTGGGTCTTCACCTTGACCAGATATTAAACCAACACCCGTTTCCATGATAAACTTAATCTCATTCATCATTAAACGCTTACCTTTCATGTTTCCCATATCGCCGTTAATTGACTTGGTAACTCGGGTTCTTTTTATTGGCTCACCGTCATTTGTGAAAGTGTTAATGTCGAGCGTGTATATTTTGCCATTTGAAGCATCGGCAACAGAGTTGACGCCGTAAACGTTTAAGACACTTGAGCCTTGATATTCTTTCCCACCTAAACCGCTTGACAATTGAAACCAGCCATTACTGCCTAACTTTTCGTTAAACACAAACGTCATATTCACATTTGGAATGGTTATCATGTAAAAGTTTTGGGCCTGCTCGGTGAATGTATAAGCAAAGCAGCCAGTTAAATCACCAGCATTTGAAAGTATAGTTGAGATAGCATCAGAGCTAACGCGCTCTTTAACGCCTGAGCGTGTCCTATAGATAGAATGGTCATCACCCAACCAATATAGGTATTCGTCATTGTGTGCGATTGAATAAATAGCTGCGCAGCCTACTTCTAAAATCTGACCGTCCAACCTTGAGATTGGTGGGATAACTGTCGGGTTGTTATACCATGGTTCACACGTTCTTTCACCAAATCGATAAACGCGCTCATCAAAAACATAATCTCTGACCAATCCGTCAGGCTTTGATTCTGCACCTATTTGACCATCGGTTGTAAATTCTTTAGTTGAGTTGTCAATGCTGGCAACGAAAGTAACAGCATCAAAAGTAAATAAATACTGGTTGTTTATTATTCCAACTGATTTAGCACCGGTGACGCCCGTACCTGTCGGAGTTGTTATATCTCCGGTGTCGGTTGAATATACGTAAGTTTTTAACTCTGTGACGATAACAAGGTTTATACCATCATCGGCAAATATACACCTCTGATTACCCGGTATATCACCAAGTAATGTATGAGCACCAGAGGCACTAATTCGATAAAGTGATTGCCCTTTAACTTGATATTGACGCTCAGCCATTCGCCACATGCCGCGATTTGTTAATGGCGTGTTAAAGCTGCCTGTTTGCTTTAACCCGGGAAAAGGCATCAACACAAACTGCTCTTTACCTTGCTCGTTAAACTGAGGTATCCAGTTGATAGTCTGCTGGCTAGATAAAGGCTTAGACCTTGATTGATAGCTTGCACCTGCTGGGTTAAATGGGACTGTAGTATAAGTCATACTATGCGCCCGCTTTTTAATGTCATTGCTGGGGCTGCGCCATGCCCGCCGCGTTTTTGTGATATGTTGGCACCTTTGATGGCGTTCATGAATCTAAGGTTGTACTTTTGCGCTTGAGCGTCTTCTTGCGATCTCGTGAAGAGTTCACCGAGCGCGCCGAATAGATAAATATTAGGGAAGTTTTCTAGGATAGAGTTTGTTTGATTTGTGTCACTCAACCCTAACGGCCTTACATAAGTTACAAGTTCAACCGTGTAAGTTTGGTCTGGCACTCTGTCAAATTCTATTTGATCGCCGATTATGGTGTAAAACGCAGGTCTACCTGTGTAGTTTTTTACGGATATACTTCCGGGGGTTTTATAGGTAACATCTTGGCTGCCGCTATCTACTATTAGTTTAATGGATAGCATTGATTCGTACCTATCAGGCAAATCAATATACCGACTTGCTTCGGTGGTCGTTGTGGTTATAGTTTCCATATCCCTAACCTTTAACGGTTGACGTTCATTGTTATACATTTCCGTTTCGGCAATAAGTATAAAGTCTGGTATTTCTGTGTTTAGGTCATCCCTAATGCCCCAGCTTGCGATTGCTTTGACCAGATCGTCATATGTTGATAGTGACATTATAAGCGCCCCGATTTAGTTCTTAACTTAGAATTATTATAGTCGTTTAGTTTAGCAATTAAAAATCTTCTATTTGAGTTGTGAAAAGGGCTTGTGCTTTCAGCGCCCATCGCTTTAAGTTCGTTAGTCCATTGCTCACAAACAACTAAAGGTATTGAGGCAACTTTGTGCATGTCGCCTTTCCAATTACCGTTACCTATTGCATTTTGCTCGGCTGCGTTAGCTGAGAATATTTTACTAACGTCTTGCGTTTTGGTAATTTGAATTTTACCCGTCATCTGGTCTTTTTTGTATTGCTCAGCAACGCCGCTAAAACTATCGTAATCAGTTATTATTCTACCCATAAAAACAAAGGGGCGTTAAACCCCTTTCTCCAAACAATTATTGTTCATTGCAAAATTATACTCATTCTCAGATAAGACTTGCTCACCGCGTTTTGTGATGCCACTTTTTTCGTCAACTCTGAATGCTTTCTTAACTCTGCATCTAACTTTTTTTGTTTTCTTTTTTGCCTCGGTCATGTAAACCTCAAAAGGGGCAAAGCCCCAATAATTAAGATGTCGTTAAGTCGGCAACAATACCGCTTGATTTTGCGTTTCTGGCTTCTAGCGTGTACTCAGATAGAATTTGCACTCGGTCTGAATCACCAGTTTTAGCTAGTGGAGTTTCTTGGAACTCGGCAAGTGTAGCCATCGCCCACATATCCATTTCAAGCACCAACATAGAACTTTGAACCATAAAGCGGTTAGGTACAACAGCTAGTGAACCAAAGTCTGAAACGTAAACGTCAATTGCAGTGTTAACACGTGACGAGTCACCATCCACAACACGCTGAGCCGGGCCAGAAGTGCCACCACCAACAAACGCAGACATAGCTTGTTTATTAAATGAGCCTGTCATTATCATATCAGGATTGCCACCCTCATCCCAACAAAGTGCTAAAACATCTTTTAGGAATTGTTCGTCTAACGCTCTAGCAGTACCAGCACCACGAGTGTCTGTACCGTCACCAGTTGGGGCTGTACCAGTAGCACCCAAACTAACATTGTCAGCGATCCATGACTCAACACCAGCACACTGTCTGGCTACTGATTCAGAGCCAACAGCTTTTGCTTTATTAGCAAGTAAGGCTGATTCCATATCACGCTTAAGTGATTTACCCATTTTCATAATTTGATAATCAAGCTCATCACCGCGCCCAGCCGAATTAACTTGTCGCTGCGTACGAGTAACACGAGGAACTTTATCACTGATTTGTGTGTAATTTCCGTAACGAACAGAGGCGATGGCCGCTGTAGTTGTGGCATCCTCACCCTCAATAACAGCGTTAGAAGAGGAGGCGGTTGCCAACTCGTCCGTTTGCCATTCGTGATTGGTTGCGGTTGCGGTTGTGCGAGCAATACCAGACATAAATGGGGTTTCCATTGGTGAAATGTCATAAATTACATCGCTTAAATCTTCGCGGTTACCAATCGCGTCATATGTTGAAGTTGTATTTGCTGGAGTAGCCATAATAATTACCTTTTACTTGTTGAGTTGTCTATTAAGTTTTCGCAATGCAACAGCATTTTGTTCGGTAGGGTTAGCTTTAAATCTCTTCTTGGCTTCTTCTACCTGCGCTCGAATACCTTGGCTAGCTGCCTGTCTCGGCTTGGTGCTAACTGGGGCTTTTCTAACTTTTTTACTTAACACCGCCGCTTTCACATTTCCTGATTTAAACCTTGCTGCGTCTAGCATCATTTGTATCATGCCAGCGTCAAACGTTGCGAACTTGTCAGCCGTTATTCCGTTATTAGCTGCGTAATCATTAATTAACTTAGAGTCTCTTTGGTAAGCATCTGTTGGTTTTCCATTATCCAGCCAATCTGGGTTGGAATTAAACAACTTTTGCTGTTCAACTTGAGGGTCAAAACTAGGCTTTGAACTGGCTTTAGCTTTACTAAGCGCGTCCTTTTTAGCCTGTTGTCTCTCAGTATATTTAATGTATTCGTCAGGTTCAAACTCTCGCAATTCCTTAACTTCATCAGGTGTTAATTCACCCTCACTGACCATAACCTCAAGTTGCGTCACCAAGTCGTTTAACTTAGCTTGCTTTGCGCTAATGTCGCCTTTTTCTTGCTCTAGCGCCTTTCTTTCGTCGGCCAACTCGGTGGTTTTGCGAGTGTAATCAGATTGCATCATGCTGCCAGATTTCCACTCTTTAATTTGTGAAAAACTAACCTCTTCGCCGTCTAAATCGAGGTAATACTCCTCCTCGTCAGACTCTTCATTTTGTGCAACCTCTTCGACGCTTGAACCCTCTTCCGGCTCTTCGTTATCTTCTTGATAATCCTCAGCCTCTTCGGTTTCTTCGTCGGTGGTGTCAATAGACACATCAACAATTTGAGGCTCTTCGGTTGGCTCAGCTTCTGGCTCCGCGTTACCTCGTGCTTGTTTAATTCTTTGTAGCGCTTCTTTTTCGCTAGTTCCGCTTGGGATTGTTAGCATAATTTACATCCTAAATTTTTCTTTAGCCCTTTCGAGCATGGTTAAAGTTTGTTTTGCTTTCGCTCCTTTTTTTACAATGTGTTCAAACTTCCCTTGAAACTGTTTCATCAGCTGCATCCTTTGCCATAATTCATGTCTCAAGTTATCATCACTCAGTTTTGTATCAGCAAACTGCTGCTGCATAGCTAATTGCATCGCGTCAATTGCTTCGCGGTACAATGGATTATTTATCAACTGCTCAGCCAAGGAAGCTCTATTTATGTCTTTCATAGCTTCTCGCCTTTCCTGCTCTTGTGACTTTTGAGTAATCATTATACAGAACTCCCTTTTATATCTCTATTATATTTTAGTTCAAGTTCTGTCAATTGCTTAGCTAAATTCTCTTGGAATTCTTTGTTTTGCTGGTTCATTGACATAATGAATTGCTGCTGGTCTTGCTGAGCCTCTAATAGTTTAATTTGATTATCACTTTGGGCTTTTATAAGTGTTGCCTCAGCTTTAATCTTCTCGCTTTCTGCTAGTGGGTTTTGCATTTGCTGCAACTGCTGTTGTAACTGTAAAACCATTAAATTAAGCTGTTCGTTTTGGGCTAGTAGTAACTCGTCCGGCTCTTCTGGGTCGTTAAAGAACTCTTTAACCGATGGTAATCCAAGCCCATCAACAATTCTTTTTAATGTGTTGTACTTGTCTTTTGAGTCAGCAAGTCCAGAGCCTAACTGTATTTCTTGCTGTTGTATTGCATACACACCTTGCAGCGATTCGATTAGCTTTTCATTATTGCCAGCGCCAAGACCAACATTAGACTCAACATGGTGATTGTATAGCCATGATGTGGGCTTAATTGATAAAGGCTTACCTAAAACTTTAAACTCTTGTTGCTCATCTTGGAATCGACTAGCAAGCCAAGCTATGCCCTCATAAAGCTTTCTGAATCCGGTTTCTGCGTAATTTCTTGCTATAAGTTCAATTTTAGCGTCAGAGGCATCTTGCACGCCGTTAAATCTAGTCGCTGTCTCTTGGTTTATCTTGTCAGCGCTAAGCCCTTGATTAGATAGCAGCGAGCCTGTTGTTTGTGCTCTAGCTTGATCTACATACTGGAGCGTCATCAGGTTTTTATCACCGATATACGGCACTGTTAGTGGGAATACAGCTTGCCCCGGCAGCACATTGGATTCTTCATCAAGTCTTACTATGCCGTTTGTTCTAACTGTCAGCATGTCATCTAGATCAATATCATCATGGACAATATGTCTAGGGTTGTTCACCATGTACATATTGTCCATCATTCCACGAACTAACGCGGTCTTTTGCCTCTGTGTCTCGTAAGTTATTTCTGCACGACTGCGACCAATAGCTTTGTGTGGCATTAAGATGGCTGACAATGAGGCGTAAGGTACATGGTTGAAATATTCGTTAACCAATATCACATTACCAGACATCATAATATGTCTACGCTCAGCAATACC
>JAHZJR010000073.1 GCA_022600805.1 Pseudomonadota bacterium
GTGGAGTGTGCCAGGGCGTTGTTGTTTAGAGAGTTCTAATGAGTCAATAATCGTGCAATGATCTTCAATGCGTTCATCAGAGCCAAATAATTTAAGCTCATGATTTAAAAAGCCCAAGTCAAATGGCGCATTATGAATAACCAAGGTAGAGCCCCTAATGTATTCCATGAATTCAGCAACAATGTCTTCGAATTTAGGCTTTTTAGCTAAGAATTTATCGGTAATACCGTGAATTCGTACCGAGTCACCAACATTACGATCAGGCTGGATGTATTGATGGTATTCATTATTCTCAGTAATCTCTCTATCAATGATCTCAGTGCAGCCGATTTCAATAATGCGATGACCTTCAGAAGGCTCAATCCCTGTCGTTTCAGTATCTAAAACAATTAGTCTTTCCATAAAATATTGTGCTTGTTATTTTTCGTGTAAAATTGATTGATTTTATCATAACTAAAAGTTAGAGAGTATTATGGCAAGAGTAACTGTTGAAGAGTGTTTGGATTTTGTAGATAATCGTTTTGAGTTGGTTTTGGTTGCTGCAAAACGCGCCCATCAATTAAGCTCGGGTGGCCATAGATCAACGTTAGATATGGGTAAAGACAAACCTACTGTTGTTGCACTTAGAGAAATTGAAGCGGGTCTGATTAATGCATCAATTTTAACTGAAGAATATGCCATGGAAGAAGAGCTAACCGCACAACAAAAAGCGAGTGATGCGCAGACTGCTCAAGAAATTGAAGCTGAACTATCAACCTCTGCTGTTGACGAGGGTGTTGATGAAATAACTGAGGTGGCAGAAACTGAAGAATGATCTAAAGATCTAACAAAATATCTAAAAATGACGCTTAGGCGTCATTTTTTTTGCCTGTTTTTTCAAATGATGATTTTTTATTTTATTATTGTTGACAATAAATTCTAAACTTAGTAGAATTTTTTCTTAATTTAGTCATTATTATAAATATTGTTAACAATATGGGTGTTAATTCTTTACAACCTAATAAACAAGACACACTATCTGAGCATGTATTTGAACAGATTAAGGAAGATATTATTACAGGCGCCATTCCTCAGGGGCGTAAGATAGTTGAGACGGATTTAGCTAAATCGTATCATATTAGTCGTGGTCCATTGCGTGAAGCGCTTCAAAAGTTAGAATCTATTCATTTAGTAGATCGTCGTCCGCATTCTGGTTCTCGGGTGATCACATTAGATAGCACAATGATGAGAGATGTATATCAAATGCGAGAAGCTATGGAGGGGTTTGCTACCAGATTAGCTTGTGTTGCTATGTCTCAAGCTGATATTGATAATTTGTATCGTTTATTGGAAAAGCATGAGAACTCTATCAAGCGCTCAGAAGGGCAGCGTTATTTTCAAAAAGAAGGGGATTTGGATTTTCATTATTATGTGTTCTCCAAGTGTCAAAATCAATGGCTAATCGATTATTTGAATAATAAATTGTATCAAGTATTAAGAATGTGTCGCCATCGTACTAGTCAACTTCCATTTCGAGTAGAGCCTGCTTTGTATGATCATTATGCAATTGTTGATGCAATTAATAATCGAGATCCTGAATTAGCAGAAATACTTATGCGCAGACATATAAGTGGCGCATGGAAAGTTGTAGAAAAATTATTAAATCAAGAAGAAAACAAGGAGTCAATATGAGTGCAGGTAAAGCGTTTCGTCAAGCGGTCGAAGATAACAATCCGTTGCAAGTTGTTGGAGCGGTTAATGCTTATTCGGCGATCATGGCAGAAAAGGTTGGTCATCAAGCTATATATTTATCAGGTGGCGGCGTTGCCGCTTGTTCAATGGGAATTCCTGATCTTGGCATTACCACTATGAAAGATGTTCTGGAAGACACTTATCGTATCACTGATGCGACTGAATTGCCATTATTGGTTGATATTGACACAGGCTGGGGCGGCGCATTTAATATTGCCAGATGTGTGCGCGAGTTTACTCGTGCAGGCGCAGGTGCTGTTCATATTGAAGATCAAGTGATGCAAAAACGCTGTGGCCATCGCCCTAATAAGGCAGTTATTAGCCAACAAGAGATGGTTGATCGAGTTAAGTCTGCTGTAGATGCAAAAACCGATTCAGAATTTGTCATTATGGCACGCACCGATGCATTGGCAGTGGAAGGTATGCAATCTGCTATTGATCGAGCTATTGCTTGTGTCGAGGCAGGCGCTGATATGATTTTTCCAGAAGCTATTAATACATTAGAGCAATACGAGGAGTTTGTTAAAGCTGTAGACGTGCCTGTATTGGCAAATATTACTGAATTTGGAGCGACACCTTTATTTTCTTCTGAAGAGCTGGCAGCTGTTGGTGTCAAGCTACAACTCTTCCCTTTAACTGCATTTCGTGCAATGAGTAAAGCAGCACTTGATGTTTATGAGCATATTAAAGCAGATGGCCATCAAATTAATGTTGTAGATACTATGCAAACACGTATGGAATTGTATGATTTTCTTGGATACCATGAATATGAACAAAAGTTAAATGACTTATTTGCCAATGAGGAAAAATGATTATGAGTGAAATAAAGCAAGCAGCACCAGAATTTAGACCGAAAAAATCAGTCGCTCTTTCAGGCACTTCAGCGGGTAATACGGCTGTATGTACAGTAGGACGAACTGGCAATGATTTGCATTATCGTGGCTACGATATTCTTGAATTTGCAGAAAAAGCAGAATTTGAAGAAATTGCATACCTTATTATTTATGGCACTTTACCGACCGTTTCACAACTTAAATCTTATAAAGCTAAATTAAAAAGTATGCGTGGATTGCCAGCTGCGGTTAAAACAATCTTGGAAAGTATTCCATCCTCAGCACATCCGATGGATGTGATGCGTACGGGTTGTTCGGCTATGGGCACTTGTATGACCGAGAAAGATGATCACCCTGAAGCAGAAGCGCGTGCTATTTTAGATCGCTTAATGGCTAGCTTTGGCTCAATGTTGCTGTATTGGTACCACTTTAGTCATAATGGCAAGCGTATTGAAACACAAACTGATGATGACTCAATTGGCGGTCATTTTTTGCACATGCTTCATGGTGAGGTGCCTTCTGAAGAGTGGGTTAAGGCTATGCATGTTTCGTTAATTCTTTATGCAGAACATGAGTTTAATGCTTCAACATTTACAGGTCGTGTTATTGCAGGAACTGAATCAGACATTCATTCTTGCATTACTGGTGCTATTGGTGCGTTACGCGGACCAAAGCATGGTGGTGCAAATGAAGTTGCCTCAGATATTCAAAAACGCTATAACCATGCTGATGAGGCAGAAGCGGATATTCGTGAGCGCATGTCTCGTAAGGAAATTATTATTGGTTTTGGACACCCTGTTTACACAGTCTCTGATCCACGTAACGAAGTGATTAAACGCATTGCAAAACAACTCTCCGAGTTGAACGGCAATACCACCATGTTTACTGTTGCTGAGCGTATTGAAACAGTGATGATGGACGAAAAGAAAATGTTTCCAAATTTGGATTGGTTTTCAGCAGTTTCTTACGAACAAATGGGTGTGCCAACAGCTATGTTTACACCACTCTTTGTGATTGCACGAACAACAGGCTGGGGTGCTCATGTGATTGAGCAACGCCAAGATGGCAAGATAATTCGTCCATCAGCTAACTATGTTGGCCCTGAAAATCTTAGTTTTGTACCTTTAATCGATCGCGGTTAAAGAGTCGCTTTGCAACTGGAAAACGATTTATGAATACCAACTACCGCAAGCATCTCGATGGTACCGATTTAGATTATTTCGATACGCGTCAAGCAATTGAAGATATTACACCTAGTTCGTATGCCAAGCTACCTTATACGTCTCGTATTTTAGCGGAACAATTGGTACGTCGCTGTCAGCCCGAAGCACTTACAGACTCACTAAAACAGCTGGTTGAAAATAAACAAAATTTAGATTTCCCATGGTATCCTGCTCGTGTGGTATGCCATGATATTCTTGGGCAGACAGCCTTGGTTGACTTGGCGGGTTTACGCGATGCTATTGCAGATCAAGGTGGAGATCCTGCCAAAGTAAACCCGATAGTACCAACTCAGCTAATTGTGGATCATTCATTGGCAGTAGAGGCACCTGGATTTGATGCAGATGCATTTGATAAAAACCGTGCAATTGAAGATCGTCGCAACAAAGACCGATTTGATTTTATTGAGTGGTGCAAAACATCATTTAAGAATGTAGATGTGATTCCTGCAGGTAATGGCATCATGCATCAAATTAATTTGGAAAAAATGTCGCCTGTTATTCAAGCGCGTGAAGGTGTTGCCTTTCCTGATACTTGTGTGGGTACCGATTCACATACACCACATGTTGATGCACTCGGGGTTATGGCAATCGGTGTGGGCGGGTTAGAAGCGGAAACAGTGATGCTGGGCTTGCCATCTATGATGCGTCTACCGAATATTATCGGTGTTAATCTAACGGGCAAGCGTCAAGAAGGTATAACCGCCACTGACGTGGTATTGGCAATTACCGAGTTTTTGCGTAATCAGAAAGTAGTTTCAGCGTATCTTGAATTCTTTGGCGAGGGCGCTAAAAGTTTAACCATTGGAGACCGTGCAACCATCTCTAACATGACACCTGAGTATGGCGCTTCTGCGGGTTTGTTCTACATTGATGAGCAGACCATTGACTATTTAAAGCTTACGGGCCGTGAACCTAAACAAGTGGCTTTGGTTGAGCAATATGCAAAAACAACTGGCCTTTGGGCGGATGATCTGGTCACAGCCGAATACCAGCGCACTCTTACATTTGATCTGTCATCAGTTGGGCGTAATATGGCTGGTCCATCCAACCCTCACCGCCGATTGGCAACTAATGAGCTTGCATCCAGCGGTATTGCACAAGCGCTTGATAAAGCTCAGGCTGAAGAAGCTAAAGGCAGAATACCTGATGGCGCTGTTATTATTGCAGCCATTACCTCTTGTACTAATACTTCAAATCCGCGTAACGTTGTTGCTGCTGGTTTGGTTGCGCGTAAGGCAAATGCGCTTGGATTAGTTCGTAAGCCTTGGGTTAAGACTTCGTTTGCACCCGGTTCAAAAGTTGCTGAGCTTTACTTAAAAGAAGCGGGTTTGTTGAGCGAGCTTGAGGCACTTGGTTTTGGCATTGTAGGGTTTGCATGTACAACTTGTAACGGCATGTCTGGTGCACTTGATCCTGCCATTCAGGAAGAAATTGTTGAACGTGATTTATATACAACTGCCGTTCTGTCTGGCAATCGTAATTTTGATGGCCGCATTCACCCTTATGCAAAGCAAGCCTTTTTGGCATCGCCACCACTGGTGGTTGCCTATGCAATTGCAGGTACCATGCGCTTTGATATCGAGCAAGATAGCTTGGGTAATGACAAAGATGGTAATTCAATTAAATTGAAGGATATCTGGCCTACCGATGCAGAAATTGACAAAATTGTAGCGAGCAGTGTTAAGCCAGAAATGTTTCAGCAAGTTTACAATCCAATGTTTGACCTTGGTACCATTCAAGCAGCAAAAAGTCCTTTGTATAATTGGGATGACAAAAGTACTTATATAAGTCGCCCGCCTTATTGGGAGGGTGCACTAGCAGGTGAGCGCACTATGAAAGGCATGAGACCACTTGCTGTATTGGGTGACAATATCACCACGGATCATTTATCGCCATCAAATGCGATTATGCTGGAAAGTGCAGCAGGGGCTTATTTGCAGAAAATGGGATTACCAGAAGAAGACTTTAACTCTTATGCAACGCATCGAGGCGACCACTTAACAGCGCAACGTGCAACATTTGCCAATCCTAAATTGTTAAACGAAATGTGTCGTGATAGCGCTGATGGAAAAACAGGGGAGATTAAGCAGGGTTCGCTTGCTCGTGTTGAGCCAGAAGGCCGCGAAATGCGCATGTGGGAAGCAATTGAAACATATATGCAGCGCACACAGCCTCTTATAATTATTGCTGGTGCTGACTATGGTCAAGGTTCATCACGTGATTGGGCTGCTAAAGGTGTTCGTCTTGCAGGTGTTGAAGCAATTGTTGCTGAGGGTTTTGAGCGTATTCATCGTACCAATTTAGTTGGCATGGGTGTCTTGCCACTTGAATTTATTAGAGGTGAAACGCGTGCTACTTACCGTATTGATGGTAGTGAAATTTTTGATGTTGAAGGTGAAATTTCACCAGGGTCTAGCTTAATTGTGAAAATGACTCGTGCGAATGGTGAATGGGTTGATATTCCTGTTAACTGTCGTTTAGATACTGCAGCAGAAGCTCATGTTTATTCTGCGGGTGGCGTGTTACAACGTTTTGCTCAAGATTTTTTAGAGGGAAATGCAGAATGACCTTTGCACCTCAAATTCAAATTCCTGCTACGTATATGCGTGGTGGTACCAGTAAAGGTGTTTTTTTTAATCTGGAAGATTTGCCTGAGGCGTGTAAAGTTGCGGGCCCTGAACGCGACGCGATGTTGCTGCGAGTTATCGGTAGCCCTGATCCATATGGCAAACAAACAGACGGTATGGGTGGTGCAACTTCTAGCACTAGCAAAACGGCTATTGTATCGAAAAGTTCAAAAACAGATCACGATGTTGACTATCTCTTTGGACAGGTATCCATTGACAAGCCTTTTGTTGATTGGAGTGGGAACTGTGGTAATTTAACTGCTGCAGTTGGTTCTTTTGCAATCAGCAATGGCTTGGTTGATGTAACTCGTATTCCTGAAAATGGAATGGCCACTGTTCGCATTTGGCAGAAAAACATCCAAAAAACTATTATTGCTCAAGTGCCGATAACCAGTGGTGAAGTTCAAGAAACTGGTGATTTTGAGTTAGACGGAGTGACTTTCCCAGCAGCAGAAGTGCAAGTAGAATTTATCAGCCCTGTCGATACTTCTGACGCTATGTTTCCAACTGGAAATTTAGTGGATGAGTTGGAAGTTCCAGGAGTTGGTAGTTTCAAAGTGACGATGATCAATGCAGGTATTCCAACAATCTTTTTAAATGCAGAGGCAATTGATTGCACTGGTATAGAGCTGCAGGTTGATATTAATAGTGATAAAAATGCACTGGCAATGTTTGAGGCCATTCGTACATATGGTGCTATAAAAATGGGACTGATAGACAATATTCAAGAAGCAGCTAGTCGTCAACATACTCCCAAGATTGCTTTTGTTGGTTCGGCAAAGGACTACACTTCTTCCAGTGGTAAAGAGATCAGTGCGGGTGATATTGATTTAAATGTTCGTGCTTTATCCATGGGGCAGTTGCACCACGCAATGATGGGCACTGCCGCTGTTGCCATTGCTACTGCCGCTGTTATTCCTGGAACACTAGTCAATCTTGCAGCAGGTGGTGGTGTGCGCAAATCGGCTACTTTTGGACATCCGTCTGGTACTTTAACAGTAGGCGCAAAGGCGGCGAAGACCGAAGAGGGCTGGGTTGTGAATAAAGTGGTTATGAGCCGTAGCGCTAGAGTTTTAATGAAAGGCTCGGTCTATATTCCGAGTAATGTTTAATAAGAGGAGATTTAACATGAGCTATCAACAAGAGTTAGACGCATCAAAAAATAATCCAGAAGGATTTTGGAGAGAAAAATCAAAAGCCCTTGAATGGTTTAAATCGCCACAAAAAGTTTTAACACAAGATGAAGAGGGTATCCATCACTGGTTTGCGGACGGTGAAATGAATACAGCTTATATGGCACTTGATCATCATGTGGAAAATGGTCGCGCTGATCAACCCGCTTTAATATACGATTCACCTGTTACAGAGACAAAAAAGACTTATAGCTATCGTGAATTGCGCGATGAAGTAGCGCAGACAGCGGGTATGTTAAAAAAATTAGGGGTTGAAAAAGGCGATCGTGTGATTGTTTACATGCCAATGATTCCACAAGCGGCGGTTGCTATGTTAGCCTGTGCCCGTATTGGCGCCATTCACTCAGTAGTATTTGGTGGTTTTGCTGCACCTGAGCTGGCAGTGCGTATTGATGATGCCAGTCCAAAAGTTATTTTGAGTGCTTCTTGTGGTGTTGAGATTAAGCGTATTATTCAGTATAAACCCTTAATTGATGAAGCCATTAAGTTAGCCAAACATACGCCACAAAATGTTGTGGTTTATCAGCGTCCACAAGCGGTAGCCGAACTTTCTCAAGACGGCGATTTAGATTGGTTAGAGGTGGTGAGTAGTGCTCAACCAGTGGAGTGTACATCTGTTAAAGGCTCTGATTTACTATATATCTTATACACTTCTGGCACCACTGGCAAGCCTAAAGGCGTGGTGCGTGAAAATGGCGGCCATGCAGTGGCAATGAAATATAGCATGGAAGCAATTTATGATATTAAGCCAGGTGAGGTTTTTTGGTCAGCTTCTGATGTGGGTTGGGTGGTAGGCCACTCTTATATTGTATACGCACCTTTACTACAAGGCTGTACCACAGTTTTTTTCGAAGGAAAACCGATTATGACACCTGATGCTGGTGCTTTTTGGCGGGTAATTTCGGAGTATAAGGTTAAGGCGTTGTTTGCCGCGCCAACTGCATTCAGGGCAATTAAAAAAGAAGATCCCAAGGGTGATTTTATCAAGCAATACGATCTGTCCTCTCTAGAAACTTTATTTGCTGCTGGTGAGCGTCTAGATCCGCCAACTTATGAGTGGCTTAATGAGCAATTTAAATTGCCAGTTATTGATCATTGGTGGCAAACAGAAACAGGCTGGGCAATTTCTGCCAATATGCGTGGGATTGAAAAAATGCCAATTAAGCCGGGCTCATCAACTGTGCCTGTGCCAGGATTTGATATACATATTTTGGATGATAATGGCCAGGAAGTTGCGGCTAATCAACAAGGTAATATCGCCATTAAACTACCTCTGCCTCCTAGCTGCCTAACCACCGTATGGGGTGATATGAGTAGATTTAAGGCAAGTTATTTAGAAACTTTTCCTGGATATTATGTTAGTGGTGATGGTGGTTATATTGACGATGATAGCTATTTATTTGTTATGGGGCGTACAGATGACGTGATTAACGTTTCAGGCCATCGATTATCGACTGGCGAGATGGAGGAGGTTATTGCCACGCATCCTGCGGTAGCAGAATGTGCCGTTATTGGCAGACGCGATGATCTTAAAGGGCAAATGCCATTAGGCTTTGCTATTTTAAAATCAGGTGTTGAAACAGATCAAGCAGATATTAAACAAGCATTAGTTCAATTAATGCGAGATAAAATTGGCGCCGTAGCATGCTACAAAGATACTGTTATTGTTGAGAGGTTGCCAAAAACACGTTCTGGAAAAATTCTAAGAAAGACACTGCGACAACTAGTAGATGGTGAGGATTATGTCATTCCATCAACTATTGATGATCCGGCTATTCTAGACGAAATTCACCAAATTTTATAAAAAATAATAAACACTAAAAGTGTTGTAATTTTTATAATGAATGTCAAAAAAATGCGACTAGTTATTCATTTTTTTTTGGCTCAACATTATATTGTCCAAATTTTTGTTGGTTTAACGGCTAAAGCCGAATCATTCCTAGATATTATTCATTTTTAGGTATTATTCATTTAAATATTTTTTTTAAATGACTTTTAAGGCCAACATAAGATGATTAAGGTTGAAAATACAGAGATTCGCTTCCACGAAAATTGGCCTGATATAGATGTCAATTTAGCCATGGTAGTGCTTAATCTAGGCCGAGCCTCTTCTCAATTTAACTTATTGGTAGAGACAGTTTGTGAGCAGTTTGATCTCTCTGTATTTGAGTTGGAAGTTATGGTGTTGTTAAGATCTTTTCCTTATCCACACCGACTAACACCTTCACTTTTATCTAGCTCACTCATGGTCTCTTCAGGAGGGCTAACCAAGGTTTTAATTAAGTTGGAAGCTAAGGGTTATATTGTTAGAGATGCCAATCCAACAGATAAAAGAAGCAAAATTGTTAGATTGACTGCGTTAGGAATTGACTTTATTGAAAAATATTATCCCCAAGTTCAGTACACATCTAAACAGTTTTTTGAATCTAAGCTATCTAAGCAAGAACTGGCGCTATTAACCACTTTGCTAACAAAATTACTCAAAGAGTAACGCCTGTTTTTAGATGTTTTTTTAAGTATAAATATATCTTTCTAGAAAGCTATATTATGGAATGATGATAGTTCATTTTGCTTAATTTAAGTGTGTATCATTTTCAGTGATTTAATCAAAAAGGGGAGTCTAAATGGCCGACAACAACAACAGCTACTGGAAAGCTAACATTGCACTAATTGTGAAATGTTTATCAATCTGGTTTGTAGTTTCATATCTATTTGGCATTGTGCTAGTAGATGTTTTAAATACTGTCAAAATGGGCGGATATAAATTAGGATTTTGGTTTGCACAACAAGGTTCAATTTATACGTTCGTAATCTTAGTCTTTTACTATGCGAAAAGCATGGGAAAAATCGACAAAGAGTTTGGCGTTGACGAAAAATAGATAAGGGGAGATAAATATGGATTTACAAACATTAACGTTTTTATTTGTAGGCGCAACTTTTGCGCTCTACATAGGTATTGCCTTCTGGGCAAGAGCCGGCTCGACCAAGGAGTTTTATGTTGCAGGTGGTGGTGTTCATCCTGTAGCAAATGGTATGGCGACGGCGGCAGACTGGATGAGTGCAGCGTCATTCATCTCAATGGCAGGTTTAATTGCATTTTATGGATACGGTGGTTCGGTATTCTTAATGGGTTGGACAGGTGGTTATGTACTATTAGCAATGTTACTTGCACCTTACTTAAGGAAGCATGGCGCATTTACAGTACCAGAGTTTATCTCTGATCGTTACTACTCAAAAACTGCACGTGTTGTTGCGGTTATTTGTTTAATCATTGCGTCAGTTACTTATGTAATTGGTCAAATGAAAGGTATCGGTGTAGCATTCTCAAGATTCCTAGAAGTGGATTACGAGACAGGCTTAGTATCAGGTATGGTGATTGTTGCATTCTATGCAGTAATGGGTGGTATGAAAGGTATTACATACACGCAAATAGCACAATACGTGATTATGATTATTGCTTATACAATTCCAGCAATCTTTATTTCATTTATGCTAACAGGCAATCCAATTCCTCAATTAGGCTTAGGTAGTGCAATGGCAGATGGAACGTATCTATTAGATAAGCTTGATCAAGTAGTGACACAACTTGGTTTTGCTGAGTACACCACTCAAGCTAGATTAAGTGCAACAAACATGTTTGTGTACACATTATCTCTAATGATTGGTACAGCGGGTCTTCCTCACGTTATCATGCGATTCTTCACAGTATCTTCAGTGAAAGCTGCACGTGAATCTGCAGGTTGGGCTTTGGTATTTATCGCGCTACTATACACAACAGCTCCAGCAGTTGCGGCAATGGCAAGATTAAACCTTATGACAACAATTGATCAGCCTACAGCTGAGCAAAACTTGGCATATGCTGATCGTCCATCTTGGTTTAAAAACTGGGAAACAACAGGTCTATTGAAGTTTGAAGATAAAAACAACGACGGTTTGATTTCATACACAGGTGACAAGAAAACGAATGAAATGGTAAAAGTTGACAGAGATATCATGGTTCTTGCGAATCCTGAAATCGCTGGCTTGCCAAACTGGGTAATTGCAATTGTTGCAGCCGGTGGTTTAGCCGCAGCATTATCAACAGCAGCAGGTTTGTTGTTGGCAATTGCGTCATCCATTTCACATGACTTGTTAAAAGGTGTGTGGCGACCGAATATTACCGAGAAAGAAGAGCTCAGATACTCTAGAATCTCAATGATTGGTGCTATTCTAATTGCGGGTTACTATGGCTTTAATCCTCCGGATTTCGCTGCAGGTACAGTTGCATTAGCCTTTGGTCTAGCGGCATCGAGTATCTTCCCTGCACTTATGATGGGTATCTTCTCTAAGAAGATGAACAAAGAAGGTGCAATCGCAGGTATGTTGTCAGGTATTGGTGTTACTCTAATTTACGTGTTCTACCATAAAGGTATCATGTTTATGAGTGGTACAATTTTCTGGGAAATTAGTCCAAACTGGTTCCTTGGAATTGAGCCTAATGCATTTGGTGCTATTGGCGCTGTGGTTAACTTCGCTGTTGCATTCTTTGTAATGAGTCGAACAGCTAAAGTACCTGCAGAGGTTGAACAGATGGTTGAGAATATTCGTGTTCCAGCATCTAACTAAAAAAACTTTTTAAGTTTTTTACTTTAACACCCGGCAATGCCGGGTGTTTTTTTATTTAAAATAAAGGAATTATGTTTTTTAAAAATAAACACGTTATTACATCAATGATCGTCGCCCCTATCTTGGCGATTATAAGTTATTTTGCAGTCGACTACTACGTGGCTGAAGTCCCTCATAAGGCCAAAGACGGTCAATTGTATAAAATGCTTGTTAAGTCCAATTGTCGCTGGGAAAGTGGTCATTGTGATTTGGTAAATGGTGATTTGGAGTTGTTGGTAACTTCTGATACTCAAGAGTATGGAAAAAATCATTTTCTCTTGAAATCTAACACACCGCTGAAAGAAGTTAGATTTTCACTGGTTCATGAAAAGGGCGCTCATTCTCAGCCAGAATCCATGAGCTTGGTAGAGCCAGGCAATCGATTGTGGCAAAGCTCATTAGTTGACGCTAGAAGATCTGACTATTTACAGTTTGTTGTTTCTGTCAGTGGTAGTATTTTTTATGCAGAAGTGCCTGCTATTTTCACTTATCAAGATAAGGATTACTAATTATGGATATTGAAGAATTAGAAGTTATTGATTTCCTTAAGTCGACACTGCCGCTTGATAGCGCTAATTCTTCTCAGCTTGAAGCTTTAGTTAAAGAAATACAGATTGGTTATCGAAAAAGAAAATATATTTTAACCCTTAAGCCAGATTTTTTATATTTAGTACGCAAAGGAGCCGTGCTAATTGAAGATGAAAATGAGCAATTATTTTCTATTTTGGGTGAGCGGCAATGGTTTGGTTATAGTACACAACTACTTTTATATTCGCATAGTTGTCAAGAAGATACGCTATATTATAAGATACCAAAAAAACTGTTTTTTGAGTTATTTTCACAACAAAGTAACGTTCATCATTTCTTTGTTGATGCTGGGTTAGAGTCTAGTATCAAAGTGCAAAATATCGCTAAGCAAAATAGCTTGCTAAACAATTCAGTACTTTCCATGTCACGTGCCAATGATGCTTATATTGTTGAGTCGAGCACCAGTATTCGTGATGTTGCTAAGCTTATGAGTAGTAAAAATGTTACCTCGGTTGTGATAACAGATAATAATACTTTGAGCGGCATTGTCACCGACAGAGCTTTTTGCACTAAAGTGGCGGCCACGGGATTAGATGTTTCATCGCCTGTGAGTAATATTATGACCGCCAACCCAATCTCAATTGCACATTACAAGAGTGGTGTTGAGGCGATGTTATTAATGGCGAATTCACATATCAGACATTTGCCCATTGTAAAAAATAAGCAAGTGGTAGGTGTTATTACTGCGGCTGATTTACTAAGAAAGCAAAGTCATAATGTAGTTTTCCTGATCAATGAAGTACTGGTATCTGAGACGGTAAAAGAGTTGAAGAAGATATCTAAACAAGTACCTTTATTATTGCAGCATAGCTTTGAGTCTAATATGGATGAGCATGATATTACTTATTCTATTAGTTCAGTGGGCCGTGCCATTAACCAGCAGTTGCTAAAACAAGCTGAGGCTTTATTGGGTCCAGCACCAGTAGCCTATGCTTGGGTGGTAGCAGGATCCCTTGCTCGTTCGGAGCAAATTGCGCATACAGATCAGGATAATTTATTAATATTATCGGATGATTATGATGAAAAACTACA
>JAHZJR010000125.1 GCA_022600805.1 Pseudomonadota bacterium
GTCGGATTCGCCGACTGGATAAAAGAACGCGATGACATCAGCGGTAGTCAACTGCGCCGAATCATTCGATTGCTCAAGTGGTTACGAGACTTCAAGAATACGTTCAGCTGCCCCTCGGTCATCCTGACCGTGATGCTCGGCGGTCGTGTCCAGTTCTGGGACAAGCAAAATGCCTACTCTGATATACCTAACGCCCTGGTACATTTGCTGGAGGCACTGGACACCTGGCTGGCTACCTATTCCGGAAGCCCACCACTGGACGATCCGAGCTGCCCGGGGGTCAATTTCAGCCACCGCTGGGATGATCCAGTGATCATCGCCAACTTCAAAGCGAAGATCTCTAACTACAGTTTGTGGGCCCGCGAAGCCTACGACCTTCAGGGTATCGACGATGCGGCCGCACTGACTGCGTGGCAGAAATTGTTTGGGTCCGAGTTCGCTGCCGACGAGGTCAAAGCCGCCCGCAACGACATTGTCGCAGCAAAGGCAAGCCGAGAGCTTGCCTCGCGTGTCACTGTCGTGCCGCCGGCGGACATCGCACCCGACGAAGAATTCATCCAGAGCCGGTACCAGGTAGGCCCAGCGCAGTACAGCGCCACCATCGAGGCGAGTGTGATGGGTTCACCTCGCAACAGCTTTCTGAGAAAGCAACGGGTAGTCGCCAAGAGTCGACGGCTGCAGTTCCATTTACACACTGACGCACCCGAACCGTATGACGTGATGTGGAAAGTCCGAAACCACGGAACTGAAGCCGCCCGCGTGCCCGGTGGGCTACGGGGGCAGATCCGTGTCGGCGGAAGCAAGGGCCGCAACGTGCACGACGAATCAACGCTCTACCGTGGTTCCCACTACGTGGAGGCGTATGTGGTGCGTCATGGCGTGGTAGTCGCCAGTGACCACCACACCGTTACGATTGAATAGTCAGACGAAACACCTTCCCTCGGAACCGAACCGTCCCATCAGGCCTGACCGACGTTCCCCCACCGTGTGGTGCGCCGAATGATCTGCTCGCCGTCTACAACACGCCGAAACAATGTACGGAACCGCCCTACGGGGTGGACTGGAAGGCTCCAAAGATACCGTCAGCCAAGGACAAGAACGCCGCTTCGCAGTGACAGACAGCTGTGGTCTCAATAGAATCTCCGAGAACGCCGACGTCGTCCCCGAGCCCGTGGCAGGCGACACTCATCGGTGAAAGGCGTAATTCGCTCTTCCCGGACTGATCGCCAATAGTCAGCAACGGTGAGGTGGGCCCACTGGAGTGGTCCAAGTTGTAATGGGAGTTTGTTGCCCGATACCCTGGCGCGAACCTGACCCGCGCGAACATGGCCAACCCCCTGCGAAGCGACGGGCCCTGCGCACGCGCTGTGACCAATCGGAGGGCTCCGAACCACGGGCGGTCTATGCCCCTCCCAATCGGTAGGGGACCATTGATAGGGCCACGTTTTCCTGAACAGCGTATGCGGCGACGTCGAGCGAAGCGATGTGCACGTCGCGACGGAGCCGTTGCAGGATTGACCACGAAATAGGTGCGGTGGCGAGCGCTCTCGTGAGGGTGCGATGTACGCGCTCGTCGATCGGCCGCTGCTGCAGATCTCGGTAGGTTTGTCCCTTATGGGTGACACTTACCCAGCCGACTCCCTGCTCAGCTGCAAACCGTTGGCCTGCAAAGTATTTGATGCGACTGTCGGTTAGGGCCATTTGCCACAGCGGCTTGATCTCGATGAGCAGGGAGCGTCCGTCATCCAGCGTAAGCAGTAGGTCAGGGAAATAGGTCCGGCGGCCATCTGCGCCCAGGTAGGGGATTTCGCATGGCTGTTCCTGGTAGGCCACCGCTCTGGTGCTTCGCTCGACGATAGTTAGGACAGCCTCTTCGATGCGGGACTCGAAATAGACTGCCCTGCCTAGTTTGTCCGAGTAGAACGAGCGGTCTTCGATACGGGGTCTGCGAGAGCCACCGGTCGGCATGCGGCGGCGCTCGCAGGGGCTGTTGAGCGTGCACGGTGTGTCGCTTGCTGGCCATACCGCGTCACGCATCCACCGATCGACGATCGCATCGGCTTTGCCCTGCAGTCGCTCGGCGCGAGCCTCCTGGCGAAACTGCTCGCGTCGTCTCTCCCGTCGACGGATAAGGTGCTGACTGGCCAGCTCTCCAATGTTGGCGGCCCGTTCGACCGAGTACCCGGCCATCTGGCACAAGGCTTTCACCAACCAGACTGGCTGGCATCGGAATTCCCCGTCGACCGCATCGATGAGACGCTCCGCCAACGAGTCGTCCGTGTCGGCGAACTGGTTGATAGCCGCGCCTAGCACCGTGTGCCGCCAGCGACCGCCGATAAGCGTCAAGGCCTGTGCTTCCAACTGGCGGACCCGTTCGCGGGACACACCCAACTGATCGCCGATTGACTGCAGGGTGGTCGACCCGTGAGCGAGACCCAACAGGCAGAACATGACGAACCGCAGGCGTTCGTCAGTAAGTTCGCCGACCGCATAAGCGACGAGCGGACCCAACTCAACAACGTCACTGTCGAGCAGCGCCGGTGGTTCCGAGTCGATAAGCTCACGGTCGAGCGGTGGCGGTGGCGGTGGTTTCGGTCTCGGCCGTTGAGCCCGGGGGCGGTTTTCCCGCGGCGCAGCTTTGTACAGCGCCCACCAATCGCGTTCGCCAGCCGACGGCGAGGCGAGTAGTTCCTGTCGCAGCAGACCCCATGGTTGGCCTCCGCCGGGCGGCCGGCAGGCGAGGGGGATCAGTCGGTTCGCAACGGAGCAGAGGGCACCTTGCGAGCGGCCCAGCTGACGGGCGATCTCTGCCCGATGAGTATCAGCACGAATGTATTCGATGAGTGCAGCAACTTCCTCGGGGGTCCATTTCGCCCCAGTCCTGTCGCCCGACATCCCTCCAAGCTAGACGCACCCACTGACACGATGGCAAAACCACCTCGTAGCCACCCAGCTCGTGCAGATGTCTGCTTGACAGCGTGAAGCGCCTTTTCCGCCTGCAGAGTGGCGCGAGACCGGAGCGTCTCGATTCCTGTCTCGAAACCGGGATCGCCTGAATCCGCTGCCCGTGGAAACAAGCAGGCACTGCGTGCTGGCACTGGCCACGTCTCCCGCCGCGTGCCACACAGTAGCGCCAGCCGCGAGTAGCAAGTGGTACGCAGTTTGAGGAACTACGGTGGCCCTTCTTCAGCCTGGTCGCGTGATACTTACGCTGTCACGACGGTGTCACAAGTCCCCGAAATTTCGGTGGACTTTCCTGGACTCGCCCGGATGAGTTTCCCAAGCTAGTAGGCCTTCAACGGACTCTTGGGGACGCATGAGGACGGTCTTCAAGCGCCTTGTAAGCGAAAGGTCGTCAGTTCAATCCTGACAGGAGGCTCCACACGAAATTGCAGCAGTTCTGGCTGACCCGGATATCCGAAACCCTGATATCCCACATAGGGAATTCCCCACTGAACGAACACCTTTGACCAACGTGTGGACGCCCTCCTCCAGCGTTACTCTCTGTCTATTCTCAGGCCGAACGAAAGAGAGAACGCATGCCGACGTCGATGCTGAGGATCTTTGGCCTTATCCGCGACTACAGAATTCGATTCGTGATTTCGCAGGTCGCGATTTTGGTCGCCGCGGTGTGCATCGTGGTGTTCGCAACGCTGATCAAGGAACTCGTCGACCAAGGAATGGTTGCCCGCAACTCCGACGCCGCGATCGACGTCGGGATCTGGTTGCTCGCGGTCA
>JAHZJR010000074.1 GCA_022600805.1 Pseudomonadota bacterium
AATTGCCGCTAAAGCAGTGCCTACTGCTGTATGCATTAAGGCCGATTGATCAACACTACTGGATAACAAGTACAACAAAGCCGGAACAATGATTAGGCCGCCTCCAACACCCAGCAAGCCAGCAATAAAGCCGGAAAATACACCCAGTAATAATAACGGAGCTATTTCAGCCAATCACCAACCGCCTGGGTCAACAAATCACTTTGTTCATTAAAAAAATGATCTCCTTGTATCATTCTTTGAACATACTGACTATTATTCTTAGCTGCCTCACGCCTTTGTATTACTGTTTTTAAAACAGGATCAATGTCGGCAGTGCCATAAATATCCAACAATGGAATATCAACACTAGGCAAGTAAGGCACTGAACCACCGTTCATGCCAACTGCCACAAATTTTTTAAATGGATGTTTAGGAGTGTTTGAGAAATAATGCGTCGCCATTGTTGCTCCTAAACTATGCGCAACCAATAGATCTGCTTCCTTGCCTGTACTTTTAATGTAATCAACGCTAGCCTGAATGCGTTTATCCGAATCTGAAAATAAACCAACATATTCTTTACCCTCAACACCATTGGCCAATACTGGCAACTGAATAGCGAGGGTATGATAGCCTTGCTCAGTTAGAGATAGACGCAGTGGTTGAATCACGCCCGTCCAATCAGGATGTACACCCAAACCATGCACAATGATGGCAACTTTGTTTGAATCTGATTCAGCTTCGGTCAATATAGATAAAAATTCTTTTTCACCATTCTCTATCCAAACCACATCACCGTCCATTAACCCATCTTCAATAAAACTAGCCCAACGAGCCTCCTTTTCATAGTCAGGTGTTGTTAGTGCGCTTGCCAAGCCACTAATTAATAAGAGCGTTACTAATAATTTCATTTTGTTCTCCCTAAAAAATTATTTATTATAAGGAAAAAATTGACAAAGTAATGCAAATAAAAAAATTTGGCAAAAATATAATAAATAGAAAAAATAGGGCTAAATACAATAATTTTTAGATAAAAATAAAGAAAAATTAGACTTTTTTGATTAATAATGAATAAAAATCAAATAAAAGAGCAATATTTGCAGTAAAACAGCATGAAAAAAAACTATTTTTGCAAATATTACTCAAAAATGTCTTGAATATTCAAAATTTACGAAAAAAATAGTGATTAGCAAACAGTACATTAAACATACCCTTCTTGGGGAGAGGTTTCAAATATACTTAATGCTAATTAATTATATAAAACCTATAGTGAAATCAATATAATGCTATTCCGCATATTTTATCAGCGTAATACTGATAACCTAAAACAGACTTATTAAAGACAGCAAACCAATCACTAAGACAGTTTAGAACGGATCAAAGCAGAAATAGAACCCATATCAGCCTTGCCATCAAGTTGCGCTTTCAATAATCCCATCAACTTACCCATATCTTGCATAGAAGAGGCACCTGAATCAATAATAGCCTTATCAACTGCACTGGCCACTTCGGCCTCTGAAAGTTGCGCTGGTCGGTAGGCATTAATAATAGCCAACTCAGCTTCTTCAACCGCCACCAAATCATCACGCTTTGCTTGTTTAAACTGAGCAATAGAATCATTACGCTGTTTAACCATTTTTTGAATAACCGCTAAAACTTCAGCATCGTCAAGCTCAATACGCTCATCTACTTCTCTTTGTTTGATGGCACCCAAAATCATACGCACTGCTTTAACAGCCTGTTTGTCTTTGGCCTTCATGGATACTTTCATATCATTGGTAATACGGGCTTTTAGTTCTGACATAGTTATCTAATAAGTTAATTAAAAAAAAATGCCGATACAAAGATCGGCATTAACAGAAAATTTAAACACCTGATGGCATCTAACTTCTTCTAGTACATTCTCTTTCTATGTACACGATTTTTAGCCATCTCTTTATGAGTACGCTTAACGGCTGCTGCCTTCATACGCTTGTTAACCCATGTTTGCTTTTCGAAAAACTCTTTCTTGCGTACATCGGTAATAACACCAGCTCTGTCACATGAACGACGAAAACGTCTAAGGGCAATATCAAATGGTTCGTTCTCTCTTACTTTAATTGAAGGCATATTATTTTTTCCTTATGAATCTGTAGAATCAGCAGTCTTGCTGTCAAAGTCAACCAATTGAACAATCGCCATCGGTGCTTTATCGCCAGTACGGAAACCAGCTTTTAAAATACGAATATAACCACCAGGGCGATCTTTGTAGAACGGACCTAGTTGCGTGAATAATTTAGCCACCATTGCATCATCACGAAGCTTTGCAAATGCATTACGACGATTGGCAACACTGTCTGTCTTAGCCTTAGTAATTAATGGCTCAACAACACGACGTAGCTCCTTTGCCTTTGGCAAAGTCGTTTTGATTGTTTCATGATCAAACAAAGAGTTTGCCATGTTTTTAAACATTGCTTTACGGTGAGAAGAGTTACGATTTAGTTGTCTACCTGACTTTCTATGTCTCATGCTATTTCCTTATTCACTCATTAGATCAACTGGTGGCCAATTAGGAATATCCGTTCCTAAATCTAGACCTTTGTCAGTCAATACTTCTTTAATTTCGTTTAATGATTTACGACCTAAATTAGGCGTTCTCAATAAGTCTTGCTCAGACTTCTGGATTAAATCACCAATATAGTAGATCTGCTCTGCTTTAAGGCAGTTAGCGCTACGTACTGTTAATTCTAGCTCATCAACTGCTGCTAACAACTGAGGATCAAAATCATCAGAAGTTGGTAGCGCTTCTTCCTCTTCAACTAACTCTAATTCTACAAAAGAAGAAAGTTGATCTTGAAGAATTGATGCAGCGCGCTTAATAGCAGCTTCTGCATCAACAGAACCGTTAGTTTCAATCACTATGTTAAGCTTATCAAGATTAACCTTCTGCTCAACTCTAGCTGCATCAACAGTAAAGCTAACACGCTTGATTGGCGAGAAGCTAGCGTCTAGCTGAATACCGCCAATTGAAGTTGCCTCATCAGAACGAGAAGCTGCTGTATCATAGCCAATACCTGTGCCAATTTTAAGTGTCATACGCATATGACCACCTTCATTAACGGTTGCAATAACAAACTCAGGATTATGCGCAGTAATATCGCCACCGTTTGTTTCAATATCTGCTACTGTAATTTCACAAGGGCCTTTTTTGTCAATCACAACTTCAGCACTTTCAGCCGTGTTTAGAGCAACAGAAACTTCTTTAAGGTTAAGAAGTATGTCTAATACATCCTCCTGAACACCTTCAATCGTAGAAAATTCATGCATGACACCATCAATAGCCACTTCTGTTACAGCAGAACCTGTCATAGAAGACAACAATGTTCTTCTAAGGGCATTACCCAATGTGTGTCCAAAACCTCTTTCTAATGGCTCAAGTACAACTTTAAATTCATTGTTAGCAGTTTGTGTAGACTCAACTAACTTTGGCTTTAAAAAATCTTTTGCGTTACCTTGCATATTAAATTCCTTACTTAGAATACAATTCAACAATCAAATGTTCTTGAATGTCTGAAGACAAATCATCACGAGCAGGAACATTTTTAAACAAGCCTTTCAGAGCTTTAGAATCAACATCAATCCAATCTGGCTGATCACCTTGTTCTGCCAGCTCAACTGCAAGCTGGATTCTACTTTGTTTCTTGGCTTTTTCACGAATTGAAATTTCGTCATTTGCACTCACTTGATATGAAGGAATATTAACAATAGAACCATTCACCAAAATAGATTTATGTGAAACCAACTGTCGAGCTTCTGCACGTGTAGAACCAAATCCCATACGGTATACAACGTTATCAAGACGACACTCAAGTAAAGATAACAAGTTTTCGCCCGTAGAGCCTTTCTTTTGAGAAGCGCTCTTGTAGTATGAGCGGAATTGCTTTTCTAAAATGCCGTAAATACGTCTTACTTTTTGCTTTTCACGCAGCTGTAAACCATACTCAGTTCCTTTCTGGCGACGGGCGTTTGCACCGTGAACACCTGGTAATTGAGTAACTTTACATTTAGAATCTAACGATCTAATGCCGCTCTTTAGAAATAAGTCCGTGCCTTCGCGACGTGCTAATTTACAAGTTGGTCCAGTATATCTAGCCATAATTTATCCTTATACTCTACGTTTCTTAGAAGGACGACAACCATTATGAGGGATTGGCGTTACATCTGTAATTGATTGAATTTTTAACCCTTGTGCATTTAAACCACGGATGGCAGAATCTCTACCAGGACCAGGGCCTTTAACACGAACGTCTAAGTTTTTCATGCCGAAAGCTAATGCTTTTTCGCCACAGTTGCCGGCAGCAACTTGAGCTGCAAATGGCGTTGATTTTCTAGAACCTCTAAAACCAGAGCCACCTGAAGTTGCCCAACAAACTGCATTACCATGACGATCAGTAATCATAACGATAGTATTGTTGAATGTTGCATGAATATGCGCAACACCATCGGTGATTACTTTTTTAGATTTCTTTTTAATTGGTGCCTTAGCCATAATATCTACCTATTATTATTTAATTAAACGGCGAGGACCCTTACGAGTTCTGGCGTTAGTTTTGGTTTTTTGACCACGAAGCGGTAATCCTTTTCTATGGCGAACACCACGGTAACAACCTAGATCTTTTAAGCGCTTAATATCAAGAGCTACTTGACGACGAAGATCACCTTCTACTTCAAATTTTGCAACTTCAGCACGAATAAGCTCCACTTGGTCTTCGGGAATCTCAGAGACCTTAGTCGAAGGGTCAATGTTAAGGGTTGCACAAATATCCTTAGATCTTGTTTCACCGATACCAAAAATTGACTGCAAGCCAATTACAATGTGTTTGTGTGTTGGAATGTTGATTCCCGCTATTCTAGCCATAGTTTTCCTTTATACCCTTACTTCTTAGTCTTAATTTTGATGAAATTTCTGTATTGAAATTCTGACAAAATTCAAATTTGAAAAACGGGCAATTATACGTTGCACGCTTAACAATGTCAATTGAAATTAGCCTTGTCTTTGTTTATGACGAGGCTCTTTACAAATCACACGCACGACACCGTGACGCTTAATAACTTTACAATTATTACAAATTTTCTTAACTGATGCTCTTACTTTCATGATTACTACCTTTAGTTAATTTAAGCCTGACTTCTTCATTAATGACTCATACTGATTAGACATTAAATGAGATTGGGCTTGCGCGATAAAATCCATCACCACTACGACGATGATCAATAAACTGGTACCGCCAAAGTAAAATGGCACGTTCCAATATAAAATTAAAAATTCTGGCAACAAACACACTGCTGTAATATAAATAGCACCAGAGGCTGTTAAGCGAGACATGACTGAATCAATATAATCAGCTGAATGCTTACCCGGACGAATACCCGGAATAAAACCACCCGATTTACGCAAATTATCAGCCGTATCTTTTGAATCAAATGTTAATGCGGTATAGAAGAATGTAAAGAATACAATCGCCAAACCATAAAACATAACATACAATGGCTGTCCTGGAGAGATACTAGCTGTTAAATCTGCTAACCAACCTAACCCTTCACTTTGTGAAAACCAGCCACCTAGGGTAGCCGGAAACAAAATAATACTAGAGGCAAAGATTGGTGGAATAACACCGGCCATATTAATCTTAAGCGGTAAGTATGAGCTTTGTCCACCAACCATCTTACGACCTTGCTGGCGTTTCGCATAATTAACTGTAATACGTCGCTGACCTCTTTCCATAAAAACAACAAACGCTGTTACTAATAGCGTCATAGCTAGTAGGATCACAACCAAAATAACAGTCAATTCACCAGTTGAAACTAATGACAAAGTCGATCCAAAGGCTGACGGCAAACCAGAAACAATACCTGCAAAGATAATCATCGATATACCGTTGCCAATTCCTTTTTCAGTAATTTGCTCACCTAGCCACATCAAAAATAACGTGCCTGTTGTTAACGTAACGACCGTCACCATGCTAAAGGTAAAGCCACCTTGAGTAACTAAAGCAACGCCGCCTGCACTTTGAGATTGAAGTGCAATAGAGATACCATAAGATTGGAATAGTGCCAAAACCACAGTTCCTAGACGTGTGTATTGTGTTATTTTCCGCTTACCTGTCTCACCCTCTTTTTTAAGCTGCTCTAATTTCGGGATCACAGAAGTCATTAGAGTAACAATGATTGACGCTGAAATATAAGGCATAATGCCCAAAGTAAAAATTGATAAGCGTTCTAATGCACCACCAGAAAACATATTAAACATATCCAAAATTGTGCCTTGCTGATCTTGCACTAAAGACGCCAAAGCAGCGCTTGAAATAAATGGAATGGTGATATGTGTACCTAATCTAAAAACGATTAACGCACCCAATAAAAAAAGGATGCGCTTTGATAAGTCTTGAGAAAGGCCTAAAGGTTGAGACATAAATTACTCGTTAACAGAACCTTTAGCAGCTTCGATTGCCGCCTTAGCGCCTTTTGTCGCCTTAATGCCTGTAAGCGTTACTGCACGAGTAATCTCACCTGACAACATAACCTTAACACGCTTAATATTTTTAGTCACTAAGTTGTGTTGCTTTAAAACATCAACTGTAATTTCTGACTCTTCAAGTTTGTCAATTTCAGATAGCGTTACTTGAGACGTAACAATTGATACTCTTGAAGAGAAACCAACTTTTGGAAGACGACGCTGTAAAGGCATCTGTCCACCTTCAAAACCTACTTTAGTAAATCCACCAGAACGTGACTTTTGACCTTTATGACCACGGCCACAAGTTTTACCCCAGCCACAACCAATTCCTCGGCCAACACGCTTTCTACCTTTCTTTTCACCTTCATTAGGTGCCAATGTATTTAAAAACATCTTTTTAATCCTCTACTTTTAATAAGTAAGAAACCTTGTTGATCATGCCTCTAACTTCTGGCGTATCTTGTAAGGTTACAGTATGGTTAATTCTTTTTAAGCCTAAGCCTGTTACCGTAGCACGGTGAGATGGCAAACGACCATAAAAGCTCTTTAATAATGTCACAGTGACAGTTTTTCCGGCCATTATGCTTCTCCGTTTATTTGTTCAACTGTTTTGCCACGCTTAGCAGCAACCATTGCTGGTGAAGACATTGAAGTAAGCCCTTCAACTGTCGCACGAACAACACTAATTGGATTACGAGTACCATTACATTTCGCAAGAATATTGTGTACGCCAACCGCTTCTAAAACACTACGCATTGGGCCACCGGCAATCACACCTGTACCTTCTGAAGCTGGCTGCATGTAAACTTTTGCTGCGCCTACATTTGAAGTAACTGGGTAATGTAATGTGCCATTCACTAAAGGAACAGTTTTCATTGCGCGTTTAGCTTTATCCATTGCTTTTTGAATAGCGGCAGGCACTTCACGTGCTTTACCCGTACCATAGCCAACTTTACCTTTGCCATCACCCACTACAACTAGTGCTGAGAAACCAAAGATACGACCACCCTTAACTACTTTTACAACACGACGGATATTAACCAATTTTTCGATATATTCATTGTCGTCGTTATTATTATTTTTCTTATATTCAGCCATTATTCTCGCCTTTTAATATTGTCTTAGTTGAACCGTTGATTAGAAGTCTAATCCGCCGTCTCTTGCTGCATCAGCCAACGCCTTGATACGGCCATGGTATTTGAACCCTGAACGATCAAAGGCTACTTTAGTAACTTTGGCTTTCTTGGCCGCTTTAGCAATTGCCGCACCGATTTGTGTCGCTGCATCAATATTACCGCCATTCTTAACTTTAGTAGTAATTGAAGAAGCAGAGGCAAGTGTCTTTGTGCCACAGCCACTAATGATCTGCGCATAAATATGAGCAGAAGTTTTATGAACACATAGACGTTCAGTACCTCTATCAGCGTGCTGAGCTCTAAACTTGGTTGCTCTTCTTAAACGAGCTTGTTTTTTAGAAAGTTTCATTTTGAATACCTTATCAATTATTTCTTCTTAGCTTCTTTACGAACAACATGTTCATCAGTATAACGAACACCTTTACCTTTATATGGCTCTGGTGGACGATAAGCTCTAATTTCTGCAGCCACTTGGCCAACTTTTTGCTTATCCATACCTTTAACAATAATCTCAGTTTGAGATGGTGTCTCAACACTGATACCTTCAGGTAGGGCATAAATAACTGGATGTGAAAATCCTAGTGTTAAATCAAGGGATTTACCCATTGCTTTGGCACGATAACCAACACCAATTAACGTTAATTTTTTCTCCCAACCTGCAGAAACGCCTTGAATTAAATTAGCGGCATTCGCTCTTGCAGTACCTGCTTGCGCCCAGGCTAATTTTTCGGCTTTTTTCTCAACTTTGGCAATAGTAAATGTAATCTGATCATCCTTAACATCAACCACAACAGATGGGTTGATGTCGATGGCCATTTGACCCAACTTTCCTTTTGCAGTCATTGTTGAACCAGACATAGATACATCAATGCCAGATTCAATTGTAATTGGTGCTTTTGCTACTCTAGACATTTAATCTCTCCAAACTTAGTAAACGCTACACAAAACTTCACCACCCACATTTTGGGTAGTAGCAGATTGTCCAGTCATAACACCCTTAGGGGTAGAAACAATAACAATACCTAAGCCATTCATTACACTTGGCATTTCACTACTAGCGGCATAAACTCTTAAACTTGGCTTAGAGATACGTTGCAATGTGTCAATAACCGGTTTATTTTCAAAATATTTAAGTTTGATTGTTAATGTTTTAGCCGCTTTTTCACCGTCAACAGAGAAAGACTCAATGTAGCCCTCCTGTTGCATAACAGAAGCGATAGCCGATTTTAAATTTGATGCTGGAATGTTAACCTCTTTCTTCTCAACCATTTGTGCGTTGCGAATTCTAGTTAACATGTCAGCGATAGGATCAGACATACTCATATTATTTCTCCTTACCAGCTTGCTTTAGATAAACCGGGAACTTCACCGTTCATAGTGCGTTCTCTAAGTTTAGTTCTAGCCAAACCAAACTTACGGTAGAAACCATGGGGACGACCCGTCAAACCACAACGACTACGTTGACGTGTTGGTGATGCATCACGCGGAAGTGCTTGCAACTTAATCGTCGCCTGGAATCGCTCCTCGTCAGAAGAGTTTACACTCTTAATAATTTTCTTTAGTTCAAGACGCTTAGATTTAAACTTTTCAGCAATCTTAGAACGCTTGATATCTCTATTTATCATAGACTTTTTAGCCATTTTCCTTATCCTTTAAATGGGAATTTAAACATTGCTAATAGTTTCTTAGCGTCATCATCAGAAGTAGCAGTTGTCGTGATCGCAATATCCATGCCACGAGTTTGTGTTACTTTCTCAAAATCAATTTCAGCAAATGTAATTTGCTCTGTGATACCCATGTTGTAATTACCACGACCATCAAATGAGGTTGGCTTTAAACCACGGAAATCGCGAATACGAGGGATTGCCACATTAACTAAACGATCAAGAAATTCATACATTTTCTCTTTACGAAGAGTTACCTTACAACCGATCGCATTACCCTCTCTAATCTTAAAACTAGCGACAGATTTACGCGCATTACATGTGAGGGCTTTTTGACCAGAAATCAGGCCCATTTCCTCTAATGCACTTTGCAAAACTTTCTTATCGCCCAGCGCACTCCCAAGACCCATATTAATAGTAATCTTTTCAATTTTTGGCACTGCCATTGGGTTATTAATATCTAGCTCTTTTTGTAAAGCTGGCTTAATAACATTTATATATTCTTCTTGTAATCTAGACACGGTTTATTTCCTTAACTTGCTCAAACGATTGCTTTGCCGTTTGATTTAAAAAATCTTTCCTTGTTGCCGTCTTTATTAGTACGAATACCAACTCTATCAGCTTTATTTGTTTCTGCATTAAAAATAGCTACATTTGAAATTGCTAAAGGCATCTCGGTATCGATAATGCCACCTGCAACACCAGAATTAGGATTTCCTTTAACATGCTTCTTTGCAATATTCTTGCCTTCAACGATAACCTTATTATCTAATACTTTTGTAATTGTGCCCGTAGAGCCTTTATCTTTACCAGCAATAATAATAACTTCGTCATTTAATTTAATTTTTTGCATTACAGAACCTCTGGAGCTAACGACACAATTTTCATAAATTGCTTATTACGTAATTCACGTGTTACAGGGCCAAAGATACGCGTACCAACCGGCTCTAATTTAGTATTCAACAGAACAACTGCATTGTTATCAAAGCGAATACGTGAACCGTCAGCGCGACGAACGCCTTGGGCAGTACGCACAACAACTGCGTCATAAACATCACCTTTTTTAACTTTACCGCGTGGAGAAGCTTCTTTAATACTTACTTTGATCACATCACCGATATTAGCATAACGACGCTTTGAACCACCTAAAACTTTAATACACATTGCCTTAACACCGCCGCTATTATCGGCAACACTAAGTTTTGTTTGCATTTGAATCATGTCTTACTCTCTTTAAATTTAGATATTAATCAACTGAAACTGATTTCTCAACCACTTCAATCAATGCCCAATGTTTAGTCTTTGAGAATGGCTTTGACTCTACCACTCTTACTGTATCACCCATTGAACATTCATTCTTTTCATCATGAGCGTGAACTTTCGTGCTACGCTTGATGTATTTTTTATAAATAGGATGTCTAACTTTACGTTCAATTTCAACAGCAATCGTCTTGTTACGACCAGCGCTTACAACTGTACCCATTAGTACGCGTTCTACTTTATTATCACTCATGCTTGTTTCTCTTTAATAATCGTTTTTACTTGTGCAATAGACCTTTTCGTTTTGCCTAATTTAGTTGAATCATCTAATTGGGCACTACGATGTTGCATACGCAATTCAAAATGCTCTTTTAGAAGCGTCATCAACGTCTCGTTTAGTGTTGAGATATCTTGCTCTCTTAATGCTTTAATGTCCATTACATTGCCGTCCTTTTAATAACTTTTGTACTTACTGGTAACTTGGCGGAGGCTAATGCGAAGGCTTCTCTTGCAACGGTTTCATCAACACCTTGCATTTCGAATAACATTTGACCCGGTTTAATTTGTGCGATCCAGTATTCAACACTACCTTTACCTTTACCCATACGAACCTCAAGAGGCTTTTTAGTAATAGGCTTGTCTGGGAATACACGAATCCATATCTTTCCCTGACGTTTAACATGACGAGTCATTGCACGACGCGCCGATTCAATTTGTCTGGCAGTCATGCGACATCTTCCTGTCGCTTGTAGACCGATTTCACCAAAACTAACCTTATGGCCAGTTGCTAGGCCGCGATTACGGCCTTTCATCATTTTTCTAAATTTTGTACGCTTAGGTTGTAACATTTCTCAGTCCTTATTACTTCTTACCGATTTGATTTGTAGCACCACGACGAGCAACCTCATCTAATGTACCTTTTTTATGGTCAAGAATTTCACCTTTAAAGATCCAAACTTTAATACCAATAACACCGTATTGAGTATTTGCACCATAATGAGCATAATCCACATCTGCTCTAAAAGTATGTAATGGCACACGACCCTCACGGTACCACTCTGAACGGGCAATTTCAGCGCCATTCAAACGTCCACTTACCATGACTTTAATACCTTGTGCACCTAGACGTGTAGCATTACCTAATACCCGCTTAACTGCACGACGATACATCACACGCTTTTCTAGTTGCTGAGCAATATTCTCAGCCACCAAACGTGCGTCTAGTTCTGGCTTTTTGATTTCTTCAATATTGATATGAACAGGAATACCCATCATATTTGATACTGTTGCTTTTAACTGTTCAATATCAGCACCTTTTTTACCAATAACAATACCAGGGCGAGCAGTATGGATCGTGACTTTAGCATTATTAGCTAAACGCTCAATTTGCACACGACTTACAGAAGCAGAGCTTAATTTCTCGAATAAGAAATCTCTAACCTCGATATCAGACAATAAGAATTTCGAATAATCTTGAGAATTGGCATACCACTTAGAATCCCAGTCTTTAACGATACCTAATCTAATACCTTTTGGATTTACTTTTTGACCCATAACTTAACCTGCACTCACGCCAACAGTAATGTGGCTTGTTCTTTTTAAAATTCTGTTTGCACGACCTTTAGCTCTTGGACGAATTCTCTTCATCGTTGAACCTTCGTCAATATAAACACTGCTTACTTTTAACTCGTCAATATCAAGTCCGTTATTATGCTCAGCGTTAGAAATAGCTGAATTCAAAACTTTCTTGACTAATTTCGCCGCACCCTTGTTGCTAAACGATAGGATATTTAATGCTTCTTCTACTGATTTTTGACGAATCTGATCCGCAACTAGTCTCACTTTAAAAGATGAACCTTTTGCGTATTTATGTACTGCTTTAACTTCTTTCATGTCATTCACCTTTAATTACTTACGATCGCCAGAGTGTCCATTGAACGTTCTAGTTAAAGCAAATTCACCTAACTTATGTCCAATCATCTCCTCTGTAATTGCTACAGGAACATGTGCTCTGCCGTTATGAACTGCAATTGTTAAACCAATCATCTCAGGTACGATTACTGAGCGACGTGACCACGTTTTAATTGGTTTTCTGTCATTGTTATCTTGAGCTGTTAATACTTTTTTGATTAAGTGCTCGTCAACAAATGGTCCTTTTCTTAATGATCTAGCCATGATTAACCCTTATTTCTACGACGTACGATAAGTTTATCAGTACGCTTGTTGCTACGTGTCTTATAACCTTTAGTTGGTGTACCCCATGGAGAAACAGGGTGACGACCACCACTTGTTTTACCTTCACCACCACCATGTGGGTGATCTACTGGGTTCATTACTACACCACGAACAGTTGGTCTAACACCTCTCCAGCGAGTTGCACCCGCTTTACCTAATTTTCTTAAACTATGCTCTGACTTGGAAACTTCACCAATCGTTGCACGACATTCAGCTAAAACTTTACGAACTTCACCAGAACGCAATCTTAACGTGACATAGTTACCTTCTTTAGCAATCAACTGGGCTGATGTTCCTGCACTACGTGCAATTTGAGCACCTTTCTTTGGCTGCAGCTCAATACAGTGAACCACACTACCTAACGGTATGTTTGCTAATGGCATTACATTACCTGTTTGAATAGCAACTGTTGAACCAGAAATGACGCTATCACCGGCTTTTAAACCTTTAGGAGCAATAATATAACGACGTTCACCATCTGCATACAGTACCAAGGCAATATTTGCACTACGATTAGGATCGTATTCGATGCGTTCTACACGTGCAGCAATATCATCTTTATTACGTTTGAAATCAATTACACGGTAGCGCTGTTTATGACCACCGCCCATATGACGTGTAGTAATACGGCCGTGATTATTTCGACCCGCAGTTTTACTCTTACTTTCTGTTAGCGGCGCATAAGGTCCGCCTTTATGTAGCTCTTTGTCTACAATACTAACAACAAATCTTCTGCCAGGTGAAGTTGGTTTTCTTTTAATTATTTGTGCCATAATATTCTCTTAAGTGCTGCTTACATCAATCATTTGGCCATCAGACACTTTTACCATTGCCTTCTTCCAATTGACTCGACGACCAATTTTGCCTTTAAATACTTTCTTTTTGCCTTTAACAACTGACGTTGTAACATTTTCAACGGTTACCCCAAATAATAACTCAACAGCTGCTTTAACTTCTTTTTTGTTACTATCAACGCGCACTTTGAATGCATATTGATTACTAGCAGACAACATAGCTGTCTTCTCAGAAACAATAGGAGATAATAAGGTTTTTAATACTTTTTCTTGATTCATAACATTGCCTCAATTCTCTTCAATGCAGCTTCAGTAACCACAACATTTTGATAACCAATCAAGCTGATAGGGTCTATACTTTGTGTGTCACATACACCGACATGATATAAGTTACGAGAAGATAAGTATAAGTTCTCATCTAGCTCATCTGTCATTAATAATGCATCTTTAATATCTAACGATTTAAGAATCGCAGTTACATTTTTAGTTTTAGCTTCTTTAATATCAAATTCAGTAACTACTTTAAGACGATCAGTGCGTGCCAATTCAGAAAAAATAACTGCAATCGCACCTTTGTACATTTTTTTATTAACTTTTTGAACATAGCTACGAGGTTGTGCAGCAAATGTCACACCACCTGAACGCCAGATTGGGCCACGTGATGTACCTGCACGTGCACGACCAGTACCTTTTTGGTTCCATGGCTTTTTACCGCCACCACTTACAGCTGCACGATTCTTTTGAGCTTTCGAACCCTGTCGACCACCAGCCATGTAAGCTGTTGTAATTTGATGCACCAAAGACTGGTTGTAGTCTTTTGCAAAAATAGTATCAGCTACTTCGGTCGTAGTTGACTTGTTTGTGCTTATATTTAATATACTTAATTTCATCTTAAAACTACCTTATGAATTTGCTTCTTCAGATGCAACAGACTCAGTAGCCGCGTTATCTTGAATATTTTTACTTACTTCAACGTTAATTTTGCCTTTCTTAGGTGATAGTGAAACTTTAACCATGCCTTTGGTTGAGCCAGGAATTGACCCCTTAACCAAAATTACATTCTTATCACTGTCCACTCTAACAATTTCTAAACACTCTTGTGTTACTTGCTCATCACCCATGTGACCAGCCATTTTTTTACCTTTAAATACACGGCCTGGCTCTTGACACTGACCTGTAGAGCCAATTGCTCTGTGAGAGATTGAGTTACCATGCGTGGCATCTTGCATTGAGAAGTTATGGCGCTTTACACCACCTTGATAACCTTTACCCTTAGACTGGCCTGTTACATCAACGTAATGGCCAGCACCAAAGATAGAAATATCAAAACTTGATGCACCGGCAATATCGTCTGCATCTGCTCTAAATTCCCACAATCCTAGACCAATTTCTGTAGAAGCTTTAGCATAATGACCCTTGATTGCAGCAGGCACACGACGCACTTTAGCTTCACCTTTTTTGTTAACTTTTGCACCTGTTGTAACTTGAACAGCACTATAGCCATCAACTTCAAGTGTTCTTGTTTGAACAACGCGATTAGGTTCAATTTTAATAACGCTAACCGGCGTGGCTGAGCCATCGTCGTTTATTAAACGCGTCATACCTAATTTTTGTCCTACTAAACCAATTGCCATGATCTTATTCCTAATTTATTTATATCTGTCTAGTTAAGCTTAATCGCTACATCAACGCCAGCAGCCAAATCTAACTTCATTAAAGCATCTACCGTCTTATCAGTTGGGCTAATAACATCCATTAATCTAATGTAGGTTTTTAACTCATACTGATCTCTTGCTTTCTTATTTACGTGTGGAGATGTCAATACAGTAAAACGCTCTTTCTTAGTAGGAAGAGGGATTGGACCTCTTACACTAGCACCAGTACGCTTAGCAGTCTCTACAATCTCAAGCGCTGATTTGTCGATTAAACGATGATCAAATGCTTTTAATTTAATTCTAATATTTTGATTGCTCATGTGTTTTGTCCTATCTATTTGTAGTGTCTATCTTTACAAACGAAAAACCGAAGATTATACAATAAATCTTCGGTCTCTATTTAACTAATTAATCCGTAACCTTAGAAACAACACCCGCACCAACAGTACGGCCACCTTCTCTAATTGCGAATCTCAAACCATCTTCCATAGCGATTGGTGATAATAGCTCTACATCCATTTTCACGTTGTCGCCTGACATTACCATCTCTACGCCTTCAGGTAGCTTACAAGCACCTGTTACGTCAGTTGTACGGAAGTAGAACTGTGGACGGTAGTTATCAAAGAATG
>JAHZJR010000075.1 GCA_022600805.1 Pseudomonadota bacterium
GTATTCATCTCTGAAGCATTAATTATTGATGTGGTTCTAGCTTTAACCATCATTCCATTGTTGGTTTATGTCTTTAAACCAAAATACGTTTTCGGCGCCAAAAAATAAATTGTATTATAGGCAAGGCCTATAATACTTGCTTTACAAAGGCTTGTTTTATGCAAGTCTTTTTTTTGAATTGTGATATTATAGGCAAGGCCTATAATACTTATAAAATGGTAAAAAATGTCAATTAGGAAAATACAGTTTAACGAAGATCACTACTACCATGTTTTTAACAGGGGTGTGGATAGGCGTAATATATTTGAATCACAAGAGGATCTTTATTATTTTTTTAAAAGGCTGATTGATCTAAATAAAGACGGTACAAACCCTAGTATTAATAACAATAGGTATAAAGGCCAAGGGAGGGTAGCAAAAGATGAAGATGCAGGTGCATTAGTATCTATTGTTTCTTATTGTCTGTTGCCAAATCACTTTCATTTAGTATTAAAACAAGAGTCAGAGAACGGTATTTCGAAGTTTATGCAAAAGCTAGGAACTAGTTATACGATGTATTTCAATCAAAAATACAAGCGTTCTGGATCGTTATTTCAAGGGAAGTTTAAAGCTAATATGATTGATGGTGAGTTTGGATTGCCGGTGCTGTCTGTGTATGTTAATTTAAACTATATACATCATCGTATAAATCCAAAATCTAGTTTGGTTAAGTCTAGTATTTTTGAATATTTAGGTACGGAATTGGGCGAGTCTGTTTGCAACAAAAAAGAGATTAAAAATGTAATTTCTGAAATAGGCTCAGTTGAAGAGTACAAGGTTTTTTCTAAAAACACATCTAAAGTGTTTGGAGAAAACAAAGGTCTAATTATTAAAGATATTGACTTGGATTTGGTTTTTGAATAAGTATTATAGGCAAGGCCTATAATACCAAAATAGAAAGGCAATCCAAGGGGATAGAGGTATAATTTTGAGATTATTGATTTATAGATGGTTTAATGGCGTTAATTGTACAAAAATATGGCGGTACTTCAGTAGGCTCGGTTGAGCGAATTCAAGCAGTTGCTAAAAAAATTAAAGCGTTTGCAGATGGCGGTGATCAACTGGTGGTGAGTGTTTCCGCCATGAGTGGTGAAACCAATCGAATGACAGCACTAGCCCAAGAGATTCAAGATGTTCCGTCTCTACGTGAAATGGACATGTTGCTAACTACCGGTGAGCAAGTTACTATTTCTTTGTTGGCTATGGCATTACAACAGTTGGGTTGTGATGCAATTTCTTATCTTGGTTCGCAAGTACGTATTGTGACTGATTCAGAGCATGGTAAAGCGCGTATTAAGTCTATTGATGATCATCGTATTCATGAGAGTCTTAATTCAGGAAAAGTGGTGATTGTTGCCGGTTTTCAAGGTGTAGATGAGCAGGGGCATGTTACCACGCTTGGTCGTGGCGGTTCAGATACCACGGCTGTGGCATTGGCTGCAGCGCTTAAAGCAGATGAGTGTCAAATTTATACGGATGTAGATGGTGTGTATACCACAGACCCACGCATTGAGCCTAAAGCTCGAAAGATGAATACCGTGAGTTACGAGGAGATGCTAGAGATGGCATCGCTTGGCTCCAAAGTATTGCAAATTCGCTCGGTTGAATTTGCGTCGAAATACAAAGTGCCATTAAGGGTGTTATCATCGTTGATCGATAACCCTGTTGGTACATTAATTACTAGTGAGGAAAACATTATGGAACAGGCTGTTATTTCAGGCATTGCGCATAATAAAGATGAAGCAAAATTAAGTTTGATTGGTGTGCCAGATAAACCGGGTATCGCCTTTAAAATTCTCAAAGCGATCAGTAGTGCGAATATTGAAGTGGATATGATTGTTCAAAGTGTCTCGGCGCGTGAAGGTTTGACCAATTTTGCCTTTACTGTACATCGTAATGATTTTGCCAAAGCGTTAAGTATTTTAGAGGTCGTTTGTAAGGACTTGGATGCTATCGGCGTACAAAGTGATGACAAGGTGGTTAAAGTGTCTCTAGTAGGTATTGGTATGCGTTCGCATGCAGGAATTGCTTCACAGATGTTTGAGGTATTGCATAATGAAGGGATTAATATCCAAATGATTTCCACCAGTGAGATTAAAATTTCAGTAGTGATTGATGAAAAATATTTAGAATTAGCGGTGCGCTCATTGCACAGTGCGTTTGAATTAGATAAGGAATAAGAAGATGCCAGGATTTGACGATAGAGATGGTTTAATTTGGTTTGACGGCGAGTGGGTTGATTGGCGCGATGCTAAAGTTCATGTACTAACACACACTTTGCATTATGGCATGGGCGTGTTTGAAGGTGTTCGTGCGTATGAAACTGCTAATGGTCCAGCTATTTTTAGAATTGAAGAGCATACTGATCGTTTGTTTAATTCAGCCAAAATTATGAATATGGATATTGGCTATTCAAAAGATGAAATTAATCAAGCACAAAAAGACGCAGTTGCTAAAAACAACCTGGACAGCGCCTACATTCGTCCAATGTGTTTTTACGGTTCAGAAGGTATGGGTTTACGTGCCGACACACTTAAGGTGCATACTATTATTGCTGCTTGGGAGTGGGGCGCGTATTTAGGTGAAGATAATATGAAAAATGGTATTCGTATTAAAACATCAAGTTATACCCGCCATCACGTTAATATTGCCATGACTAAAGCCAAAGCAAATGGCAATTACATTAACTCAATGTTGGCCCTGCAAGAGGCGCTAACAGATGGCTATGATGAGGCATTATTGCTGGATATCGACGGCTTTGTTGCAGAAGGTAGTGGTGAGAATTTCTTTATTGTGCGTAATGGTGTTATTTACACGCCAGACCTAACATCCGCTTTGGCAGGTATTACTCGTGATACAATTTTCCAATTAGCGACTGATTTAGGTTACAAAGTGGTTGAAAAGCGCATCACGCGTGATGAGGTTTATTGCGCCGATGAGGCATTCTTTACGGGTACTGCTGCAGAGGTAACCCCAATTCGTGAGTTGGATAATCGCACAATTGGCAATGGCACGCGTGGCCCAGTCACTGAAGTGCTACAAAAACTGTATTTTGACTGTGTTTACGGTCGTAACGCGCAATACCAATCTTGGATTGCTCAGGGGTTGTGCAAGTGAGTAGTTCTGTAGATAGTTTTCAGCAAAAGCATGTTAGCTACTCAACGGTAGAGGCTAAAGATCTGCCTTTTCATTGCCCACCAAAAGATGCGCAAAAATGGAATATGCATCCTAAGGTTTTTATTCAATTCGATGAAAAAGGCAAGGGTGCGTGTCCGTATTGTGGTGCTAGTTATGAGTTGGGCTAGTTTAGCATAATGGATAAAGTGGCTAATATTGTTCTGGTAGGTCCAATGGGCTCAGGCAAAACTTCGGTTGGCCGCCGCCTAGCCTGCGTGTTAAAGCGTGATTTTTTTGATTCAGACTTTGAAATTGTGGCGCGTACCGGTGTCTCTATTGATCATATTTTTGATGTAGAAGGGGAAGAGGGGTTTCGCCAGCGCGAAACCAGTATGTTGAGTGAGCTTTGTGATATTTCTAACATTGTCATCGCAACGGGTGGCGGTATTGTTATTAAGGCTGAAAATAGAGCGCTACTAAAGAACAATAGTTTTGTGGTGTATTTGGCTTCGAGTGTTGAGCAATTGGTCATGCGAACTGCTAGGTCAAAATCTCGACCTTTGTTAGAACAGTCAACCAATCGTGAGCAAACCATTCGAGACATACTTGAGGCCCGTGAGCCGTTATATCAAGAAGTGGCAGATGTAGTGATTGACACTACGGGCAAAAAACTATACGCTATTATTAACGAGATTAAAAAATCCATTCCTAAATGAATAAAACACTTAGTCTGAGTATTGCTTTATTGTTTAGTGTTAATGCCGTGGCAATGACACAGTCTGAATTTGTCGATCGCTTAAAAAACACACATCCATTTTTTACCCAACAGGGGCTCGAACAACAAGTATCACAGCTTAATTACACTGCTAGTAAGGCAAATCAAGATTGGGTATTGGGTAGCTCATTAGACTCTAAAAATCAACTTAATAATCAAATTTCTAGTGGTAGTATCAGCGCAACACACAATTTAGTTGATACAGGTGCAGATGTCTCTATTACCAATACTTGGACTGATGCTACTACCAGCGATCAATTTTTGGTTAATTACACACACCCTTTGTTAAAAAATTCTGGTGGTATTAACGATCGACTTTCTAGTGACTTGTCGAGAATTAAAGTTGAAATTAGTGCACTTAAGCTTAAACAAAATGCAGAAGCATTTGTTTTATCTCAATTGTTTAAATTGCTTGATTTAAGCAATGCTCAGCAGCAGTTTGCTTTAACGGCTAATCGGCTTAAGTTGGCAGATCAAGAGTTAAAATTAGTTACAGATAAATTTGCCCAATCAGTGGTTGACAAAGTTGATGTCTTATTACAAAAAGACGCTTATCAACGCGCTTATCAGCAGCACCTTCAAGCTGAGCAAGATTTAGCCTTGTTAAAGCAAGAGCTTGCCATTACCCTTGATATGCCAGTTGAATCTGTGGTCAGTGATTATGATTTGTATCAATTGTACCGCACAAATGTGGATGATTTGTCCAGGCACTTAAAGCAGTACACTACTGAAATGCAAATAGCTAAACTTGAGCAAGCACTACTTACTAGACAGTTAAACAGTGATAAAAATAACACCCAATTACAGTTAGATTTGAAACTAGGGGCTGGCTATGATACTGATGATATTTGGAATGTGGGGCTAGGGCTAAGTTACCCATTAGGCAATACAAAAGCAAAGTCTGCCGTAGAAAAAACCCAAATAGAGCTTACCAAGGCTAAAGAGAATGCAGCTGAATTACACTTGCAGCTGACAGCCAAGGCTAGTGTTCTTGAGAAAAAAGTAACACATTTGGAAAAACTGTTGTCTTCCTATCAAGCTCGAATTGAAATTGCTAAGTCAAGGGCTCAGGAAGAAAAGCGTCGTTATGAGTTGGGTAATTCAGAAGTTAGTTTTGTGATTTCTGCACAAAACAACGTTCAAGAGGTGCGCTCAAATTATGCGCAAGCAGCGCTTAGTTATCAAAAGTCTGTGCTTGAGTTTCAGGCTGCAATTGATCAGTTGTTATAATGGCGATTCGCTATACGGTTACCGCTAAAAACCTTCATGCACATTTGTTTGAAGTTGAACTAAAACTTCAAAACCCTAACCCTTTAGGGCAGGTGTTTTCATTGCCAAGTTGGATTCCTGGTAGTTACTTAATACGTGATTTTGCTAAAAATATTGTTAGTGTTAAGGCTAATAGCGCTGGACAGTTAATCCCCATTAAAAAGCTTGATAAAAATCATTGGATCGCAAATCCGTGTAGTGATGAAATTACACTAAAATATGAAGTCTACGCCTTTGATCTGTCAGTTCGCAGTGCCTATTTAACTAATGAGCGAGCTTTTTTTAACGGCACCAGTATGTTTTTGCTGCCACTTGGTTTTGAAGATGAGCTATGTGAATTATGTATTACACCAGTCAATAGTGCTCAAACTATGGGAGATTGGTCATGTGCTACGGGGCTTAAAAAGGTGGCCGAGTTTAATTTTGAGGCGCCTAATTATCAAGACTTGATTGATCATCCAGTTGAAATGGCAGATTTCACTTTATTTGATTTTGAGGTGCAAGGGGTTGAGCATCAAATGGCTATTACTGGAATGCACAAGGCGGATGTTGCTCGCTTAAAACAAGATCTAAAAACTATTTGTCAGCATCATATTAGTTTTTTTAACAATGACATACCTTTTGATGATTATTTATTTTTAACCCTGGTTAAAACCAAAGGCTATGGTGGCCTAGAGCATAAAAATTCCACCAGTTTAATTTGCTCAAGAAAAGAGCTTCCTATTGAAGGCATGGGGGAAATTACAAAAGATTACACACGATTTTTGGCACTGTGTTCACATGAGTATTTTCATTCATGGTGGGTTAAAAAAATCAAGCCAGCTAGCTTCCATCAATTAGATTTGTGTCGTGAAAATTACACAGAACAGTTATGGATTTTTGAGGGATTTACCTCATATTATGATGAGCTTTCGCTTCTCAGAACAAAACTATTAACCCCTGAGCAATACCTTGATTTATTTGCACAGACTATCACTCGAGTGCAAAAATCTAGGGGTCGATTAACTCAATCATTGGCAGAATCTAGCTACGAGACTTGGACAAAATTTTATCAGCAAGATGAAAATGCGGCTAATGCGATTGTTAGTTATTACACCAAGGGTGCTTTATTAGCTTTTGTGTTAGATATTAAAATCAGAAAACAAACCCAGGATGCAAAGTCACTAGATGATGTTTTACGCCATGCATGGGTGCATTACCGAGATACTGGCCTGGAAAACAACACTATTCAGTTAATTGTGAATGAATTGATTGATGATGATCTAACAGCTTTCTTTGATGATTATTTGTATGGTGTAAAAGAGCTGCCACTGCAGCTAAGTTTTGCCTATGTTGGTGTTAAATGTGAGTTTATTGCCCATTCTGAAGATTTATCAGATTTTGGTTTGACAATCAACACCCAGGGTGACTATAGTCAAATTGTTCAAGTATTTGCAGATACAACAGCACAAAATGCTGGATTGTATGTGGGTGATAAAATTGTTAGCGTTAACTATCAGCAGTTAAAGGATAAAGCATTGATTGCCGAGATTAACAAATTTGGTTTGGGTGAAGTGATCAAAATTGGTGTTTTGCGCGATGAATTATTATTAGAAATTCCAGTCATGATTGGCAAAACAACACCAACGTTTTGCAAGTTAAGCTTAAACACCGAGCTTGATGATAAAACTCTAAAACAACAACAGAAATGGCTATACCAAGAGTAGTGCTACCAAAACTACTGGTGAAGCCTGTGGGGCGTGCTATTAATGACTTTAGTATGATTAAAGAGGGTGACAAGATATTGTTAGCTGTTTCTGGTGGTAAAGATTCCTTGAGTTTATTTCACCTGCTTAGACATTTTCAGCGTCATGCACCGATTCATTTCGATTTAGGAATAGTAACCATCGATCCTCAGGTGGAAGGTTTTGAGCCACAAACACTAGAGGTTTTTTTTAAAACATTCGATACCCCTTATTTTTTTGAAGAATTTCCTATTCTTGAGCAAGCTAAAGAAAGCATGAAAGGGGATTCTTATTGTTCGTTTTGTGCGCGTATTAAGCGCGGACTGATGTACAAAGTTGCTAGACGTGAAGGATATAACGTCTTAGCATTGGGTCAGCATTTGGATGACTTGAGCGAAAGTTTGATGATGAGTATGTGCCACAACGGCAAGATTCAAACCATGAAAGCACACTATATTAATGACGCTAAAGATCTACGTATTATTCGACCAATGGTGTATGTGCGCGAACGTCAATTAGCCGATTTTGCCGCCTCTGTTAATTTGCCAGTGATTGCAGATTCTTGTCCAGCATGCTTTACCATGCCGACGGAACGTGATCATTTTAAACAGTGGTTATTAACCGAAGAAAAGCGCACGCCGAATTTATACAAGAATTTACTTAGTGCCATGAAGCCGATGTTGGACGAAGTGAATGATTAGTTTTATTCTAAAGTTGTTTGCCATGATGCCACTGAGGCTGAATCACTTAATAGGCTCATTGATTGGTTATTATCTATATATGAGCGACAGCGACTCTAAAAAAATTGTGCGTAAAAATATCCAAGTCTGCTTTCCTAAGTTGGCCAAAGCTGAACAACAAGATTTAATTAAAAAATCTTTAATAGAAACCGGCAAAGGTTTGAGCGAATCTGGCTTTATTTGGTTAAGAAGTTTTAAAGATAATGCTAGGCATATTACAAAAACAACTGGCTCTGAGCATCTTAATAGTAACCAGCCTGTAATTTTATTGGTACCACATTTTGGCTGTTGGGAGATCACGGGTAGAGTGCTATCAATTAAGACGCCGACCACTTTTTTATATAAGCCACTGAGAAAAGCTAAGCAAGAGGCGCTACTGATTAAAAACAGACAAAAGCAAGATTTAACAATGGCAAGTGCGGATAAAAAAGGCGTGCTTAAATTGCAGCGAGCTCTTAAAAATAAAGAATTAATTGGCATCTTGCCTGACCAAGATCCAGGTGAAGAGGGGAGTGTGTTGGCGCCATTTTTTGACACCAACGCGAGAAGCATGACACTACTAGTCAAGCTTGCCCGAAAAAATAACGCCAAAGTCTTACTCACTTGGGCATTTAGACTGCCAAAAGGTAAAGGCTATGAGCTTAATCTTAAACCAGTTAATATACTGTCAGAACAAGGCTCAATCGAGGCAGACGTGGCTTTAATGAATCAAGTGATTGAAGATCTAATCAAAACCCAGCCCGAACAATATTTGTGGAGTTACAAGCGCTTTAGATCGGTGGTTGATTATTCGTCATAGGCCTTGCCTATGACGAATTGAGTGATTAAGTTTATTAGTAATTTATGATATAATTTTGCCATGAGATTTATAGAAGATATTCAAAGCGTTTTTAATCGCGACCCAGCGGCTCGAAATACTTTTGAGATAATTACGTGTTATTCAGGCGTTCAAGCGATGTTGTTTTATCGTCTAACACATCGTTTGTGGCTCTTAAAACTGAAATGGTTTGCTCGTTTTATTGCGATGCTATCTCGATGGTTTACCGGAATTGAAATTCACCCAGGCGCAACGATTGGTCGTCGTTTTTTTATCGATCATGGTATGGGTGTGGTGATTGGTGAAACAGCAGAAATTGGCGATGATGTTACTTTGTATCATGGCGTTACTTTGGGTGGCACAACTTGGCAAAAAGGTAAGCGTCACCCAACCTTGGGTAACAATGTTGTGATTGGTGCAGGCGCCAAAATTTTAGGCCCGATCACCCTAGGCGATAACGTTAGAGTCGGCTCTAATTCGGTGGTAGTAAAATCAATTGAGGCAGGAAAAACTGTGGTTGGTGTACCAGGACGTGTGATTAAGGAAAAAGCGGTTAAACCTGATCATTTTGACTCTTACGCTGTAGGTGGTAGTGAGGATGATCCAACTGTTAAGGCGATTAATTCTATCTTAAAGCACCTGCATGATGTTGATTCTCAATTGCACAAAGTGTCTAAAGAGTTAAACCTTAAAGAGAAAAAAGACAGCTCGGTCGATGGTTTGGAAATCGAAAGCAAATAACCATTCACCACCAAAGGTTTTTTACTTGACTAAAAAACTAGGTTAAGCGTATAATAAGTTCTGTTTATTTTATACAAGAGGTCAATATGCAATTAACCACAAAAGGTCGTTACGCAGTAACTGCCATGTTGGATCTGGCATCTAATGATACGGGCAAGCCTATTACTTTAGATATTATTTCCCAGCGACAAAATATTTCTTTGTCGTATTTGGAGCAGCTATTTGCCAAACTACGTCGTGCAGACTTAGTTAAAAGTGTGCGTGGACCAGGTGGTGGGTATTTGTTAGATGCTGCAGCTAAGGATATTAATTTAACTCAAATTATTGAAGCGGTGGATGAGAATATCGATCTACGTCGTTGTAAGGGTATGGGCGCTTGTCACAATGGGCGTCAATGTATTTCACACCAGTTGTGGTGTGAAGTTAGTGAACAAATTAGAACTTTTTTGAACGGCAAGACCTTGCAAATGGTCATTGACGATCATAACTTAAACAAAGGATTATAAAACTATGTCAACTCCTACTTATATGGATTATTCAGCAACAACGCCTGTTGATAAGCGTGTTGCAGAGCAAATGATAAAACACCTCACTATGGATGGCGATTTTGGCAATCCAGCATCAAATTCTCATTATTACGGTTGGAAAGCCGATGAAGCAGTTAAAAAGGCCAGACAACAAGTGGCTGATCTAATTGGCGCTGATAGTAAGGAGATTGTATGGACCTCAGGAGCAACTGAATCTAATAATTTGGCTATCAAAGGTATTGCACATTTTTATCATAAAAAAGGCAAACACATCATTACGCTTAAAACTGAACACAAAGCTGTGTTAGATACCTGTCGACAGCTTGAGCGTGAAGGCTATGAAGTTGATTATCTTGATCCAATGCCGAACGGTTTGTTAGATATTAATGCTTTAAAAGCTGCCATGCGTGAAGATACGATTTTGGTATCAATCATGCATGTAAATAATGAAATTGGCGTTATTCAAGATATTGAAACAATTGGCAATCTATGTCGTGAAAATAAAATATTCTTTCACGTAGATGCAGCCCAGTCTGCCGGTAAAGTGGCTATTAATTTAAGCGAATTACCCGTTGATTTAATGAGTTTTTCAGCGCATAAATGTTATGGTCCAAAAGGCATAGGTGCTTTATATGTGCAACGTAAACCAAGAGTTCGTCTTGAAGCACAAATGCATGGTGGCGGACATGAACGTGGTATGCGATCAGGGACGCTTGCCACGCACCAAATTGTAGGAATGGGCGAGGCATTTGCTATTGCTAAAGCAGAAATGGCTGAAGAGAATATTAGAATTAGAGGTCTGCGTGATCGCTTGCTAGCTGGTTTTGACGGCATGGAAGAGGTGGTGATTAATGGTGACATGGATTCACGCATCCCAGGAAATCTTAACATCAGCTTTAATTACGTAGAAGGCGAATCACTTATGATGGCCATTAGTGATATTGCTGTATCTTCAGGGTCAGCTTGTACTTCAGCTAGCCTGGAGCCATCATATGTATTGCGCGCACTTGGTCTTTCTGATGAACTAGCACATTCCTCAATTAGATTTACTATTGGTCGTTACACAACTGAGCAAGATGTTGATAAGGCGATTGACCTAGTGCGTGATAAGGTACAAAAATTACGCGATTTGTCACCACTTTGGGATATGTTCAAAGATGGTATTGATATTAGTAAAGTTGAGTGGGCAGCGCACTAAATTACATAAAATAATTAAGGGTTAGTCTTGCTCAAAAGAGTTAGAATAACGCATAATAAGAACAAGGAGAAATAACATGGCATACGGCGAAAAAGTGATGGATCACTATGAAAATCCACGTAACGTTGGTGTATTAGATAAAGACGCTAAAAACGTTGGCACAGGTATGGTGGGAGCGCCTGCTTGTGGCGATGTTATGCGTCTACAAATCCAAGTAAATGATGATGGAGTCATTGAAGAGGCTAAATTTAAAACTTATGGTTGTGGCTCGGCTATCGCCTCAAGCTCGTTATTAACAGAATGGGTTAAAGGTAAAACATTAGATGAAGCGGCTGAAATCAAGAATACTGATTTGGCTGAAGAGTTGGCTTTGCCACCAGTTAAAGTGCATTGTTCGGTATTAGCTGAAGATGCTATTAAGGCGGCTATTAGCGATATTAAAAGCAAGGCTTAATTTAACATGGCCATCACTCTGACGGATACCGCTGCTAAACGCGTGGTTGATTTTTTAGAAAATCGTGGCTCTGGCATTGGCATACGCCTTAGTGTACAAACCACAGGTTGTTCTGGCTTGGGCTACAATATGGAATTTGTTGATAGTACCAATAGTGATGATACGGTGTTTAAAGACAACGGTGTGCAAGTTATTATTGATGCTAAAAGTCTAATATATCTTGATGGTACTGAAGTCGATTATGTCAAAGAAGGGCTGAACGAAGGGTTTGAATTTAACAATCCTAATGCTAAAGCCGAGTGTGGCTGTGGCGAATCCTTCACTGTATAAATACAAACACCCCTTATGCAAAATTATTTCGAGTTATTTTCATTAACACCGAACTTTAACATCGATTTAAAAACGCTTGAATCAACTTATCAACAAAAAATTTCTGAATTTCATCCTGATAAGTTTGCCACACGTAGCGACAAAGAAAAATCTCTTGCGCTACAAAACACCTCTTTAATCAATACAGCTTACAACACACTTAAATCACCCTTATTGCGTGCTACCTATCTATTAGAGTTAGACGGAATCCACGCATTTGATGAAAAAGATACGCAAATGGATATGACGTTTCTTCTTTCCCAAATTGAGTTAAGAGAGGCGCTGGAATTGATAGAATCCCAGCAAGATGAATTAGAGTTAGACGAGTTTATTGAGCAAGTAAGCGGTAAAATAACATTAAACATTGAGCAAATAACTCAGGCGTTCAATGAAAGTGAAGCAACCCAAACAATCAAAAATTTAGTTAGAGAACTTAAATTTTATGAACAGCTTAATTTACAAGCAAAGCAACTCATGGATGAGTGGATTTAATCGATAACAAGCATGGCATTATTACAAATATCTGAACCTGGTCAAGCCAGTGCACCGCACCAACATAAACTAGCGATTGGTATCGATTTGGGTACAACTAATTCGCTTGTTGCTTCGGTTATGAGCGGTAAAAGCACCATTCTAACGGATGAAAATAATCAATCCATCCTGCCTTCAGTTGTGCATTGTGGTAAAGACAACAAACTGACGGTTGGTTGCGATGCTTGCCCTTATGCAAAAACAGACCCGACTAACACCATTGTTTCAGTAAAGCGCTTTATGGGCCTAGGCTTTAAAGAGGTTAGTGCTTTTAAAAATTGCCCGTATCAATTAGTTGAAAACGGCAACAATGTATTGTTTCATACTGCTACGGGTGATTTGTCTGCAGTGGAAATTTCCAGCACAATATTATCTTCTCTTAAGCAGCGCGCTGAAAAGTCTTTGGGCGGCGATTTGGTTGGCGCTGTGATTACAGTACCTGCTTATTTTAACGATGCACAGCGTCAAGCTACTAAGGATGCTGCTACTTTGGCAGGGCTTAACACCTTACGCTTACTCAATGAACCTACTGCAGCCGCTGTGGCTTATGGCTTGGAGTCAGGCGAAGATGGCGTACATGCGATTTATGACTTGGGTGGCGGTACATTTGATATCTCTATTTTGAGTTTTAGTAAGGGTGTATTTAAAGTCTTAGCTACAGGAGGGGATTCGACATTAGGTGGCGATGATTTTGATCAGCTAATTATTGATGATTGCATTGAAAAAATGGGTGTTAGCGAGTTAACCCCAGCTCAAATGCAAAAGATTAAGCAATTTGCGCGTATTGCTAAAGAGACATTAAGTACTCAAGATTTTGCCGAATTTGATTGTATTGAAACTCCTTATAAGATTACCCGAGAAACTTTTGATGAGTTATCAAGCAAACTCATTAAGCGCACATTACTATTAGTTAAACGAGCGCTTAGAGATGCAGAAGTTGAAATAAGCGACATTAAGGATGTTATTATGGTCGGCGGATCAACCCGTATGCCCCTAGTAAGATCTATGGTAGGCGGGTTGTTTGATAAGCCTGTTCTATGTTCTATCAATCCCGATGAGGTGGTGGCTAAGGGCGCTGCAATTCAGGCCAATGTACTAGCAGGCAATAAATCTAATGATGAAATGTTATTATTGGACGTGTTGCCTTTGTCGCTTGGGTTAGAAACGATGGGCGGTTTAGTTGAAAAAATTGTTCAAAGAAATACAACAATTCCAATTACTCGTGCACAAGAATTCACCACATTTAAAGATGGGCAAACTGCCATGAGTATTCATGTCCTACAAGGCGAGCGTGAACTGGTTAAAGATTGCCGATCCTTAGGACGCTTTGATCTAACAGGTATTCCTCCAATGGTGGCCGGCAATGCGCGCATTCGTGTTGAATTTCAAGTAGACGCCGATGGCTTATTGTCAGTGAGTGCATCAGAGCAAGTGTCTGGTGTTAAGGCACAAGTGGTCATTAAACCATCATATGGATTAACGGATACTGAAATGGAGCAAATGCTTAAAGATTCTATTTTATTCGCCAAATCAGACATTGAAGCCAGACAACTGCATGAGACGCAGGTAGAAGCCAATAGAACGCTTGAGGCAATTGATTCAGCGCTTGATAAAGATAAAGATATGATTGATCAGCAAATGTATGATGATATTATGCAGGCTAGGTCCGAGTTAGAAGCGGTAGCGAGCCATACTGAAGAAAAACTCATTAAAAACAAAATAGATCATCTTGAAAAAACTTGTGCTGGCTTTGTAGAAATGCGTATGAACGCCTCTGTGATGAAGGCCATGCAAGGTCACAATGTTGATGAATTTTAAACAATGACACAAACTAGGAAAATAACATGCCACAAATAATTATCTTACCCCATCATGAATTATGCCCAGAGGGTGTTGTTATTGAAGCGCAGCCGGGAGAGACAGTTTGTAATGCGATGCTTGCAAATGATGTTGAAATTGAACATGCTTGTGAAATGTCAAATGCATGCACCACATGCCATATTTATGTGCGTGAAGGCTTTGATTCACTACCAGAGTCCGATGAAACAGAAGATGATATGTTAGATAAAGCTTGGGGTTTAGATCCAGATTCACGCTTATCGTGTCAGTCAGTGTTAAGTGACACAGATTTGGTGGTAGAGATTCCAAAGTATACGATCAACCAAGTCAGTGAAAATCATTAAACTTTGATTTTTTTTTGCGCTTTGTTTTGTTAGATTTCAAAAAATCTCTCGTCTAAAGAGAAGTTTATTTTTTTAAAACTTAAAATATTTAGATACAAAGCCTTCAGATTCTTCTTTAGGGCCAAATTCAGCAACCACATCCATTGGTTTTTCTTTAGAAATTAACCATTGTGGCATGGGCGGGTTTTCACTACTACCACAAGTTTTACCTAAGTTTTTTGGGTGAAATATTTTGACAAAAGTTGGATTTTTAATATCATCTGCATATACAATTCCGCAGTAGCGCTCATCATGTTCCTCATCGACAATAGATTTTATTTGTTTAACTTTCTTAACAAAATCATCCGCATCTAGGCACTTGCTTGGCATTGCTTGTAGCGTGTCATAAACAAACCAATCATTTGGCGTGTTGATGAGTGTTTGTAATAATTGGTCGCAATCATCTAGTTGCATAATGCCAACAAAACGACCTTTGAATTTTTGAAAATAGTCCATACGAAAAAAAAGCCTAATTAAGGCTTTCTAGTTTACTTATTTTTCACTCCCGTTGATTGAATTATCAACGGGTTGAGTAACGATTACTCAATAGTGATACTTGGGAATGAACTCATCGCGCGGTCTTGCTGGGTAAGTTTAGCACTCACATTTCTAGCAATTTCTTTATAGATTTCAGCCAC
>JAHZJR010000129.1 GCA_022600805.1 Pseudomonadota bacterium
AACGATCTGATTTACGTTCATATAATTTTCTTAAACGAATCAAAAAGATGGTTTTCTAAACAAAGGATCCTTAACTTAATGGCAGTGTCCCCAACCCTCACCCTAAAATACTCTTGATGTTTTAACGTTTATTTCCGCTGAGGGAGAGGGAGTATTCTCAGGGCTTAAAGCATTCACACGCTCGCATCTTGAAGAGTATTGGGTATAGTTACTTAACCGAATGCCATTGGTTGTCAACACGCCCTAAATTAAGCTGATCCCAGATTAATTTTTTTAAAAACAAGCATCGCCCACTCATCTTCATATTGTGTGTCTTGGTGTGTCCAGTCAGGGGTATTGTACGTATACGTTAGTTGTTCGACCTGCGTTTTAAGTATACCGGACAAAACCAATAGCCCCCCTGGTTTTAATAAAGCCTCAAAGCGTGATTTAAGTGCTAAGAGTGGCGTCAGTAAAATATTAGCAAGTAATAGTTCAACTGGCTCTATCAGTGCTTCGGGCATTGAGAGTGAAAGCTTGCTGTTCGAAATATTATTTTTCTCAGCATTGCTTTGTGTTGCTGTTAAGGCCTGTTCATCTAAATCCACAGCGTAAGCAAGGCGTGCACCTAATTTTAAAGCGGCAAGTGCTAAAATTCCGGAGCCACAGCCATAGTCAATGATCACTTTATCTTGCAGTAATGCGCCATCAAGCCATGTTAAACATAAAGACGTGGTGGGGTGTGTCCCTGTACCAAATGCCAGGCCCGGATCGAGTGTAATATGGGTAGCATGTGGTTCAGGTGGTGCTTCTGACGACGGGCAAACCCATAAGTTTTTTCCAAACAAAAGCGGCTTAACATCTTTAAGGCAGGTACGAACCCAATCTTGATTGGGAATGGCTTTCAGGCTATGCGAAAGATTCGGATACTCAATAAGTAAAGCCTGCCAAGCAGACTCAGCCTCGATGGCATTAGCATAAAGCGCCTCAGCAATCGAGTAAGGCCAAAGCGGCGTTTCGCCAGGGCCTGGCTCAAGAATAGGCGAGTCTGCCTGATCAACCAATGTAACTGACAAAGCACCATTTGCTTCTAAGTGCTCGGTGATAGCGTCAGCATGGTCCGCATGACAAGGTTTTACGTGCAATTCAAACATGGTTAACCTTCTTTCAGCAGTGTTTCTAAGTAGTGAATATTGGTTTCCCCTGCAATAAAGCCTTTATCGTTGATGAGCTTAAGATGTAAGTCAATATTGGTGTTGATGCCATCAATAATAATTTCATCGAGTGCATTTCGCATGCGAGCAAAAGCTTCATCACGTGTTTTACCATACGCAATTAGTTTTCCAATCATTGAGTCATAATGAGGCGGCACGGTGTAGCTGCTATAAATGTGAGAGTCAAAACGAATGCCAGGCCCACCGGGTTGGTGCAAGAGCGTAATCTTTCCGGGTGAAGGCATAAACGTATGCGCATCTTCAGCATTGATACGGCACTCTACTGCATGTCCTGTGAAGGCAATATCATCTTGTGTTAGCGTGAGGGGTAGGTCACTGGCCATTCGGATTTGTTCTTTGATAAGATCAACGCCAGTGATGCACTCAGAGACAGGGTGTTCCACTTGGATACGTGTGTTCATTTCAATAAAATAAAAACAGCCATCTTCGTATAAAAACTCAAACGTATCGGCGCCGCGATAGTGTAATTTACGGCAGGCATTCACAACGCATTGTCCCATGGTGTGACGTATTTCAGGAGTAATGCCTGGTGCAGGTGCCTCTTCGATTACTTTTTGATGACGCCGTTGCATGGAGCAGTCACGTTCGCCTAGATGTATGGCGTTTCCTCTACCATCACCTAATACTTGAAATTCGATATGGCGAGGGTTTTCTAAGAATTTTTCCATATAAACAATCGGGTTATTAAACACGGCTTTGGCTTCACTCTGTGTTAAAGCAATAGCATTTAATAAGTTAGACTCACTGTGCACCACGCGCATGCCGCGTCCACCGCCGCCGCCAGCGGCTTTAATAATCACAGGATAACCAATGTCTCGGCCTAGGGCTAAGTTTCGGTCGTCGTTGTCTGTGAGTGGGCCATCTGAACCAGGAACGCAGGGTACACCTGACTCTTTCATGGCCTGAATGGCGGAGACTTTATCGCCCATTAAACGGATGGTTTCTGGACGTGGGCCAATAAACCGAAACCCGCTTTGCTCTACTATTTCAGCGAAATCAGCATTTTCAGATAAAAACCCATATCCGGGATGAATGGCAACGGCATCGGTTACTTCAGCAGCTGATATAATGGCTGGGATATTGAGATAACTTTTAGTGGATGCAGCAGGTCCAATACAAACGGTTTCATCAGCAAGACGCACATGAAGTAAGTCTTTATCAACGTCTGAATGTACGGCAACCGTTTGTACCCCAAGTTCTTTGCAGGCACGCAAAATACGCAATGCAATTTCGCCTCGATTGGCGATCACAATTTTACTTAACATGAATGTGATTTCCTATTCAATGATAAAGAGTAATTCGTCATATTCAACCGGCTCGCCGTTTGAGACTAAGATGGCTTTGACAACGCCTGCTTTGTCGGCTTCAATTTCATTGAACATTTTCATGGCTTCAATAATGCATAACGTATCTCCCGCAGCAACTGTTTGCCCAACACTAACAAATGGCGGGGTTTCAGGAGATGACGCGGAATAATAAGTCCCAACCATTGGAGAGTTAACTTTATGACCGCTTGGCATTGAAGGTGCTTTAGGCTCGGTGGGTGCTGCAGTAGAGAGGTGTTGTGTTGCAGGTGCTGATACCACGTGTTCAGTGATGGTTTGAGCGTGAGCAGGGCTTGTGTGCCGTGTTAAGCGGAGAGACTCTTCACCTTCTTTGATTTCAATTTCTGAAATACCGGTTTCGGTTAGGAGTTCAATGAGTTTTTTAATTTTTCGAATATCCATCGGATGTTTTCTCACTTAAATAAGATTAGTCAATATATAAATTAATTTGAAATAAAAATTATCAAAGAATAATAGAAGAATTTTAACAGAATTAACTTGCTTTGTCTATATAAGCGAAGATAGCAGCATGTTTGAAGCAATTAGGCTTTAACATGCTGCTTTTCGAAGATGTATTTAGTTACTGTTTTCGTTATACTCACCAGAAGCAGCCAAGCTATTTGCTTCCGCTGCTTTTAATAAAGCATTTTGCGCGTTTTCAGTATTAGACTGTTGTCCTTTCCATGCCTGTAAGCAGTTTTCTTGAAGAGCTCGACCGTAAGAAAAACTTAATTCCCAGGGTTGCT
>JAHZJR010000136.1 GCA_022600805.1 Pseudomonadota bacterium
ACGGCTGATTAAATATTCTCGCAACAATCATTGCTAAGTCATAATACTCTGGACAGAAATCATAGTGCCAATTAGAACGAATCCATATGGTAACTTTGTCATCTTCTCGATTAACATTACAAAAATAAGTTTCCTGCATCACTATATTGTTTGTCCAAGGCTTTGGTGATCCACACTCTTTTAGTTCACGAATGTGATTTCGCTCGGTTATCCAATAAATCATTTGTTTCTGATTAAATGTTAGATCACCCATTTTTAATATCTCCAGATAAATCAACTTCAACTTGTTTACATAGATATTTATCTACAATCTTTGACTTTTCATGCTCGTGTACAGCACGTCTTAATTCACAAGATTTAAGATCATCATATACACGTAAAGCTTTCACCTCACCATCTTGAAACAACATTATTAAAATAAAATATTTAATCATATTACGCTCCAATAAAGTGAGAAAGTTTTCTCTCAGCATTTGCTATGAATTCTTTAGTCGGCTTTCCAATCGTCGTTTTTAACTGGCCGAATCCAAGTTCTATTATTTCTTGAGCAATTATACTTCTTTCAAATCGCTCAACAGTTCTAATATTATTTTCCTGGATTAGATAAAGTCTTTCTTCATCCCTCATGGCTTCGTCAACCAGTTTTGCATGATCTTTTGGGTCGGCGTCAAATGGTATTGAAATATAATTAACACCTTCTTTAAACAGACTATTATCTTGCATTGTTAAGTCAGACATAACAGGAACACAACCTTGAATCATTGCTTCAATCATGGTTCTATTAAAAACTGATCCGTGACTATTGTGAGATTTAGAATAACTAAAGTCCACAAATAATTTAGATTGTGAAAATATTCTATCTCTATTACCAGAATTCACAACACCACGATAATCCATTCCACTTTCCACGGCATTCTCCCATATCCTGCTTCCATCCTTTTCCAAGTAATCCATCTTAACTTTTTCTTTAGAAACCATGTAGTGATATTCTATTCCAGTTCCACATAGAATGGCACTGTTTCCATCATATAAATGAGGAACCATACGGACAAATTTATCAGCTCTTTTACATCGCTTAAAAGTCTGGACACTAACCACACTATTAGTTCTTTCCCAAGGTGGATATATTTCATTAGATGTTAAATTGTGTGGATTAGCAATAAGTCTTCTAGGAATGTCAAGCACACTACACGAATTAAAAGCAGCATCATGAACACATGCTAAACCCATTAATTTTTCTTTCATGAAATGTAAGTGTGGATATAACTTTGGCATATTGCCATCGTGAATCACACAGATTTGAGGGGTGAGATGATCATAAACTTCAATCCATGCAGAATCATCTACTGTTTGTTTTGTTGCTGTTGGTACTGATATTGAATGAACAATCAAATCGTAATTCTTAACAAGTCTTTTCCAAGCACTTATGTCTTCGGAATAATTTAATTCATCTAAACCTTCCCAACCAGATTTTTGATGCATCCAACAATTTAGCCCAGTTCCCCACTCCCATCCATTATGCGCATGAGCACTTTCATCCTTAACTCTTCCTGGACCAGTCTTACCTTTATTTTTCAAAACCATTGCGTCTACTTCATGACCTAGATCTTTAAAGCCTTTCGCAAGTGTTTCATTATAATTTATTATTCCACCAAGATCTTGTATCTTGTAAGTCGTTATTAAAATTTTCATGATTATTCTTCGTCTCCAAAACCGATAAACTTACCATGTTCCATCTCAACTAATTTGTTATGATGTTCCATTCTTTCTTTACCAACTTTTCTATCATTGGTATCTTTATTTTCAAATTCTTTTAATTTATCTTCCATGAATGTGCAATCAAGCTGTTTTAATTCTTCTAAAGAACCAACAAACTTGTTCTGATTAGTAGCCCAGATTCCATGTTTTTCTCTAATCATTTTATAGAAATGAAGAGCTAATTCTCGTTCAGCCTTCTGATATTGTTCATATAAATCATCATCTGGAAAGTTCAGATTATAACAGTCAGATCTAGATATTGAGTAAGGCATTGTATTCTCCAAGTGATTACAAAAACTAATAGTACCATAAAACAGTAATTTTATAAAGTCACCCCAAACAAAAATGAGCCGAAAACATTCCGACTCATTTTATTAATCACCGATTGAAATTTTTAGCTAGGAAAGGAGTCGCCTGAGTTTTGCCAGCAAACCGACATCACAAGTTTTTGCCTTTTTACATTTAAGTTTAGCGACAGACTTTTTGACTAGCTTTTTATCTTTATAAATGCATTTAGATCCATTCTTGGTGCAAATCTTACATTTAGTACCTGAGCCAGAACAGTCCCATTGATATTTAGCAAACTTAGGCTTGTCCAACTTCTTTTCAAGATGACATCTACCATGAATATCACAAACCAAACAAACATTTTTTCCACAAGTCGTTTCAGAAAGACTTGATTTTTCTAAAACATCTAGTTCAAAGATATCCAATTGAATATCTTCCACAACGACCGGACTCGCTGTTGGTTCTGGTGTTGCCATTGTCGGCATCGTAAATACTGCCAGCATCATCCCTAAAAACATTAGGACACTTTTAAATTGCTTCTTCATTTTTGTTTCCTCATTAATCGCTGCCAAAATCCGGTGACAACTTCCGGTTAAAACTACAGCTTAATCTTAAACTTTTTAGGACAATTTGTACATGGCTTACAATCAGGATCGTAAGAACATAGAGTGTTTTCACATTTACTGTCACATTCTTTATTATGACGAATGACTTTCTTTTTCAACAGACTTAATCTACTAGTTACTTTAGCTAATAATTTCATTTAGTTTTCTCCAAGCTACATTTAACAAAATGATCTTCCGTGAATAGACTATCCTTTGTTTTTAAAGTGCCAAAATCATCAAACCAATGTTGGCATCCATCATCGTCTATTATACAGAACATCCCTCTAAACCTTTTTACTACAGAATAAGTTTTGTGAATTGTCGTAACTTTATCTCTACAACAGAACATAAAAACTGGCTTTATACACAGAACGCTATCACTCATCTTCCATTCCCATGATAACATTTGCTATTCTAAAGTCTAATTGTGTAGGTTCTTTTCTTTCTTTTTGTAATTTTATCTTTCTTATATCTTCATCGGAAAGATTACGATGGTATTCCCACTTTTGAATCATCCTATAACATTCTTTATCCAATTTATCCCTCGAAATTATTCGGGCTCGGATCACACGAGCAACACCGATTAATCTTTACT
>JAHZJR010000107.1 GCA_022600805.1 Pseudomonadota bacterium
CCGCCTGAGCGGCGCAACGAAGTCGTCAGTTTCGTCAAGGGCGGACTGAACGATTTGTCGATTTCGCGGACGACGTTCTTGTTCTCGTCGACGATTCGCAGCGCGCCGTGGTAGTAGTCCACATTGCCGTCGGCGTCGGCCAGCGACATGCTCAGGACGGGAACGTTGGCGAAACCGTCCACCTGACTGCGATTCTTTTCGTGGAAGTCGTAGAACAGCCGAAGCCCATCCTGCGCGTAGTCGATGACCTCGTCGATCGACGGGAGACCCTCTTCACCGCCGAGCAGGCGATCCCGCTCGGCGACGCTGACATTCTTGTCCACGCCTCCGGGCACCGAGCTGATTCCGTGCATCCTCTTGCCGAAGACCGTCTTGATGACCTCCTGGCCCCATTTGCGCAGCATGATCACTCTGCGCATCAGTTCCGGGTCCGCCTGGATCAGGCCGACGAGATTGCGCTGCTCGGGGGCGGCATCCATCCCCAGCAACATCTCGGGGACAACCAGATAGAAATAGGCCGTCACGTGTGATTGCAGCATCTGGGCGTAGTGGCCGAGTCGGCGAATCTTCTCCGCGGGCGCCGTCAGTGCCGTTTCCGAGTTGGTGCCGGCACCGATGATGTCGTCGAGCGCTTTGGCGCCGCCGAGATGGTGACTGACGAAGCAGATGCCGCAAATGCGTTGCATCAGAATCGGCGCCTCCCAGAACGGGTGGCCCTGAACGAACTTCTCGTAGCCGCGGAATTCTACGACGTGCAACCTGGCGTCGACGACGTTGCCGTCGTCGTCGAGGTGCACTGTCACCTTGCCGTGGCCCTCGATGCGGGTGACGGGGTCGATGACGAGCTTTCTGCTCACACGCAGCCTCCGGGCTCAATCGTAGTGAATCTGGGAGCTGGCCAGGCCGACCGGACGGCCCTGTATCAGATCCTCGAGGACGGTGAATATGACATCTGCGGCGGGTGGGCAACCGGGAATGAAATAGTCCATGTCGACCACTTCGTGGCAGGGATAAACCTTGTTGGTGAGTATCGGGATGTCCGGGTGGCGGGGCACGACGGGTTCGGCGCCCGCAACCGCGGTCGGTGAGTTGACGTACGCCTCGTCCAGGCAGTCCTTCAATTCGTGCATGTTTCGCAACGCGGGTACGCCGCCCCAGATCGCACAGGCTCCGACGGAGATCAGGACGTCGCAGTTGTCCCGGAAATGGCGCAGCGTTTCGATGTTGTCCTCATTCGCCACACCGCCCTCGATGAATCCGATCGCACATCGCTGCGTGATTCTCTTGATGTCGGTGAGCGAGGAGCGATTGATGGTGATCTTCGTCAAGAGGGGCAGGATCCGTTCATCCATGTCCAGAAATGACAGCGTGCATCCCCAGCATCCGCACAAACTGATCATTGCCACGTTGATCTTGCCGTCGTTGGACGTCGCCAGTGTCGGGTCCAGTGGCGTCGTGGGCAGTTCGTGCGATCCGATTTCCCCGGTCATATCGTGTCGCCGTCGTCGTTGGGGTGCAGGGCCCGCTGGCGGACCGATTCCACTTCGTACTTGCGCCGACCGATGGGAACGTCGAAACCGACCTGTTTCTCGATAATCGCCCCGACTGGGCAGATCTCGACGGCGTAGCGGACCTGTTCGTCCGGCATGGCGTCGGCATACTCGGCGTCGACGTCGATGCGCGACTCGGCACCACGGTGGCTGATGCTGAAGATTTTCTGTCCGGTGTTTTCGTCCCGGACGAATTCCACACAGCGTTGGCAGAAGATGCACCGATCCCGTTCCAGCCAGATTCGTTCGGAAGCGTGGTCCCGTTCCCGGACCGGAAACCGGTACGGGAAACGCGTTACGAGCATGTCCACCTCATAGCCGACCGCCTGCAGCGTACAGCGGCCGCTCTTCTCGCAACTGGGACAGTTGTGGGTACCTTCTGCGAAGAGCATCTCTACCAATGCCTTTCGCAGGTCCGCGGTTTCCGGTTCGTCGACCTCGACGGTCATCCCCTCTGCGACGCGGACCGTACAGGCCGTCGTTACGACGCCGTCGACCTTTACCGAGCACACCCGGCAGGTCCCCAGGCACGGCTTACCCCTGAGGTAGCACAGCGTCGGGATGTAGACACCGGCGTCGGCGGCTGCATCGACGAGAACTTCGTCCTCCTCGGTCGATAGTGCAACCCCATCGATTTCGATCCGGATGCTCATCGTGTTCCGTCCGTCTCCAACTCGGTGACTACTTTTCCGTATTCAGCCAGGGCTGCGTCTGCATCGAAGGAAGGCAGCAGGGCGCTCTCCCGGGTGCGCAATCGCTTCCGATAGTCCTCGGGAAACGCCTGCAGTGTCGTCAAGATGGGATTGGCTGCGGTCGCGCCGAGACCGCACCGGCTGGTGGCCCGTACCAGCGAACCCCAACCGGCCGCGTCGTCCAGATCCTTCTGGACCCCCTCGCCCGCGAGCACCCGGTCCACCTTGTCGTGCAGGTCCACGGTACCCGCCCGGCAAGGAACACATATTCCGCAGGATTCGTCGGCGAAGAACTTCGTGTAGTCCTTCACACTTTCCAGCAGTTCGCGGGTGCCATCGAAAATGGTGACCGAGCCACTGCACTGGATGTCCTCGTA
>JAHZJR010000076.1 GCA_022600805.1 Pseudomonadota bacterium
AGCCAAACAGCGAGAAAAAGCGCAAGCCGCTAAACTCAAGCAACAATTAGCTGATCAGCAAGCAGCTAAAGAGATGGCTATTCAGGCTAAAGAAACTAAAAAGGCTGATGAAGCTAAAAAGGCTGATGAAGCTAAAAAGGCTGATGAAGCTAAAAAGGCTGATGAAGCTAAAAAATCCAAAGAAATCGAGCCATCGCCTTGGTATAAATTTTGGTAATCAGCCACATACTGTGTCATTACTCAACATTCACAATCTAAGCTGTCAAAGAGGTTACAATCAACTCTTTGACAATCTGTCTTTTCAAGCTCGCGCTGGCGACATTTTGCGTATTACTGGTACGAATGGCAGTGGCAAAACATCGCTGTTAAAAATTCTAGCGGGCGTTAACACTGCCGAACAAGGCGAGGTAGTCTGGGATCAGCATCCAGTTAAATCTGATGGCTATCAACAAGAGGTTTTTTATCTAGGTCATCAAGCAGCGCTGAGTGGTGAGTTAAGTAGTCTTGAAAATCTTGAATATTTAAGCGCCCTAAATAAAACCACTGAACAGCATCAACTGATTCAGGCGCTTAATGATATTGGTCTTAAAGGTTATGCAGATGAATATTGTGCCAATCTGTCAGCTGGTCAAAAGCGTCGCGTTATTTTGGCCTGTTTGTTTGTTTCCAAAGCTAAAATTTGGCTACTAGATGAGCCCTTTACCGCGCTTGATCCGCTCGGTGTTGAGATTGTTGAAAGTAGAATCACTCAGCATTGTGCCAATGGCGGGCTATGCTTATTTACCACACACCAGGACTCTGCTCTGCTCAACCAACGCATGATTGCGCTATGAATATCTACTTTCAAACCTTGAATCGAGATTTGCGAATAGCGCTTAGAAATCCTTCTAGTGTGCTTAATCCTTTATTGTTTTTTATTATTTCTGTCTCGCTTTTTCCATTAGCCATTAGTCCAGAAGCCACAACTTTATCCCAAATTGCAGCAGGCATTATTTGGGTGGCCAGTATGCTGGCTGTACTGTTATCACTTAACGCTTTATTTCATCACGACTTTGAGAATGGTGTCTTAGAGCAAATGTTAACTTCACATCACCCTTTGCCCCTACTCATCCTAGCAAAAATTACTGCACACTGGCTTTTAACTGGCATTCCTATTATCCTGCTATCTCCTTTATTGGGGGTGTTTTTATTTCTAGATGAGCAAGGAATTAAAGTACTTATGCTGACACTACTGCTAGCCACGCCAAGTTTAAGTTTAATAGGCAGTATTGGTGCCTCGCTCATCGTCGGTATTAAAAATTCTGGGATGCTATTATCTTTACTTATTTTGCCGCTTTATATTCCTATTTTAATCTTTGCAACAAGTGCTGTCTCTCAAGCACAATTTGGACTAGAGATTAGTAGCCAGCTGTATTTCCTGGCGCTTTTTTTAGTGCTCAGTTTAATGAGTGCACCCTTTGTGAGTGCGCTCGCCTTAAAAATAAGTTTGGAATAAATCTTTTTATTTGTTATAATTGAATCATAAACGCTGATTTGTCCCGATTGCTAGCGTTACTACCTTGAGTAGTTAAATTAAGCTAAAGCAGGCGTTCTCCTTAGATGAAAACTCCTCTTTATATGGGTTTTTAACGTTCATACGGAGAACAAAAAATGATTTTTACTTCTGAATCTGTTTCGGCAGGACATCCCGATAAAGTTTGCGATCAAATTTCTGACGCTATTTTAGATGCAGCATTAGCGCAAGACAAAAACTCGCGTGTTGCTTGCGAAACCCTAGTCAAAGATAACAACGTAGTTTTGGCTGGCGAAATCACCACGGCTGCTAGCATTAACTACGAAAAAATCGTTCGTGACACCATTAACGAAATCGGCTACAACGATGATGAACTCGGCTTTAACGGCAGCACTTGCAGCATTACTAACTTATTAGGCGAACAATCTCAAGACATTGCCCAAGGTGTGGATGAGTTTGAAAACCACGAACAAGGCGCTGGCGACCAAGGCTTAATGTTTGGTTACGCTTGTAACGCAACTGATGCTTACATGCCAGCACCTATTTTATATGCTCATCGCTTAGTTGCTAAACAAGCAGAGCTAATGAAAAATAACACCCTGACATGGCTACGCCCTGATGCTAAATCTCAAGTATCGTGTATTTATGATGGCCACAAAATTGTTGGCATTGATGCAGTAGTGCTCTCTACTCAGCATGACGAAAGCATCGAACTGAAAGATTTACAAGAAGCCATTATGGAAGAGGTGATTAAACCTGTATTGCCAAGTGAATGGCTCTCTGCCACAACCAAATACCACATCAACCCAACGGGTAAGTTTGTAATCGGCGGGCCAGTGGGTGACGCCGGACTAACGGGTCGTAAAATTATTGTAGATACCTATGGCGGTATGGCGCGCCATGGTGGTGGCGCATTCTCAGGTAAAGATCCTTCAAAAGTTGATCGTTCAGCTGCTTACGCAACACGTTATGTGGCCAAAAATATTGTAGCTAGTGGCTTGGCAGACCGATGTGAGGTACAGGTATCTTACGCCATTGGTGTGGCTCAACCGACTTCTATTAGTGTTGAAACTTTCGGTACAGGAAAAATCTCGAATGATGCAATTGAAGCATTAGTGCGCGAACATTTTGACTTACGCCCGAAAGGTCTAATTACCATGTTGGACCTAAAGCGCCCAATTTACCAAAAAACAGCTAGTTACGGTCACTTTGGTCGCACTGAAGATGATATCACTTGGGAAAAAACCGACCGCATGCACTTGCTAAAATAATCGTTTAACCCTAATCTAAATATAGAAATTGCTAAAATAGTGCTACCCCTTGCCCTATATGAGTTTGTAAAAAATATTAGTCCCACCCATAGTTTCGGCGGCTATTTTTTTGTAAATGCATATGGGGTAAAGGGTGGCGCTAGGCTGGTGATTTCTATTTTTGGATTTGGGTTTAAAGGTATAATTACTTTTTAGCCAAGGAGCGCTGCATTGGGAATACCCATCAGGCTTGGCAATCAAAACGGCGCTCATTTTTATTATACTTTTTAGGAGATAAAAATGAGTAAGCAACACACAGTAATCCAGACGGACAACCCAACACTAGATAATAACGACTACAAAGTTGCCGATATGGCACTGGCTGATTACGGCCGTAAAGAAGTAGAATTAGCTGAAGCTGAAATGCCAGCACTCATGACACTGCGTGCCAAATACCGTGACGCTCAGCCATTAGCTGGCGCCAAAATTCTAGGCTGTATCCACATGACGATCCAAACAGCTGTACTTATGGAAACCTTGGTTGATTTAGGTGCTAAAGTTCGTTGGTCAAGTTGTAATATTTTCTCAACACAAGATCATGCAGCGGCTGCGATGGTTGCCGCCAACATTCCAACCTTTGCTTGGAAAGGTGAAACCGAAGAAGAATTTTTATGGTGTATTGAGCAAACCATTTTAGAGGGTGGTAAGCCTTGGGATGCCAACATGGTGTTGGATGATGGTGGCGACTTAACCCAAATGCTACATGAGAAATACCCAGACATGCTTAACGACATTCACGGCATTAGTGAAGAAACCACCACTGGTGTTCACCGCCTACTTGAGATGATGGAAGCAGGCACACTAAAAGTGCCTGCAATTAATGTTAATGATTCGGTAACCAAATCAAAAAATGACAATAAATACGGTTGTCGTCATTCACTCAATGATGCGATTAAGCGTGGTACGGATATGCTTATGTCGGGTAAAAAAGCACTTGTTATCGGCTATGGTGACGTAGGTAAAGGCTCAGCTCAATCACTGCGCCAAGAAGGCATGATTGTTAAAATTTCTGAAATTGATCCAATCTGCGCCATGCAAGCTTGTATGGACGGCTTTGAGATTGTTTCTCCTTACATTAATGGCGTTAATACTGGCACTGTCGAAGGTATCAATAAAGACTTACTTGCAACAACCGATCTAATCGTCACCACAACCGGTAACTACAACGTTTGTGATAGTGCGATGTTACAATGTGCAAAATCAGGTTCGGTGGTTTGCAACATTGGTCATTTTGATAACGAAATTGACACGCAATACATGCGTGATAACTGGCGTTGGGACGAGGTTAAACCTCAAGTTCACCGTGTTTATCGTAGTGATGATAAAAATGATTACCTAATCTTATTATCTGAAGGTCGCCTAGTAAACCTTGGCAACGCAACAGGTCACCCAAGTCGTATTATGGATGGTTCTTTTGCTAACCAAGTATTGGCACAAATGCACCTGTTTGATGCAAAATTTGCAGACAATGGTGGTGATATTTACGTTGAAGTATTGCCGAAAAAACTCGATGAAGAAGTAGCTGCTGGCATGGTTGGTGGTTTTGGTGGTGTGCTAACCACCTTGACTGATACACAAGCTGATTATATTAACGTCTCTAAAGAAGGTCCATTTAAGCCAGAATCTTATAAATACTAATCACTGGCTTTAGTAAAATACAAAACACCTCTTTTAGAGGTGTTTTTTTTTGCCAATTGCAAAATTTGCTAAATTTTTAGCTCTAAGCAATAAACAAGTATTTAATTACATAAAATAGCCATTTTTAAGCGATATTTTGCTATTTTTTACTAAAATTATTAAAATATCGCCTCATTTAAAGGTTTTTAAGCATGATAGATTCAATTTTTACTGATATTTCATTATTTGAGCAAGAATTTTCCAATAATTTGAAAAAAATGCTAAAAAATGATGAATTAGGCGTGTTTATTTTAGTGTTAGCAAACGCATTGGCTGACGAAAAACTCTGGCGCACGCTAAAACCGGCACTAATGCAAAAATTTGAACAACTCAAAACGAGTGATATTCAAGGCGCTGAAGATGATGTGGCTGTTTTTCAACAATTACAAAATTTAGACCTTAATGAACTCACGCCCACTATTTATAAAACGTTAGGGAATTTTGAATTGCAATACAATCCACTGCGTGCATTACGCCCACAACGCATGTCTGGTGAAAAAACCAGTGGTATGAGTAAAGCGTTTAATGTTGATGGTTTCAACTTCAACAAACCGTTTTTACAAAAAGAGTTATTTTGGCAAGGCAATTTTTTCTCAAAAAATATCTCACTTTTTTACAATAAATTTCCGTTTGCCAAACACCACGGCCTAGTGGTGGTTGAAGCTGACAAACAACACCCGCAACAACTAACTCAAGAACTTCATCAGTTTGCCTGGATGATGGCCAATAGTGTTGGCTTAAACCTTAAAGGTTTTAGCTTGGCTTACAATTCCTACGGCGCTTATGCGTCAGTGAATCATTTTCACTTGCAATGCTTTGTGCGTGATACGCCTTTGCCGTTAGAAGGTGATGAAAAATTTCCTTTGGTTAATCATTGGTTTAATTCTGTAGGCGATGCCTGGGAATTTATTGAAAGCCTGCATCGTGACGAACAACCCTATCATTTGATTTATCGAGACCATGAAATTCTTTGTGTCGTTAGACAACGTCAAGACAACTATCAGCACGCCGACTGGACCTCAGGCTATGCTTGGTATGAAGCTTGTGGTGGGGTAAATATTTCTACACTGAATGACTTTGATCATTTAACTGAAGATACTCTTAAGACGGAACTATTAAAACTTAAAATAACCTAGTAAATTAATAATTTATTAAAATAATCAAATAATCTTAAAATCGTTTTTTTTTGCTATAATCGTATCATTGTTAAATACCTCAACATTTAACAATAGTCGAAAAAAGATTTTATCTCCATATTGCTTTTTTTGACTTTGAGGGTTTTTCTTAATTCTTCTCGGTTTTATCTCCAAAAACCCTCACCTTCACTATTTTATATATCAATAAACCCCAATCTATTCCAGCTTGATGCGGTAAAATTTTTGTAATTTTTAGACTTATTTCAACTGACTTATTATGTCAATTTCAGATTTAGACGCCAGCGTATCTTTTCAAAATTTAATCTTAAAACTGCAAACTTTTTGGGCTTCCAAAGGCTGTACTTTATTACAGCCCTTTGATATGGAAATGGGTGCAGGCACCTTTCATCCTGCAACCTTTTTAAGAGCAGTTGGCCCTGAGCCTTGGAAGGCGGCTTATGTGCAGCCTTCACGTCGCCCCACTGATGGTCGCTATGGTGAAAACCCAAACCGCTTGCAGCATTACTATCAGTTTCAAGTTATCCTTAAACCCTCACCCAAAGATATTCAGGATTTATATTTAGAATCTTTAGCTGAAATTGGCATCGACTTAGCCAAGCATGATGTACGCTTTGTAGAAGACAATTGGGAATCTCCTACACTCGGCGCCTGGGGGCTTGGATGGGAAATCTGGCTAAATGGCATGGAAGTTTCCCAATTTACCTATTTTCAACAAGTTGGCGGTCTTGCCTGCAAGCCAGTTGCTGGTGAACTAACTTACGGTTTAGAACGTTTAGCCATGTACCTTCAAGGGGTTGATAGCGTTTTTGATTTAGTCTGGACTGAAGGCGTGAGCTATGGCGACGTCTTTCATCAAAATGAAGTAGAACAATCTACTTATAATTTCGAAATTGCCGATACCGACGTTTTGTTTAAACAATTTGATGAAGCAGAAGCTATGAACGAGCAGTTAATCGAAAAATCCTTGCCTTATCCTGCCTATGAGCAAGTCATGAAAGCCTCTCATTTGTTTAATCTACTAGATGCTCGTCATGCAATTAGCGTAACAGATCGAGCGCGCTTTATTCGTCGTGTGCGTGCAATGAGTCAAAAAGTTGCACAAACCTACTTTGATTCGCGTGAAGCGTTAGGCTTTCCAATGTTGCAGAATAAGTAGTGATCTATGCAGATCTTTTCTAGACTTTATCAAAAAGCTCTGGACTGGGCGCAAAGTCAATTTGCAATATATTGGTTATCTGTTGTTAGCTTTTTAGAGTCTTCGGTTCTACCTTACCCACCACCTGATATTATCTTAGCGCCGATGGTATTAAAACGCCCTAAAAAAGCTTATTATTTTGCTCTAATTACCACGTTATTTTCTGTACTGGGTGGCTTAGCTGGATATTTCTTAGGGGAAATATTGCTTAATTTTTTACTCAGTAATGAACTCATCAAGCCAGAGGCCGTTACCTCAGTTAAAGAGGTTTTTGATCAATACGGCATTTGGGTGGTCGGTGTGGCAGCATTCAGCCCCATTCCTTACAAGCTTGCCACAATTACTGCAGGCAGTCTGTCTATGGCCCTTTTGCCTTTTATACTCATTTCAATACTGGCACGGGGTGCACGTTATTATCTAGTAGCTGGTCTTGTTAAAACTTATGGCGCCCAATGTGATCAATGGCTGCAAAAATACATTGATCGTTTGGGCTATGGGCTTATTATTATTGTTATTTTTGGGGCTTGGTATGTTGGCTAGACTGATCTTATTAATGCTATTATTCTCACTTAGTGGGTGTTATTCGTCGCCACCTAAGTCAGCGGTTATCGTGGTTGAAAAATCTCGTCACCTAGAAAATATTAATCAACAGCGCCTAGCTACTGAACAACCTAGTAACCAAGCACGTCAAACAACTGACACAGCCACTGAACAAATTAGCCAAATTAAAGCCCAGAATCAACAACGAAAGAAGTCAAATCAACGTAGCAGTTGGCGTGCACCAGTAACGGCAAAAGTCAGCAAAACTTTCTCAAAGAACCATCAAGGTCTAACGTTTAATACACAGTTCGGACAGGATATTCGTGCCATTCGCGATGGAAAAGTCATCTACATTGGTGACAAAATGAAAAGTCATGGTACGATGATTATTATTCGCCATCCATTAGGCTTTTATAGTACTTACACTCAAAGCCAGTCTTTGTTAGTAGCACAAGGTGATCAAATCAAAAAAAATCAAGTCATTGCTCACACCAATAGTCAGCCATTTTACTTTGAAATGAAAAAATTCAAACAAACCATTAATCCTTTAAAATATCTTAAATAGAGGCTAAAATATTGATTATGAATGACTTTTTACAAAATATGACACCCTACCAAGTTGCAGGCATTTTATTTGCCATTGCGTTGGTTGCCCATGTTGTCTTAGGATTTATCTTATCGCAAGTCATCAAACACACTGGACGAACTAAAAATCAGCTGGATGATCATTTAATTAAAGCTATTTCTGCGCCATTAAAAGTGTTGATTTGGTTTGGCTGGGTATACTTCTCTATAGTCGCCTTTAAAAACCAAATTGAGGCTCTAATTTCTGTTGCTGAATATATTGATATTACGCCAATTTTCATTATCACTTGGGGCGTTGTACGTGTAATTTCAGGCGTTGAAGCCTACTTGATTGAAAAAGATAACAGTGTCGATAACGATTCGGTTAGATTATTTGCCAGACTGATTAAAATTCTAATAGTAACCGCCATTCTGCTAGGCGTTGCTCAGTTTTTAGGCTTCTCTATTTCAAGCTTACTTACCTTTGGTGGTGTTGGCGGCATTGTCATGGGCTTTGCCGCTAAAGACATGTTATCAAATATCTTTGGTGGCCTCATGCTACAAATGGATAAGCCTTTTTCTACAGGTGATTGGATTCGCTCTAGTGAGTTTGAAGGCACGGTGGAAAAAATTGGCTGGCGCATGACACGCATTCGTACTTTTAGTAAAAATCCAGTTTACATCCCTAACTCAATTTTTTCTTCAATCCCTATTGAAACGCCTTCGCGTATGACCAATCGTCGCATTAATGAAGTAATTGGTATTCGCTATGACGATCTCAAAAAAATGCCATTAATTGTGACCGAAGTTGAAAACATGCTGGCAGCACACAAAGATATCGATCAAACTCAAGCATTACGTGTGTATTTTAATTATTTCAATGCTTCGTCGATTGATTTTAATCTCTACGCTTTTACCAAAACAACCAGTAAAGACGAGTATCAAAAAACCAAACAAGATATTTTGCTTAAAGTGGCCGACATTATTGATGCTCACCAAGCAGAAATCGCCTTCCCAACTCAAACGCTACATATTCAGAATAGTTCTGAATCTTAGCAATCAGTCTTAATTATGAATAAATTACACATCCGTACATTTGGATGCCAAATGAATGAGTACGACTCTGATCAAATGGTTAACGTACTTAAACACTCACATAACTTAGCATTAACAGATGAAGCGGACGAGGCAGATGTACTACTACTCAATACTTGCTCTATCCGTGAAAAAGCTCAAGAAAAATTGTTTCATCAATTGGGACGTTGGCGCAAACTCAAAGAAAAAAACCCCAATTTGGTCATTGGTGTCGGTGGCTGTGTTGCCTCACAAGAAGGTGAGTTAATCCTTAAGCGCGCCCCTTATGTGGATATCATTTTTGGACCACAAACACTGCACCGCCTACCAACTATGTTGAACGATGTATTGGGAGACAAACAGACTAGTATTGATATTTCATTCCCAGAAATTGAAAAATTTGACCACTTGCCTGAGCCAGAATCAAGTGGCGTTAGTGCCTTTGTCTCTATTATGGAAGGTTGTAGTAAGTATTGTACTTTTTGTGTTGTTCCTTATACACGGGGTGAAGAAGTCTCTCGCCCCTTTAATGATGTGATTAAAGAAGTAGAAACATTGGCCAAACAAGGTGTGCGTGAGGTTAATCTACTGGGGCAAAATGTTAATGCCTACCAAGGGTTAATGGATGATGGGTCAGATGCGGATTTGGCATTATTGATTAATATTGTTGCACAAATTGATGGCATTGATCGCATTCGCTACACCACCTCTCACCCTGTTGAGTTTTCAGACTCGCTAATTGAAGCGTACGCTGAAGTGCCTGAGCTTGTTTCCCATTTACACTTGCCTATCCAAAGTGGCTCTGACAAAATTTTAGGGTTAATGAAGCGTGGCCATATGGCCATTGAATATAAATCAAAAATTAGACGATTGCGAAAAATTCGACCTGATATCTCAATTTCTAGTGACTTTATCATTGGATTTCCTGGTGAAAACGACCAAGACTTTGAAGACACAATGGCATTGATTAATGATATTGGTTTTGACAAATCCTTTAGCTTTATCTATTCTGCTCGTCCGGGTACACCTGCGGGTAGCTTTGTGGATGATGTCGACATGCAAATTAAAAAAACGCGATTAGCGCGCGTGCAACAAACCATTGACGAGTCAACTGAGGCAATTTCCAAGTCTATGGTGGGCAGTGTACAAAAGATTTTGGTTGAAAATATAGCGAAAAAAGGCGACGGCTTATTTGGTCGTACAGAGAATATGCGCAATACACATTTTCACGGTGATGAGTCGCTTATAGGCCAAATTGTCAATGTCAAAATCACTGACGCTCGTGGCAATTCTTTAGTAGGTGAGTTGGTTGATTAACGCTGATACGTGACAAAAGGGAAGGAGACGCGCCAGACCACATCACCCTCTTGAATGCTAACATGTGCCAACCAGTGCATAGTATCAAGTACACATAGTGATATAAAACCCTTGCCTACATACTTACCAGTCTCAATCTTGTTTAACCTATATGGCGGTAGATGATGGTCGATCTCAACCCCCTCAAAACTAACCGTCACTTCATCTACATTTAAGCCATGTGTTAACACGCTTAACGCGAGGGCTTGCGAAGTAGGAATACCTCGTGGTGTAATATCAAACTCAATACTTTTATCGCTATCTAGACTAACTATACAAATTGATTCTGATATTTGGCATTTGCTCACTTGAATATCATGAGTAACAGACTGATCACTTGTCCATTGATATAGATAGCCGCTTAAGATAAACAAGCCTGCAAAAACCGCAAAAACAGCGCTTTTATTTTTCAAAAGCTTGAATTAGTCGTTTAATGTCGCCAGCCATTTCATCTACTTTGTGTGGCGTTGGAAATCCAGCCAAAACTTGGCCGTCAGGGCTTATGAGATAAATTCTAGCCGTATGGTTAATGATATAGCCTTTCTCAAGCGCATCATCAGGCAGTGGTTCATGTTTTTTAAGCGTGACCGGCTTACCTTCGTCATCATAAATCACCCGTTCATAATACGCACCCAAACCTCTAACCAGCTGATCAATTTGTTGAGTTTCACCTGATACGCCAACAAACGTTTTATCAAAATGAGTCACATAAGTTTTTAATACCTCAGGTGTATCTCTTAGAGGGTCAAATGTAATTGCAACAATATTAGGGATAACAGCTGAGTTTTGACTTTCAAGATGTGCTTTTAACATAGCCATGTTAGCCAATTCTGTTGGACAAACATCTGGACAATGCGTATAAATAAACAACAACAACGACCACTCGCCTTGAAGGCGATCATTATCAAACACCTGAGAATTTTGATCAATTAAAGAAAAATCAGGCAGCGGCCTTTGCGGGTTATGCATAATTTGCGCCGAAGCCAATTCAGAACTTAAGCTTTTATAATCCTTATGAGTATTTAATGAGTAAAGTAGTACAATTGCCAATAAGATAACTACACCAATCATCGTGAAAATCTTAGTACTCATTTAATGTATTGAATGATGTTTCATCATTCCTCCTTTTCTAACCGAAGCTTTAATCATTTTCGCACTGCCATCATTAAACTTAAGGTTTACGCTAATCTGCTCACCCTCACTCGGCACTCGCTCTGGGCCGATCAACATAATATGCCAACTCCCTGGCTTTAAGTGTAGCTCGCCTTTTGCAGGGATTGGCATAAATGTTTGTTTGAGCATTTTCATAACACCATGACTATCAATTGTTCTATGCAATTCGATGCGCTTATACCCTTTGGTATGAGCGGAAATTAGCCTTAATTCTTGATCAGTATGATTATTAATACGCAAAAATAAGCCTAATGCTGGCGCATTTGCAGGCGCTGAACGAATCCAGGGATCTGTAATGGAAATTGGCTTATTTACGTGATTGTTTTGGTACGTGTGAGAGGCTGCATTGGCAAAAGTGACGCTGACTAATGCTATTAAAAAAAATAGCGTTTTTTTGAAATGGTTTGACATGGGTGTTTTCCTTTATAACTGTATGGCATGTATCTCATGGCTATGTATCAATGAGATGGTAAAAAAATGTGTATCAGCTAAAAACAGGTGGCGCACGAATAGCGAAGGCTTGAAATAGATTGCTTAATCGAGTATGGCTTTGAATAGTTAAGAGGTGAATGACCGACTCATTTTTCATGTTAATGCGGTATTCGGATCTTGGGTTGATCGTGTCTATTGAACCTAAATTCAATAGACAAACTGGGCAGTTTGAAGTCTTGGAGTGTGGCAGCTGGCCATCTGTCTCAATCCAGACTTGTTGATAACCTTGAATAGTACAAACAGTAGAAAAACTTCCGCTTTTCTGCGGCTCTGTCATCAACGCTGAAACTGCTGGCGATAACAACTGAAATAGCATGACTAATATTGTCATGCGAATAGCGTATAGGGATTTATTACCCAGGATTAGACGCATATTTTTCTACTACCCTTTTTGTGTATTTTTTATCATTGTATCATACCAATTATTCAATTCAAAAAAGACAACTGTTTTTTCTTGTCGCCAGCAAAAATGCTAAAATATGTCTTATGCACATTACTTTAGACGTTAACAACACCGAACAACTCGCCAGCGTTTGTGGATCGTTTGATCGACACTTGGAAACCATTGCCAAAAGCCTAAATGTTGACATTAATAACAAAGGTGAAGAGTTTGTTATCCACGGTGACAATAAACACTTAGCAGCGCGTATTTTGCAAGATTTAAGCGCCTTATCACAAACTCAAGCTATTGAAATTCACGACGTAGAAATGACTATAAAGGCTTACACGGAGAACGACCTTCCGGGTGAATCTGTGAATATCAAAACCAAACATAAGTTCATCCATGTACGCTCAAAAAATCAACAACATTATGTCAAGGCTATTAAGAACCAAGATTGTACATTTGGCATTGGCCCTGCAGGTACTGGAAAAACCTATCTCGCCGTTGCACGTGCTGTTGAAGCACTAGAACGCTCTGATGTTAGGCGTATTGTTTTAGTGAGACCTGCTGTTGAAGCAGGTGAAAAGCTTGGTTTTTTACCAGGTGATTTGACTGAAAAAGTAGATCCTTATCTTCGCCCTATTTATGATGCATTATATGAAATGATAGGGTTTGACAAGGTGACTAAACTCCTAGATAAAAATATTATTGAAGTGGCACCTTTGGCTTTTATGCGTGGACGCACACTCAATGAAGCTTTTATTATTTTAGATGAAGCTCAAAATACCACCATTGAACAAATGAAAATGTTTTTAACACGCATGGGCTTTGGCTCAAAAATGGTTATTACTGGAGACATCACTCAAATTGACTTAGCTCGCCCCGATAACTCAGGACTACTGCATGCTATGAAAGTTTTGGAGAGTGAGTCTAAAATTTCATTTTGTCATTTTCATTCTCGCGACGTCGTTAGACACAAACTGGTTCAGCGTATTGTGCAGGCTTACGAAATCTTTGAATAAGTCTGAAAAAATCATCGTTGGGCTATCTGGTGGCGTTGATTCCTCCGTTGCCACACTCATGCTACTAGAACAAGGCTATGAGGTAGAAGCTTTGTTTATGAAAAACTGGGATGAGGATGATACAGATGGCCATTGCACCGCTGAGCAAGATTTATCAGATGCGCAAAAAGTCGCTGACAAACTGGGGGTGAAGCTACATAGTATTAATTTTTCAGCAGATTATTGGGAAGATGTTTTTGAACAATTTTTACAAGAACATAGAAAAGGCCGAACGCCTAATCCTGATGTGCTGTGTAATCAAAAGATAAAATTTAAAGTTTTTCTTGAGCATGCTCTTTCACTTGGTGCTGATAAAATTGCCACAGGTCACTATGCCAGAATCACCCATAATAACAACACTTATCAACTTAGAACCGGCGTAGATGACAACAAAGATCAAAGTTATTTTCTACATCTTTTAAACCAACAACAGCTTAGTAAAAGCTTATTCCCTCTAGGAGAAATAAGCAAAACTAAAGTTCGTACGCTGGCCAAAAAACATGACTTGATTACAGCAGAGAAAAAAGACTCCACAGGAATTTGTTTTATCGGCGAGCGTAATTTTTCGCAATTTTTACAAACCTACCTACCTAAACAGCCAGGCAATATAGTTGATGAACATGGGCAATTTATCAAACACCATCAAGGGTTGGCTTTTTATACTATTGGCCAAAGAAAGGGCTTGGAAATTGGGGGTGGCTTTAGTGACTCGCCAGAGCCTTGGTTTGTGGCCGATAAACGCGTCGACAAAAATGAACTCTTAGTAGTACAAGGCGACCACCCGCTTTTATATCACCAAACACTCACAACTTCCAATCTACACTGGATTGGAAATCAGCCAGATCTGCCACTTGACTGCCAAGCTAAAATTCGCTATCGACAAGCTTCACAAGACTGCACATTAATGAGTCATAACAACTCATTAAAAGTTATCTTTAAGCACCCACAAAGAGCCATCACGCCAGGTCAATCTGTTGTGTTTTATCAACAAGACATTTGTCTTGGTGGCGCTATTATTGAACAGAGGAACAATGAATAAAATAGAAAATCAAACGCTTGCCCTGGCAGGCATTTTACAAAGTGCGGCGCTGGTGGATCAGCTCGCTTCAAAAGGCACGTGCCATAGTGAATGTGCTAGCGCTAGCCTTAGTAGCATTGCCAATACTAGTGCTAAAGTTGTCGATATTTTCACCTCTCAAACACAACTGTCTGTTGGCATGTCAACCTTAAAAGTTGTACTTGGCAAAAAAACAAAATCTATGCAAGCCATTACTTTTTACGCCTTGTCATTGATTAACCTAGAAAAGAAGTTGATGAAAAATCCTGCTTTGCTGAATACTATTACAGCAGAAATTGACACGCTTAACAAACAGACATTCTTTGAAATTACTCACACCAACTCAATTGCTCGTTTAGCTAACTTATACCAATCAACTTTGGGTGAGCTAAATCCTAGAATTATGGTCAAAGGTGAACAAGTGCATTTATCCAGTCAGCGCACTGCCGATCATATCAGAGCGCTATTATTATCTGGTATACGAGCAGTCTCCTTATGGAGGTCCCAAGGTGGAAAGACTTGGCACCTGCTCGTTAATAAACGCAAGATACTTAAAACTCTAGATACAATAGAAAGATCGAGTAGTTCGCTGGAAAATCTTGCATAATCCAACTAATTTAAATTTTTAATTTCTACTAGACTTTTTCTCACTAAGACTTTATAATTACGCCTTTAATTATTTTAATCCTCATATATCACGATGGCTAATTCAGCAGGTTCAAAAAAACGCGCAAGACAAGCAACAAAACGTAACAAGCACAATTCACAAATTCGTGCTAAAGTACGTACTTTCATCAAAAAAGTGTCTTATGCACTAGAAGCTGGTAATAAGGAAGAAGCTCAGGGCGGTTATGTTGAAATGCAAAAAATGATTGACCAATCAGTGAGTAAAGGCTTAATGCATAAGAACCAAGCGGCTAGAAAGAAAGC
>JAHZJR010000123.1 GCA_022600805.1 Pseudomonadota bacterium
CCTATTGAAATGTATGTATTTAAATTTAAACCCGCTGTTAAAAACACGACACCGATTGTTATAGCTAATTCATCTATACGCTTCATAATGTACCCACCCCATTAGCGAACGCCGCGTCGCCGCCTAACGACATGACTAACTGTAAATAGTTTAATTGTGCAACCTCGCGCGGTGTGGCGCCATATTGCCAGTTAGATTCCTTAACCTCGCGGGCGACAAATTGACCGATAACCATACCGACCATGATCGAGGTTATTTTTACCGGGCGTATGCCGATTAAGTCGGACGATTTTAATAATTTATTCATACGACTAGAATCGTTAGCGAGTCCATACCGCACTAATCGACCGTCGTCGGTTTTTAGCGCGCCGACATTGTTACGCCACAATCGACACCCTTTTTGCGACGCTTCGAGTCGTATCGATGTTTGGACCGCCCCTTCGCTTTTATCTATTTCGCCCGGTTCCGGGTCGGTGTTGATCGTTCCAAACTCCCGGCGCAAATCCTCGACCGCTTCGAAAGGTACACCCCATTTAATAGCCCATTGATTTAGTGTCACGCCGTTAACCTCGCTAGTTCGTTGTTTACTTTCGTCGCTAGTTTCAGCGCGTCTTTTGTGTTTAATGCTTGCGCCGATAATACATCGATTCCGAATTTAAAGTAAAACCGGCGGTAACTTTCGGCGTCCGTACGCAGCATAGAACGCTGATAACCCGCCCACCATGCGATAGACGCCCGTAACGCCGTTTGCATTTCCTGCCGCTCTACGTGCCGTTTGACATGTGCAAATTGTCCGACCTTCGGCATAAACTTCGCGACCGCTTCGGCGCGCGCTTGTTCGGGGTCCATATCAACGCGGGCAACCTCCCCGCGCATTGCTGCCAGTGTTGCCGGGTCAAGTTCTAATAAATCACCGTCGACAAATTCGGGACCGCTTCGCGCTGCCGGTTCGTTGACATACCCGCAATATGGACACGCTTTATTTATGCGCTCGTAAACAGCATTGCAAAGCGGGTTTAAACATGCCGTTACCGGGATATCGTCGTCGGATTTCGATTTACTTCGGCGGTCGCGTCGGTCTAGTGTCCACACTCGCGGGCGATCCGGTAAACCGTGGCGCTCGATGTTACCGACATGGTCGATAATAATCGCATGTGGTTTTATACTTTGCGCGATAAACGCTTTACGTTGTGCGTCGGTGTACGTATCCCACGCCCCAGATAAAATAGCGGATATCATTAGACGTAACGCCCGCCCGAATTGTTGAACGTATAAACTATATGATTGTGTCGGGCGCGCCATGCTAACGACCTCGATCGCGGGCAAATCGAAACCCTCGCCGAATAGATCGACGTTAACGAGTTGTAATAATTCGCGCGCTTTAAAACGTCGTAAGATCGTAACGCGTTCGGCGTCGGGTGTATCAGCACTAACGACGGCGGCGGGTACCCCGGCGCGGTTATATTCTGCAGCGATTTCGGTCGCGGTTTCTACACTATCGGCAAACGTAATACCGAGTTTACCCGGTGCGATCCGTAAATAATGTTTTACAACGTCGCCGATAACATGCGATTTTTTAACCGCTGTTTTAACTTTGTCTTTATTAAATTCGCCGCTTGCCGTTGTGTTGACGTTAGTTAAATCGATATCGGACGGCGGCGCGAAAACCCGGTAATCGGTCAAATAACCCATTTCGATTAGTTCGCGCATTTGCGGACCTTCGACCATATCGTCGAACACCCCGTCGGCGTGTCGTCCTAACCCGTAACCGTCCGCGCGGTCCGGTGTTGCTGTTACACCTAACCCGATCGCGTTCGGAAACATGTCGACCGCTTTACCCCATTTATTTTTTAATAAAACGTGGTGCGCTTCGTCCTGTACCCATTTCGTTACACTGTTTAACCAATTCGCTAAATTATCACCACGACGTATTAACGTATCGACACCGGCGACGGCACATTGACTACCGGGGTTATAATACGACATACCACATTCCGCCATGTGGATATTAACGGCGAGTTTAACGACGTTTTTCGGTCCTATGATTCTATGGGGTACATCGTCGCGCGCTAACGCTAACGATATTTGCGTTACTAACTCTTGTCGGTGTGCGATCGCACAACTCGCGCCGGTATGCTCTTTAATCACATCGGAAAATAAAACGGTTTTACCTGATCCGGTCGGCGATACTGCTAAAACGTTGCGGACATAATCCCACGCGTTATAAACGTCGGTTTTTAACTTCCCTTGATACGGTCGTAATTTCATAATCGCGGGTCGTTAATCGTACCGTCTGCCATAATATTAAATTCTTGAGCGATAAACTCGTAAACTTTTATATCTTTATTTGGATTGCGTAATATTGTAGCTATAGCGTCGCTCGCCGTTTGTACGTGTGTTTCCCCTGATTCTAATTCTCTTATAAAAACTAATGTATTGTCGTCTAATCGCATATCAACCTCCATAAAATTATTTTTATATTTCTTATTGACGACACGAATAATAGCGGCTATAGTTAACGCCGTCAATAACCAACGAGGAAAAAAAGACAATGAATTCAATTAGTATAAATGTAAGTATGGACCCGGTCGAGTTGCGTAATGCGGCGGGTGTTTTAAACGGGATCGCGACGGTAGTCGAAGCGAATATGTCGTTAATGCCTGTAGACACCGGACCGGAACTTTTAGGAACGTTTAATTTCGGCGACGAAGACGTCCCGGTTTATGCCGACACACCGTTAACGTCGCAGCAAGCTATGATGTTACCGTCCGAGGTTTTGGATAAACATGTCGGTCGTATTATTTCGGAAGGGGACGACACCGAAACAACCGAAACAACCGAAACAACCGAAACAACCGAAACAACCGAAACGGTTAACACCGGGGTCGAACTTGATAGCGCCGGGATACCGTGGGACGCTCGTATCCACGGTAAGAAAAAAGCAAAACTCGCTAAAGACGGTACATGGAAAAAAATACGCGGCGTTGATTCTGCATTAGTTGAACAAGTCGAAGCGGAACTCCGCGCGGCATTGGCGGCACCTGCAGCAACAACCGACAACGTCGTCGATATTAACACCGCTGCCGGTCCTAAACCTGCCGGTCCTAAACCTGCCGGTCCTGCCGCACCCGCAACACTGGAACCGGAAGTCGAGGTTAAATACGTTACCGACGACGGCGAATGGACGCGCGAGCAGTTAAAACGCGCTTTATATACCGACGAAATGATCGACGCGCTACCGATCGCGCAACTTGAAACCGGCGCTATGACGTTCCCCGAACTTATGGGGTTAATTACCCCGGCAATGACGGCGGGAACTTTGACCGACGCACAAATACAAACGGCGTTAGATCAAGTCGGTATACAAGCGTTACCGCTGTTAGCTGCTCGACTTGATCTTATCCCTCAAGTTAAAGCGTTATTGTTCCCGAATGTCTAACGTACATTCAATAATTCCACCGTCTTCGGCGGCAATATGGGGCGCGCCCGGTGGTTGTACCGGGTGGGTCGCCATGTCGCAACAATACCCCGAAACCGAAGACGGCGAGGAAGCGCGCAACGGGGAGGCGTCGCACGAAATAGGCGCGTACTTAATTAACGACCATTGTACAGGACCGACCGTTCGATCCGCCGACAAGTTCGTCGGCAAACAAGCGGCGAACGGTGTAATTTTTACCGATGAAATGTACGAGGTCGCTAAAGAGTACGCCGATAATGTCGGCGACGTTATGCGTAAAATTAGCGTGTTCGGTGGTCCGGGCTACGGTGTAGAAAAACGGTTAATTATGCCGCAAATACACGACAAGTCGTTCGGCACTACCGACGCGTTTTTATTTAATACGGTGTCCGCTGATTTATACGTGTGGGATTATAAATTCGGTTATGAAATAGTCGAAGCATTCGAAAACTGGCAATCGATCAATTATGTAAACGGTATTATTAAACTGCTGCCGACTATAAAAAATTGGGACCCTACCGCCGTTAAAGTCCACATTCGCATAGCACAACCGCGCGCGTATCACCGGGACGGACCTATCCGCGAATGGGTCGTAACGTTAGCCGAACTACAACCATACTTCGACACGCTATCAGCTAACGCACATATCGCGTTAAGCGATCAAGCAACCATACACCCCGGTAAACATTGTAAACACTGTACGGCGCGACACGCTTGCCCGGCGTCGCTGCAGTACGGGTTATCGTTGTACGAATTGGCAATGTCACCGACTCCGATCGAGTTATCCCCGGAAGCGTTAGGCGTTCAATTAGCTATTATACGTAAAGCGGTTAAACAACTCGAATATTTACAAACGGGATTCGAGGAACAAGCAACGGCGGTTATAAAACGCGGCGGTCTTGTTCCTAACTTTATAGTCGAAATGGGTACCGGTCGTTTAGCGTGGAATAAACCGAAAGCGGAAATAATTAAACTCGGTCAACTGTTAGGCGTTGATCTAAAAAAAGACGACGAACCGATAACACCGACGCAAGCTAAAAAACTCGGTATTGACGACGCCGTCATTAACGCGTATTCTGATAAACCGAAAACCGGTTTAAAACTGGTCGAGGACGATTGTAGTAAAGCAAGGCGAACATTTAAATAATAACATTACAACAAAAGGTAAATTAGTTATGAGTAACAGAGATACAATTCCATTTTTAACACCCGTAGGGCGGTTAGTTTCGGGCGACGTATTTAAAGCAATTACGACCGACGCTAACGGCAATCCTTTATTAGTCAAAAGCGGACCGAACGCCGGGCAACCGACGCAAAATTATAGTTTCGGTGTCGCGTTCGAAAAAAATAACGTTGAGTACGCTGAGTTATGGGCGATCATCGAGGCGGAAGCTAAAGCCTGTTTCCCGCAATATTTTGACGCGTCCGGTAATTGCATATTGCCAACATTTTCGTGGAAAATTACGGACGGCGATAGCCAAGTCCCGAACACGAAACAAATTAAACCATGTGATCGCGAAGGTTATCCCGGTCATTGGGTCGTATTCTTTTCGGGTTCGTTTGCGCCTAAACTTTACACGGCGGGCGGCGCTTCTATTATCACCGACCCGGAAGCAATTAAAAAAGGTTATTACGTTCGCGTTTCCGGTAGCGTTGTAGGCAATGAAAATGCACAAAAACCCGGCGTCTATGTTAATCATTCAATGGTAGAGTTGATCGGTTACGGCGAGGAAATTAGTAGCGGTCCCGACGGTGCTGCCGTGTTTGGTGGAACGCCCGCCGCTGCTATGCCCGCCGGTGTAAGCGCTACGCCGATCGCGCCCGCTGCCGGTCCTAAACCTGCCGGTCCTGCCGGTCCTGCCGGTCCGGGTGGTGGTCCCGTCGCACCGGCGACCGACTTTTTAAACCCTGCAGAAAAATCGTATATCGTCGAAGGTGCGGTCTATACCGAATCACAGTTAACCGGGTTCGGGTGGACGCCGCAACAAATCGCGGCGGCGCAACCTGCAGCATAAAACGGGCGCTATTATAATAAGCTACATATAATAATAATTTGGTCGCCCTTCGGGGCGATCTTTTTTTACGAGGAAAACAAACAATGTATTTTTATAACGACGGTAAAAATCAGATACTAGATTTAAAAGGCGATCTAATACTATCGTTTAATAGCGATCTAGTTAAAACACGTTCGAAGTCGGCGGCACCGAAACAAATTAAATCGCCCGACGGTTATATTTTAAATATCGGTAAACTCGGTTTTATTAACCGGATCAAACTAACACTAAAAGTTATCGGTTTTATATGGGGTCCCGATCAAGAATTAACCGAAGACAAAACAGGTTTAAATAAACCCTACGTTAAAGAAAATTCGCCGAAGGATTACGCGGAATAATGCGCGGTCGTCATTTATGCGAGTGTGGTAAATACTACGCGAGCGGGTTAAATTGTCCGAAATGTAGCGCCCCCGAATGGGCGTCGACGTTCGTACCGTTTAACCCGCTCGATTGGACCTTCGATATAGAAACGTATCCGAATATATGCACGTTCGATTTTAAACATTTATCAACCGGCAACCGGGTAATTTATGAAATTAGCGACCGGGTTAACCAATCGGTCGAACTCTATAACTTTTTAAATGCATTAGCCGGTTCCGGTTGTCGTATGGTCGGTTTTAATAATGTGGGTTTCGACTACCCGGTAATACACTTTTTTATCGAGTATTTCCACACGGGGATAACGTACGTCGATATATATAACAAGGCGCAACAAATAATAAATACACCGTGGCAAAATCGATACGATAATGTTATATGGGACAACGACGTCCACATTACGCAGATCGATTTATTTAGAGTACATCATTTTGACAACGACGCCCGTCGCACATCGTTAAAAATGATTGAGTTTAATTTGTGTATGGATTCGATCGAGGACCTACCGTTCCCGCCCGGTACCGTTTTAAACAATGCGGAAAAAGACGTATTAATAAAATACAACGACCACGACGTCGACGCGACGGAATTGTTTTTAATCGAATCAATCGAAATGATCGAATTTCGCGAGCAGTTAGGCGAAAAATATAACGCGAATTATCTAAACCACAACGATAAAAAAATCGGTACCAGTTATTTAATAAACGAACTCGAAAGACAACTCCCCGGGTCGTGTTACACGCGCGTAAATGGACGCAAGGCGCCACGACAAACAATTCGGCAAATGATCGCATTAGCGGACGTTATATTCCCGTATATCCAATTTAAGGAACCCGAATTCGAACGCGTTAAACAATGGTTAGCGTCGCAAGTTATCACCGAAACGAAAGGAATATTTAGCGACCTTTCCGCAACGATCAACGGTTTTAAATACGACTTCGGTACCGGTGGGATACATGGGTCTATCGATTCTACGATCGTCGAATCCGACGACGACTTCGAATTGTGGGATTGGGACGTCGCAAGTTACTATCCTAACTTAGCTATTAAAAATAAACTTTACCCGGAACATTTAAGCGAACAATTTTGCACGATTTATAATGATATCTATATACAACGCGGCGAACATAAAAAAGGTACCGCTTTAAACCGGGCGTTAAAACTTGCGTTAAACGGTGCGTACGGCGATAGTAATAGTAAATACTCGCCGTTTTACGATCCTAAATTTACAATGGGGATCACGATCAACGGTCAATTACTGCTATGCATGCTCGCGCAATATTTAATCGATATACCGGGTTTAACAATGGTACAGATCAACACCGACGGTTTAACGGTCCGGTGTCCGCGCAAGCATATCGAAGACATGAAAACAATTTGTAAATGGTGGGAGGGTTACACCTGTTTAGAATTAGAAAGCGTTATATATTCCCGTATGTTTATCCGGGACGTTAATAACTATATCGCGGAAAAACCTAACGGATCGTTAAAACGTAAAGGCGCGTACGCGTACGAACGTATACTCGATAACCCCGATACAATGGACCGTCAATGGCACCAAAACCATAGCGCGCTAATCGTACCGAAAGCGGCGGAAGCGGCGCTCGTACACGGTCAAGATATCCGCGATTTCATCGAAAACCACGATAACATATTCGATTACATGTTACGGACTAAAGTCGGGCGGGCGGACGAGTTGATCCACGCGGACGCGTTCGGGAACAAAAAATCGCTACAAAAAATCACCCGGTATTATATTAGCAATGCAGCAGACGCCGGGAGTTTAACGAAGGTGTCGCCGCCGACAAAAGGCGCGATCGTGGGGCAATGGAAGCGCGCGAACGGGTTAACAGATCAATTCTATGCCGCTGTACGGACCGAACTACAACAATCGGTAGACGAACGCGCGATCGGTGTCGACCTCGACGCTACGGGGCTACCGTGGGACGAGCGGATCAATACGAAAAACCGTTCTAAATACGACACTAGACGTACGGGTTTAAATGTGGGATATTTGTCGAAACCGTGTAACGATATTCGAACCGCCCGGCGCGACGATATCAATTTCGACTATTATGTCGCCGAAACCGAAAAACTGGTAAATCCGTTACGCGAATAGTTTTTCCTCCCCTGTAGTTCATAGCTACATTTAACCCGGTTTAATCGCCGGGTTTTTTTTTGCATTTATTTTAAATAATCGCTTGACGTTAGCCCCTAACGGTTATATACTTCTTACATCGACCAACGAAGCGACGTTCGGGTAGACAACGAACCGCGCCGGGTGTAATCTAACCGGGCAATGTTTGAAATTTTAATTATCAATTAATAGGGTCTAACTATCATGGACTAACTAAACATAATAACTATACGTACCTGAAAAACCCGCCGTTATTGAGCGGGTTTTTTTATTCCAGTGAGTAAACCTTCCGTATGCTCGTATAAGCCGTTATAGTCGGTCGCTACCTCACAGTACCGGGCGACGAGGTATCGGACGACACCGGCGACGCTATCGCCGGTAAATTCGTGTAACTGCGTGGGTATGATGGCGGGATCACTAGATCGGGCGAGTCCGTCACATTGGTTTCGTGCTTCATCGTACACCCTGTTAACGCTGCTAACATTGAGAACGACAAGACGATTACGATCATTACGGACGATATCCAATTCGCTAACAGATAAATCGAGGTCACGCTGTAATTGTTTGATCGTTTCGGTGTTGTGGTCATTGATTTTAATTGCATTGATCCGCCCTCTATTTGCTATTTTTAATTTGCGATTCGCTTCCGCTTCGTCGTTTATTTTGTTTTGTAATTTAACGCCCTGTTCGTAGATCGTGGCGTTTAGTGCTGCAACGGTTTCGGCGTATTGCGCCGCTTTCCATTTGTACCCGGCGAACCCGGACGCGCCCATTAACAATAGAATAACAACACCGACCACGACCGCAACTATTATATTTTTATTCATAAGATTTTATTTTTTTGGAAAAATTCGGAAATAAATCGCCGGTAATAAAATACTAACGCCGAAAATAAACATAGCCGACGATAATAACGGTTTAATCGGTGCGTCGTAATGTAACGCGACATACCCGCTAACGGCGAATACAGCGTTACAAGCGTAAACGTTAAATTTTTTAGCTTGTAACGTTTTCATATTCACGATATACGGCGATAAAGAATATAACCACCCGGCGCCGAACGCAAAAATTAACGGGATAAAGTTTTCGGGGTTAATTAACAACGTTGTTATAGCGTTAATTAATTCCACACTTCCGTTAGTTGCTGCGACGGCGATAGTTGGTTCGGTAGTTTGCATTATATTTGATTATATAAAGGTATCGTCGTAGTTTCTACGATTGTATAATCGTAAGTTTCAGAGTTGCATATAATATCTGCACCGCTTAAATCCGACAACGCCACACCGGGGTTATCTATATCGTACGTAAACCCGTCTACGCATTCGTACATACTCAACGGGAAAAAAGTAGTAACAGTGTCGACTATACCTAAAAACCCGGCTTCGGTACGACCGATAACGCGCTGATCCGGGATCGTTGGTTCGACGTCAATTTTACACCCGGTCAATACTACCGCTAACAATACTACCGCTAATATACTTTTTTTCATGTCTTTAAACCCTCGTTTATTAATTAATATGAACACCTATAATTTTAAATAACCATAATAATAACACCCCGGCGGCGGTAAATCCGCCGACCGATGATACTATCCACAATTTAACCGACTTAATATTATTCGCTAAATGCTGTTCTAACATTTTCCCATCTTTTTTAGTCATGTAATCGCGCGCGATCGTTTGTTCTAAATCGTCGCGACAATCATTAACTTTAGTCGGGAACCCGCGTATAATTTCGTATATTTTACCGATATTAGTATCGATAGCCGCTAACCGTTTTTCCTCGCTAGTTTTATGCGCCTGAAAATCGCCGACTAATATTTCGATTTTTGCTTCGCCGACCGCTAATCGTTCGAGTGCCTTTAAGTCTTCTAACGTTATTGTAACTGTTTGACTTGCATTAGACATATTTAAACCACCCTATTTTTAAACCAACCGTAAATATATTTTTCGTCTTTTTCCCGTCTTTCAGATAACACGACGTAAAACGAACCTTGCAAGCAATTTAACATTTTAACTAATACATCAACGTCGCGAACGGTTAAATATTTATCCAACGCGTCTAATGTTCCCCAACCGATTAACCCGTCGACGATAATGTCCGGGTATAACGCACCACGATTATTAAGGGTGTTTAATGCTCGTTGTAAAAATTTAGCCGCGCGATTCGGTCCCATGTTAACGGACGTGTCGACGACTTCTTCGGCAATGTGTTCCGACATTAATAAAATATTATCCGCTTTAACAGCGTCCCAATATTTAGCGGAATAAATATCGAACGCGACTTCGCGGGGCATGTCAGACATTAACCCAGTATACCCGTATGATCTGGCGACCGCGATAGTTATACCGAAGTTTGTTTCGCCGCCACTATCGGACGGATCGTTGACGTATCCACCTTCGACACGAATTATATTATTTATAATTCTTTCTTTTAAAGACATTCGACCGGTCCCGGTGTTAAATGATCATATATTTTAAAATACGCATTTTCGGAAGACTCCCGCCCATCGGTATCAGTTACCGTAGCGGCTATACATAACGACGGTTGGTCATGTATTAAATATTGCGTAACGTCACCCTTCATATTTTTAATTGCTGTAGGGTTATTAATATAATGTATTTTTTCATTACTTAAATTATTTTTATTAACACAGTCATACGACCATACACTTAACGCCCCGATTTCAGATAATTTCAATTCTGTGCCGTCGTCGCGTTCGACGGGCATTTTATATGTCCACAATAACGCGTACTGTTTTTTGTTTTCGGCGTTAGCGGTCGAACTGTATATCGTTATGAAAATAACAACTACAATTAAAAATATATGAAAGGGGATAGCAGGTATTAACTTAATACATAGATTACGGCGCCATACAACCCACGGTAACGTAACTAACGCAACTATAGTACCCCACACCCAATACACCGGGGCGGTTTGTGACATGTGGGCGAACCACGTTATTAAATTATTATGCCACCCCGGACGCGCTACAGTAATTAACCCTAACGATCCGTAATCATGGGCGGCGCATAAATCGTGCGAATGTGATAACCAACGATGTATATATGTTTTAAACGGTGTACTACATCCGTCCGTATACTTACCTGCAGTTAATAAATTTTGTGTTTCTCGTAAGTAACTACGTACTGTATAAAACGTAATACGTTCGATAATTAAATGTAGTACACCACCACCTAATATAAAACCAATAAACCAATATAGATATATCATGTTCCCGCCCCATTTTGCGATTAATTTATTACCGTGGGTTTATACCATATAGGAAAAATTCGCCAGTTGCAATATTTCCCGTGTCGAATTGGACTTTTAACGAATCAGCGGCAATCGTCGTACCGGGAATAGCGCCGCCGTAATTATTCACGCTTGCGCTATAAACGGTACCGGGTATATATTGACGAACCATAAAACTCGCCGCGCGATTTTCCGATAAACCCCACATGTTTATATTTCCGTCTAACAATTGCGAACTTGTTAACGCTCTTAAATCTAAATTTGGTTGCCATGATACGCCGCTGTCGTCTGATTGGTATAGCTGAAACGTTGCGGCTACCACACTAGGTTGAACGTTATAATAATCTAATCGATATTCGTAATACGGGTTATCTAATTGGTCGATAAATTCGATAGTAGCTGATCCGGACGCCGTTTGGTGGTCTAATAAAACTATATTTGCTTCCGCAACGTCTTTAATAAAGTCTGTACCGTCAAAACGTAATTTAACCCTGCTTGTCGTAACTAATTCGCCGCCTGTTAACGCTACGGCGGGTGATCCTTTTTTAATGTTTACCACGCCTAACCCGTCGACGTTAACAGTAGACGCCCCGGTATTATTATTAGCGGGCGTAAATTCTATAATCATACCCTCAAAATACGAACCCGGTCCCTGCATATCGCCCACCGGGTTTAAAACATACGCGTCCGCCGCCCCTGTTTCGTTGTATAGCGTCGCACGTCCCGACGCTATGGCAATTATTGCTTGTAGGTATTGTGACGCTGCAACCTTATCAGGGGAACCCGACGGTACAACGGCATTAGCTTTTAATAACGCTTGTTGCATACCTAACACATCGTTAACGATTGCCGCTTCCCACGGTGTACCGGTGCCGTCGCCGGGCGTCGTTATATTTTGTGCGCCACCGTACGGATAGTCGGAAGTTGCCGCCGCTACTTTTCCGGGGTATTGTAATAAAGGATTTATAGCCATGTCGTTAACCTCTTAATTATATTCTACGATTATACCTAACCACAAATGGCTAGGACATATTTTTAAACACAACGATTCGAATTCATCTTTGCGCTTCGAATCCACGGTAGCCGCTTCGCCATATACGGCACCACCGATATATATAAAATAATGCCATTTATCAGCGTCGGCGGGTATTTCATAAAATTTATACCTAGTGTAATACGTTAGGTAATCCCCGCATATAGCAGCGGTTTCTCCTGCTTCCATAAATGTTTCGCCGCATAACGGTAATATATCTTTTTCGTAATACGCTAACTTATTAACTAACGGATACCCGGGCGGGTCGGATCGTTCGCCCGCTTGCGCGATTGCTTCGCCACATTCCGCGACCGCCTCGTCGCATTCTACGATATACGTTATGTCGCTTAAACTGTCACGTAGCGTAACGCGTGGATCGCGGGCGGCTACACACGATTTAACGTTTACAGCGGGTTCCGTTCCGGGGACCCACCAATCATGTACATACACGTCGAACCCGGCGTCCTGTAACGTTGTTTGTATATAGTGCGGGTCTTGACCGCCAACGGCGCGCCATGTCGCTGCTAAACGATCGCGTCGCTCTTGTTCGGTTTGTCCGGTGTCACGTAATCCGAATTGCGTTTCCCATGTATCTAAATGGCGAGTTTTTTGCGGGTCGATATCGGTAAATATACCGTCGAAATATTCTTTACTTTCATCACCTAAAGCAACCGACAACCCATCAAAAAATTGACGTAATTTTTTATCGATAGTAATTCGCCACGCCGGGGAATTTGGTAATAAATGTTTAAATACTTTTAAAAACATTAGTTATATGTCGCCGTGTTTAATTTAGCTTTTTCCCCGATATCAAGTGTATAGATATCGAAAGGAATCGCAAATTTTGAAACTTCGATACTTGTAAAGACGCCGCCCGCAGCGCTAACTACATCGTCGATAACGCCGCCTACCGCCGAACTACTAACCCGATCTAAACGCGGTAGTATTGATAAACCCTCAATATACGGATCACGTTCTAAAAAGTATTCAGTTAGCGCCGCCGTGATGTTAGCCTGTACAGTTGCTAAATTATCAACCGTTAACCCCGTGATAACCACATCGAAAGGTACGCGCGTTATCGCGAATGCGTTTACTAATGATCCGGCGGGGCGGCGACTTGCTAGTCCCGACTGGTCTAACTCAATAGAATCTAATACCGCGTTTAATTGCGCCGTCGTTGGTATACCGTCCGGGTCCCCGCTACTTTCCGGGGTCGCTTCGACATATACATCGATTTGTCCGGGGCAATCGCTAGTATATGGATATATGTTGATTATTCCCGCTGTTTCTTCGCCCCATATTTCATAATCAGCGTACGCGCCGCCTTGCGGTCGTTTTTGGAAACGATCTATTACACGTTGTCGATATGCGTCGGCGGATTCAGCATTAGCACCTGTAACAGTTAATGTCGATACGGTCGCGGTTCTAAATACGTTAGGGATAGGATTAGCGAACGATACAGAATCACCGATCGATAAATTACCTAACGCACCCGAACCGTCGCCGCCCGCTTGATCGGACGCGGCTATTACATGTGCTGTAACAAAATCAGCGTTTAACAATACAGCACCGACGGTTATATAAGTAACGCCGTTATCTGAATTTATTAACTGCGTATTTGACGGTAACGACCCGACTTGATTAGTAACGGTTACGATTATATCAAATTCCGCGCTAGTTGCCGCGACCGGGTCGCCCACGCCAATTAACCGACCCCAAAAAGTTAAAGGGTTAACCGTGATCCCTAAAATAGTTGTATCTTTAAACGATGCCGTTTGTACAAATACATTTAAAAATATTGATCCACCGTATTTATATAATATTACAAACAACCCACCTAATACTTTTGATAACACCCGGTTAAACGATTTAGGTAATAACGGGATAGTTTGATTAAACGACGCTTCTAATTGAGCGATAATATTATCGCTTATATCTTTTGTTGTTGGTGTTGTTAAACTCATAACGACGCCTTCCAATTTTCTACGAATTCGAAGTTAGATTCCATGCCTTCGGCTTCGATGTTAACTAAAATTTTAACCCGGTTTAATGCGGGAATACTAACAGTTACTAAAACAGTTGACGCAACTTTATTTGTTATCAACCAATTTAAATCACGTATTGCTGCTTGTTCGATTCTATGTAAATTTCCTGTAGTAGCGGGCAACCCTTTTAATAAAAATAATGTTTCACTTTTATATTTAAATGCGTCGTCGTCTTCGCTAATGTTCCCCCACCACGTAAACGGGCAATTAGGTCGCGCGCTACAGTCTTCGTTACCCCCGAACAATGATAAATAAACGGCGTTATCTAACCCCGGTGCCATTTCAATAACACCGTTTTCGACATTTATTTCGCCGTCGTCATTTGTTTGATATAGTAAAACATCCATTATACAGGACCGCTTGTGTTAACTTGTGTGTCGCCCGCGCTATCGTTACCTTGCGCGTGTTTATGGTCGTACATTTCTACACCTCTAATGGTCAAACTACCGGACGGTGTAATAGCCGCTATTTGTGGCGCGCTAATCATTCCCGGACTAGTAATATTACCTTGTGTATCAATCACCGCGCCGTTAATGTTAACGTCGCCGCCCGCTTGTAATTCAAATGATCCAATATCGTTACTCCCTTTAATTGATCCGTCCGCATTAACATTAAACGTCCCTTTCGGAGATTTTGCTATTGACCCACCGTCCGGGTTTAATATTATCGACCCCTTGTCGTTCGATACTACTACACTCCCGTCGTTTTGTAACCACACTTGATTAACCGTGGTGCCGTCCGGATTACGCCCGTATACGCGTTTATCGCCCTCTTTAGACAAAGGTGTATTAACTGGATCGATATATCCTACCGCCGCTTTACCGCCGCCGCGCGGCATGTCTGCTACTATAGTGTAATCGGTTTTTAACGGGAATGAATCGTCGCCCGGCGTACTAAAATGTTCTGCGGTCCGTATATCGCCGCCGCCGATATCGACTTCTATATCGGTAACGTTTGTAGTTTCGCCGCGAAGCGTACGAACAAACGCTAATATTTTAGCAACGGTTAACATAATTTAACTACCGTCCCAGCTTAAACGACATTTTAAAATACGTTGTTCGGACGGTGCTTGATTAGCTAATGATGTACCGGCAGCGGGCGGTGTAAGACTACCTACAAACGCCTGAAAATTAGACGCTACGCCCTGAGAATTGCATAGTAAACCGGGTATAGCTAACCCCGGCTTTAACGCTTCGAAACTAACCGCCGAATCTACCGCTACGCCTAACCAACACGCGCGACCCTTTAAGTTGTACGATTGACCATTAAACAAACTTTCTAAAATAGCATTGTCTAAAAAATCGCCGGTTCCGGTTGCGATTTGTTCGCCTAATACATTCGACGTTGCGCCAATTTCATATAACGCCCACGCGTAATTAATAGTTGCACCCGGTCCGTTACCGGCTAAATAAATTATTCCACTATCGATCACCCCTTGTTCTTTATAAAACAAAAACGGCATAAACTCCCAAAATACGGAACCTACCGAATCTAACGTTATACCGGCGTCGTCACCTGCTGTACACGGGTAAACGTTAGTTAAGTTAGATACAGGGTTAGGGAATGAAAAATCGTAAACTTTATCGCTAGGTAAAAAATTACCTGTTATGTTTATCGGCGACCCGTCCGTATTGTGATCATTATCACCGACCATGATAGGACACACACCCGCTAATGTTGCGCCGAAATAATTTTCGGTCAACGGTGTACCGTCTTCGCGTCGCATGTCATGTATATTGTTATCCGAAACAATACGTTTACCGTTAGAATCTGTAAAAAATGAAGACATACGCATAAATTGCGAAACGGGCGACGGGTCTACATTACTAACAATTGTTTTAAATGTATTACCGCTAACGTTACCAACCATATCAGGTGTCGCGGTTGCTAGATCGAAATTATCCGACATTTCAATACCGATGCACGACGACGACGAATCGTGTATGTTAATCATTTCCATATCATTATTTTGAAATTGTAACGATATTTCGTCGACTAACGACGCATTAAAGTTACGCCACATTACTAACCCGGTAGGTTTACAATAGTCTTGAAAACTACCTTGTTTAAAAATATTATTTTGAATATTATAGTTTTTACACGCGCCGACTAACACGTCCCAATACGATATTAACGTACTATTACGTACTATCAACGCCGCCACACTTTCATGAGCGGTGGCGTCCGGGTTAGGGTGTACCCCTACAGACGGTAAATGAAAAAATAACCCGTCACGTTCGCCGTTATTTGAACCGCATTCGACGTTATCGAATATATATTCTGAAAAATAATTCGCTTGATACGGGGCGTAATCGCCTTTAGTGCGTACCATTGCGCGTTCGGCGGTTGTAAAAGGTAAAACAGGCTCTTGATTAGTACCCTCATTATTACCCCACGTTAAATTACGAACTGATAACCCTGCTTCGTTTGGTAACACGTCTAACGCACCATTCCATATACTAGCGAATCGATCTACACCGGCAATGGTTGAAAAATTAGGGACGACTAACCCGGTATCACCCGCGACCGGTTCAACAATATGCCCCGCTAAAATTTCAAAATGCGTAAACAACGGTCTAACAATTTCGTACGTATAGTCGCCGTCCGGGGCGTCCCATTTGTATTTTAAAACAATATAATTATTAACACGGGATCGCGAATTATCTAACGGGGCTATAACAATACACGGGATAAATAAATCTAAAGCAACGATTCGAATATAAAAGCTACCGCGCTCGACGCCTGTAAAATCAGCACCGCCGGACGCATTAGCAAATATACTACCTTTAACTAATGTTAACGTTCCTACACTATAAACGCTTTCGTAACGTGCGCGGGCGCGCTCAATTGGAAAAGCGGTTGTTAAATCCGGGTAATCGCCTTTAGCACCGATCGTTATTTTACGTGGTCCGGTTAATCGCTGGGTTAATTGACGTGGTGTAACGCTTTTAGGTGTATTACCTGTAGTATCTGTTACCGGGATTAAGTCGTCGTTATTAACATCATAAGCGCCGTCTTCGTTCCCTTTAACGATAGCTTTTGTTAACTGGTTAGGTGTAACGCTTTTACCGACCACGCCCGCGTTATCTACTAGCGGGATTAAGTCGTCGTTATTAACATCATAGGCGCCGTCTTCGTTTGCTTTTATTGTAGTCATTATATCAATCGTCCCACGGTAAAGTATTCGGAATTTTCCCGCTAAATGATCCGGGTAAAACTAAATTTAAAGTTGCTGTTTCTGTTTTATTATCTCTATTGAATTCGACCGATCTAATAATAAATTCGTAATTATTGTATATCATTGCGTCGGGTGCTACTAGCTTTATTGTTGTATTCGGTTCCCATAGATTACCGGCGGGGTCACGCCATGTATTTAAACGCACCGAATAAGATACAATATTACCAAACATGCGCCCCGCTTTCGCTTCTACGGCGGATTTAACGGTCGAATCTATAGTATCGGGTGCATTAAACGTTAACGGGCGCATAACGCCTGTTAGACGCGCATTTTTAACAGTGAATTGCGACCCGGCTAAACCCACGATTACGGGTTCGATCCCGGTTATATGGCTATAGTATTCTTGCGGGCTAAAAAACGGGGATACAGATAATACCGGGCTTGACCCTTGTTTTAATACTGCTACAGGGGAACCCGTTTCAATTGATTGCCACACGATTAAATTACCTAACGGGTCACTAGCTAATATTAAATTACGTTGTTTTGTTAATTTAATTAAAAACGCTAGTATTTTTTCGCCCGGATCGCTTGCCACCCGTTCGAAAATTGCGCCTTGATTAGCTTTAAAAATAACAGGTATTCCGAAAGGGGCGGTTAGTGTATTAGCAATTTCCTGTAGACCTTGCCCGTTAAATTCTAGAGGATACGCACTAGCCGGGGCGGTGCAATCGTTTAACCGACCGGGACGCGAATAACAACTAACCGTTATTATCTTTTGTTTATTTTCTACAACCGGCACCGGGGTTAACATTGTGCCGGTAAATAACGGATTATCGCCGACAGTTACGATAACGTCCTGATATGAAAACGGACGAAACACGGTTTTAAAATTAGGGATATTAACGTCGAAGGGTGCGCTAAATTCTACAGTATCAATATTATCTATAGAACGCGTAATCCGGACCTTATCCCAAAATTTAAACCGTAACCCGTTAATTAATATAGCTGTTTGATTATCGCTATTAGCGTTTGTTTGTTGTTGTAAATTATTAGGGGTGCCGGGTGCGTTTGGGATTACGATTACTGTACCCGGCGTTAACGGTTCTGTAACACCGGGGTTAGATTTTGCTATTAAATTTGCATTTTGTTCCGACCCGTATTTAATGCGGGCTATCTTTTCGAACGTATCACCGTCAACGGTGTTATATGTAGTAGACAATTTCGCGCCCCTTCGGTAATTCTAAAATTTCCGAACCGGATAAATCATTCGATGTAATAAAAAAATCTAACTGATCGTCTACGTCGCCGTATAAAAACGCAACTAGTTCGATAATATTTCTATCCCTGTTTAAAACTAATCGTCTTTCCTGTTTTAACGTAAACGATACATCGACTAAAAAACCCGCCGTTAATGCTACCGCTTGTTGTAATTTTTGATATGAATCGCCTTTATCGATTTCACCTAACGATTTAAAATTATCGTCGCGCCATTGTGCGACCGCTTCAAATTGTTCGATAACATTTTCCGCCGCTTCTAACGCTTCGGTTTTAGTTACGAATTTATTATTAACAACTGATACGACCGACCCGGTAACATACGTAGACGCGTATAAATCTTTAGTATGATAATCGTTAGAATTACTAGAATCCACGCTGGGAGTAGCGGGATCACTTCCGCCCGCGCCGTTACCGGAGATAATAGAATCGGCTAAATTTTCGTATGCGTCTAAACGTGCTTTAATGTTTGTTAACGCGCGCGCCGGTGACTGAATTAATAGTATTGTTTGAAACGCAAGGGTTAACGGTGTAGATATTAAAACGTCGATACCGTTGTTAATGGAATTTTCTATAGTGTCGAATTCTTTTTGTACGTCTGCTTGTACATCGGCAACTGTTTGTAGTCCTGATTTAGCACTATTTAAAAACGCGTTATACGTGTTTAAAAATTTCGATTTTTCTATCGTTGTACCTAAACTGGTAACGTCTTCGAACTCTTGTGAAGTTGCGATGTTATATTCGTCGATAGATTGTAATATATCGCTAGTCGGGTCTAATGTAGACGACGGGTATATTAATCCGATAGTTTCAAAAAACGTAACTTCAATTATCGCTTGATTAGCCGCCGTTTTTAAATCGTCCCGTTGTTTGATTGGTCCAAACGGAACAACATCGGAACTCCCGTATACAGGGTGTTCTAATTTTCCGATACCGCGTTCTAATAACGACGATTCAAAAGCGGCGGACTGTATATCGTAATCGTCGCCCCAAAATATTATACGTAACGGGTAACGTCGACCGGTGTGTCCTAAATCCTGTATATATGTCCCGTCGGCGTCCGGAAAATCAAACGCGGTCGTTTTCTTATCTACGGATTTACTAACATTTTCATAATTAAAAATAGTGCGTACTCCCGACGGGGACGTGTACGCGGCTTCGATTATTCGATCAACCCACGACATTTAAAACCCTCCCGACGGTTGTAATTTTAACCCGGTACCCAAGTTGCCGCCTGTAACTTCGGCGCCTGTACCTTGTTCGGTTGTTAGTGTAATTTCTGCGTTACTTGTTGTACGTTGTTCCTCGATACTACGGGCGACGCGCTCTTGTGGTGTTACAACTTGCGGACCGGTCGCGCCTTGCGTTTGATCCGCGTCTGTATTATCGCCGAATAAGTCGAACGCCTTGTCGCCTAAAAATTTACCAAAATCGGACAACAACGGTACGTTATTAAATATCCCGGTAAACTCGTTTAGTTTTACGATCGCGAGCGTTAACCCGGCAACAAGCGCCGTTACTGCTATTACCATTAACGCGATCGGGTTAACTGCCATAACTAAATTAAACGCGGCGACCGCCGTCGTTGCTGTTTTAACGGCAAGGCTAAATGCTGCAAATGATGCAAGCGCGATACCGATCCGTTTTAGCCACGTTATAATATTTTCGAGGTTGTTAATTAAGTTAAGTAAAAATTCCCCGATATTTGTAGCGATTAATTGTTCGTTCGCACGGACCCACGCGGTCATTTTATCGACGACCTCGTTTAACGGTCCCGACGTCATACTAAACATAGTTATTTTAACGCCCTCGATCGCTGAATTTAGCGAGTTTAATCGACCTTGCAAGGTGTCACGCATAACCGACGCCATAGTCGACGAAGCGCCGCTCGCGCCCTCTAATTGCTTGCGGTATTCTTTTAATCGTTTCGACCCGGTGTTTAATAATACGTTTACACCGGCGATCGGGATTTTACCGAATATACCTTCGAGGACCCCGGCTTTTTCTGCAGTACCTAACCCGTCTAGCGATTTACTTAAATCTCCGAGTATGTCCACGATATCGCGCATATCGCCGTTAGCGTCTTGAGTTGATACGCCGAATTTATTTAACAGTTTCGCGCCTTTCGTAGATGGTGCGGCAAGTTTTAAGAACATGTTTTTTAACGTGGTCCCGGCGCGCGTTCCTTTAATACCGGCGTTCGCTAACTCACCTGTTAACGCGGCGAATGTTTCAAGCGACGCACCGGCGGACATTGCGACCGGGGCGCCGTCCTTGATCGTTTCGAACATTGTTTCGACGGTAGTATTAGCGGTCGTCGTGGTCTTCGCAATAACATCGTTTACACGCGCTAGATTTAAACCGAGTTGCGCGGCGTCGTCTGTCATTAAATTAAAGGCGCCTAACGAGTCCGTCGCAACATCGGACGCGGTTGCAAGATCAACACCGGCGGCGGTTGCTAGATCGATTACACCCGGTAGGGCGGCGACTGATTGTTCCGCGTTAAAACCCGCCATAGCTAAAAAATTTAACGCTTCGGCGGATTGGCTCGCCGTAAATTCGGTTGTCGAACCTGCTTTCCGGGCGGCGTCCTCTAACATTGTAAACGCTTCGGTACCTTTTCGAATTTCGCCGGGGAATTTAGCGGCGGCGCTAACGAGGGTTTGTTCGAATTCGGCGCCGGTCCCGATTACATTCGCCATTGCTGCGCCCGATATTGCAAGGGACGCGGCGATCGCTAAACCGGTTTTTTTAATCCCGCCCGCTAATTTGTCGACATTACGGTTTAGTTTATTTAAACCGCCGTTCATTGACCGAGTAAATTTACCGATCCGATTTTGCATACGATTGACCGGGGCGGTTACGCGATCAACTGCTTTGAATACCGCTTCGACGCTAAAACGACCCGCCATGTTTCACCCCTTCGTATGCTTTATTAATTCAGGTTTCAACCCTTCATAAAAAAATTTAATTTGATGCGCTTTTAATTTCCGGGCGTCCGGTAAACCCGGATAGTCGCGGCATATTTGTAAAAACATTTCAGAATATACCACATGGGCGGTATTACCTGTTTTTAATTTTTCGCAACTGCCGCGACGTACCAATAACGACCGAACTAATCCATTAAAAGCGCGAACAACGCCTCACAAACTTTAACATCCGTACCGACTAACCCGGCGAATACGTTAGGGTGTACCCGACACATGTCGGCTAATACCGCGTAAGTTTTCGCTACGTCGTGTCCTTTCTTTTTGCCGTCCATTGCCATTAAAGACGCGCCGGTCCGTTCATGGAAAACAATTTCGTCTTTATATTTCGACCGGGAGTGTTGCGGTGTGTAACATGCTTCGCCGTCTTCATTAATAACCAACGATCCGCGCTCGATTGCTCGAAGGATTCGATTTTTTTGTTTATTAAATGCTGTTAAATCTTCGACGTCCATGTCCGCCGTATCCAAATCTAAATCCATGCTATCGATAAATCGGTCGAATTCGTTTTTAGCCGTTTCAGAATCACATGCTAAGTTTTCTTTTTCTTCGCTCATTACATCACCCTATTTAAATTAAAAATGGTGCCGCGCCCCGCGAACGGGTAAAGGTATAGGGCAACCACGCGGCATAATACGCCCTATTTAATCTATCATTGCGGTGTTAATTCACCCGGACCCATTAGCGATACAGTCATAGTCGCCGATTGGCTCGACGCCTGTAGTTCGCCTGACACTTGCCCGCTACCCTGATACGTAATACCGGACGCGTATGTTATCGCGATAGGGAAAAAATCGTTACGTTTAGATAATTCGTTAACGAATTCTTGATCGCCGCGCGAATCGTCTACCTGTATAGACAAACCGTCAATAGATAACGGTACACGGGTTTTAATAATGCGCCCTGTACCGTTGCCATTAGCTAATATTTCGTTTTCAAATCCGCCCAATTTTCGATTAACTTCCGCATCCGTAGGGACCGCAAATTCGCGCCCGTCTAACGTCACGCTTTCAATACTTCCGCCAATTGCTGACATAATTAATACCTCTGGTTAGGACGACGGGGCGGTTAACCTCGCCGTCTGTTTCTGTTTCTGTTTCTATTTCGTGTTGCTACTCCACCGATACCGTTTACCCCACTATCGCCGGGGTACCGAAGAAAAAACCGAAGTCTAAATCAACCGAAATAATATTCGCATTACCTGATAACTGTATTGTCGTTGTCAGATTTAAACGTTTAGGGTTTTGGCTATCGATTTCGGCTACCGTGTTCGCTTTCGCGGTTTCCGGATCGCTGATAATAGCATTTAATCCCAAGCTATCAATAATAGCACACGCCGCCGCTACCGCTGTTTTAGGCTTTTTAGCGTCCGGGTTAATCGTTGGTTGATCATCAGGAATTAACGGCGCGCCATCCCATTTAGAAGTAGCGAATTCTAAATCAAAGTTAAATATAATATTCATTAATTTAACAATGTCTACAACAAAACGATACGCCGGTGTGGGATCGCCCGCCGGGTGATAAAATGTAACTGTATCAGATAAGTTAATTACACCGTCTTTAACTTCAATAGTAGAGCTACCCGCCTTTACTGCCTGATCGCGTGTAGCGTAATCCCATTGATCGCTATCGTCGCCCGGTGTTAAACCGTCCGCGTCAATACTACCGTAATCATGAGCAGGGTTATTATTAGCAACTACAGCGATTCGGGCTAATTGACGTGCCGCAACTACGAAAGGTAGGTCTTTCGATCCGGGCGAAACTAATTGTACATTTGCCCGATCTGTTTTACGTGCGTCCGGTACAGTTATTGCCGTTGTAACACTTGCTTCCGTAGTACCACAAAATACGATACATGGTTTACGGGTTAACGGTCCCCATCGACCCCCGACAAACGTACTAAATTTATCTAACGTGTCCGTATCGTCGGAAGTTACACAATTTAAAAACATTGTTTCCCATACGTCGCCGACGTTCGCTAACGCTAGATCAACATTAGGATTAACAAGTCCGCCCGCCATTATACTGACAGCATATATAATACCGGCGGTAGTTGACCCGTCAACTTCTAACACAATATCGTTACCGCTTAAACCTTCCCATTTAGCGGTAAAATTAACAACGGTGGTGCCGTCGACCGCTATTACAGGCATGTCTAACACGGCGTTAACAGCGGCGGTAATAGCGGCGGTAATGCTCGCTATTGTAGCGCCAGCAGCAACGACAAACGGTTCAGACCGTATGTTATTAACCTTAATCCTGTAACTTGCGGACTCTAATTGTGTACCGACCGGGGTAATAGAACCTGTAGCAGCTACAGCACCCGCACCGGCGGAAAGCGGGAAAATAGTAACCGGGATAGTACCAACACCGTCGCCGTTCGACGGTAGTAATTTTTGCGCCGCTAAATGTAACGGCGAACCATACCCGTACGTTTCAGCAACTTGTAAAGCGCTAGTAACTTGTAATTTATCGGTCGAATATGTAACACTTTCAGCGCCCTGACCGACAACGGCGATACGTTGCGGCAGATACAAAATACTACCACCCCGCAAATCTTTAAAGGTTGATTTTATTCCGACTACTCGCGCGACTGCGGAGGCGTCTACTGCTGTACTAATTGGCATGATAAGTTACTCCTATGGTAACGGGTAGTTGTAATCTGCTTCGACGACGATTTGACCGTCTTCGGTGCGGTTAACGTCCACGCTTAAAAGTTCTAATATATCACCTTCAATTTGCGGACTAAATTCGTTATAGCTTACATTAAATAAAATACGCGCGCCTACTATTTGTTGCACTTGTTGCGAATCTATCGCCGGTTGAAAACTTGTAATAGAACCGGGAAAACGATCCCACGCTGTACCACGCGGCAACTGCAAATACGTATTTTCTGCAGACATTAAAATATTACGTACTAAACGTATCGCGCGTTGAACTTCGAACGCCGCTTCCCGATCGCCCGGTTTATGTCCTGTACCATCATCGGCGCTAATACCAAAACCGTAACAATCAATATTAAAAACCCCGGTTGCTTTTTGCCGTTCGACTACATTCGAAGCGGTTTTATCAAAACTTTCATTGTCGAACCACACGTTAACGATTGGTGTCGGGTCCGGATTGTCGCTTAAAAATTGTTCCCACGGGTTCGACCGCTCGGTATAAATTTTTAAATCCCATAACGCCGGGTCCTTGCTCGCGGCGATTGCTAGTGTTTTCTGGTTAGCAACTTCAAACGCCAAAATCGCCGCGATTTGATCGCGTATAATTTCGGCGGTGTCTTGTTTATCAATTAGAGTTGTTAACACCATTTTATACCGTGGTCCATTCTATACTGTCACCGGTAGCCCATTCGAGGGTATCTCCGGCGGTCCATTCTACAAAATTGCCTAAAACAACTTTATAAAATTCTAATATGCAAACAATCATACCGATTGTACGATCCGGGTTAGATTGCGATATTTTAAAAGTGTTTGTATTACCGTTTATATCATCGAACGTTATTAACCACGGTTTCGACGCACTATCGGCGATCGACTTCGGTAATTCAGTAAACCCGGCGGTTAATATATCATTTATGTTCAATGCCGCAGACGCCACGCGCCCGCTTACTGCTTGCCCGGTGTCCGGGTCTATAAGTTGACTAATATCATTAGAAAACCCGGTTAACGGTTGCGCGTTGCCCGTGGGGTCCGTTAACGTAATAGAATAACCGAAGCCGAACGCACCATCGTTTAAAATAGCGCGGTTATCGGCTTCGATTTGTTCTCTTAATCCCACGATTAAAACTCTTAACCTTCGGCGACGACGCCTAGTTCGATAAGTTCTTTAACGCGGTCCATACCACCGGGGAAATATTCCGCTTTTACTTCGTCACCTTCGGCGAGCATGGTACCTTTTAAACAAGTGACCGCTTTACCATCCGCGACGTAATACGGTGGTTTCTTTTTGCTTTTTTTACTTTCTTTTTTTGCGGGTGCCGGTGCGGGTGCTGCCGGTACTTTATTTTTTTCATCAGTCATGATGGTTTACTCCTATGTAATTTAAAAAATGTATAAACCGGGGAGGTATTCGCCGCCCCGGTTTACGAATCACTACGTTATGTAGTCAAACAACCGAATGTATCGATAGCGGTCGGGATCAACAACGCACGAACACCAACGCCGCCGAATAGCTGCTCGCCGTCCGGTGATAACCACGCGTTAGTGAACATATCCATATTGCGACCGGTGTTACTGATACGTCCGGGCAATTCCGGTAACAGGTTAGCGACACTTGAATTAACGCCAAGTTCGCGACCAATATTCGGAATAGCGCCGAACGTAGCGTCGAGGCGTCCGCTGCTTGCGCGTACGATTACTTTACCCGGATCGATGAACTGTGTAGACACGCCGGTTTGTGGGTGTTTATAACGACCGCCATACGTCCAAATATTGTACGTATAGTTACCGATATCGATTATACCCCGGAAGTTACCACCGTCGCCGCGACGCGTTGTCGGTGTAATACCGCCTTGATCGATACGGCGACCGTTAAGGTGTTTCTGTACCTGATCCGACGCTATAAACTCGTTGAACGCGGTTTCACCCATTAACAATTCGTCGGGATCGGCTAAACCATCGTTACGAATAACGTTAGCGAGCGCTGTAATATCGTCGATCGGCGTACATGTCGCAGTTACGGACCACGCAGTACCAACGGTCGGGAAGTGAGTCGCTTTCGGTTTGAAGTCGAGCGTATACAATGCAACACCGGCGCTATCGATTAGCGTTAATATGCCAGTTTGCAAAATTTGCGACGCTTGCAATTCCATAGACCGACGGATTTTTCGTTCGACCTTGACCATACCGCTAAACAAACGAGCGATAATATTCGTACGAAAATCGGGACTTGAAAAAGGATTTTCCCCGGCGTTACGTTTGAGCAGGTCAAACGAATTAAGCGGGATCGCCTCTTTATTGATAGGCGGTTTAAAACCTTTGTTTGTATACAAGTCGTCCGAGTTCATACGGTAGCCGGTCGACAAATCCTGTACAACGATCGAAACGTCCTCGTCGCTTCGGATAATGTCGATTTCGACTTCCTCGGAACTATGGAAGTTTTCCGCCGGGGACTGAAACATCCCAGACAAAAACAGCGTAGGCGCCGACATTTGATTATAAACGCGGATCATGCGTTTAGTTACTGTATTACTCATGGTAATTTACTCCTAAATTAAATTATTGGATAACAGTAAATTACTGATTATCTAAAATGTTGAGTTCGGAAACGCTAACGGTTTCGATTCCGAATGACCGCAACGCGTCTTTAACTTCCGCGTCCACATTCGAGTTATCACCGTCCGCGTCGATAATTAAACGACTGAAATTTACTTTTCCGGTCTGAAACACGCGTATAGGTGTATCAACACCCGCCGCAATGTCTAAATCGTATGCCAAAACCGAATTAGCAACACCGTTTACCGCTGCTGTACCACCTTTAACAAAAGGACCTAATTTCAAAGTTGTTGCGTTACGCGCTAATATAGTACCAGCGGGTATAGTTCGTGTCGCTGCATCGACTATAATGTCGTCATGGTCGGCGTTACCTTCCACAATGACATTACCCAAATCGTTATTCGTTATAGTAATGTTCGCCATGACTATTTAACCTCCGTTCCGAAACGTTCTTCTAACGCACCGACAACCGCTTCCGCGTCTGTTTCGGCGGTATCGTCTTCGGCGTTAGCGTTATTACCGGCGGCGCCTACTGCTGCATCGTCGTCGTCCCGTGCTTGCGTGTCGCTGCGATTCATACCGGCAGACAAATAAGTCGACTGCATGGTCGACGTCATTTCGGCACCGTCTTTACACGCCGCGAGTGCTGTTTTCATATCGCCCGACGATTCGCCCATTATCAAATGTGCGTTAACGCGGTCGCGCTCTTGTGTCACGCCGACGGTAATACCTTCGTCGCGACCTACCTTAACCGCCGCCGCATACGCTTCGGGGTGTTCGGCTTTTAGTGTTGCTAAATCCATACTTTTCACCTTTGAGTTATCCCCGCCAATAGCGGCGGTTTTAGTTTGATTAGTATTCTTGACAGATTGTAACGAGGTTTTCGCTATACTGTCAATCATACCGCGTTTTAATGCTTCGTCGGCTAAAAACATACCGCCCTGACCGAATGAAGTATTAACTTTGTCAACCGTTGTATTTCGACCGCTTGCGATCGCTGCAGCAAACAACGAATGTACGTCGTCAAGTTCCGCCCGGACAACCGCTTTACCTTCCTCGGTTGAAATATCCGGGCGCTTGTTCGGCGCGTTTGTACTTGTAATAGAAACCTTGTTCGCGTCTAAACGCATGTCGACCACGATCCCGATACTACCAAAACGCGCCGAATTATTTTTCGCGATAATCTTATCCGCGCTCGACGCGATTGCATACGCCGCCGACGCTGCAGTATTTGAAACGATCGCGTTTATAGGTTTCTTAGCTGAATTAATAACGTCGATCAACGCAAACAACCCGGCAATTTCGCCGCCGGGTGAGTCGATCATCATGTCTATTTTTTCGACGTTCGGGTCCTGTTCCGCGATCCCGATCGCGCTAACGATATCCGGGTACGTGGTGTTACCACCACCGAAAAACATTGCCATAAAGTTAGGTTTGTTCGTTAACACCCCGTTAACCGCAATTTCGGCGGTGTTTCCTGCAGCTTTTAAAATCCGGGGACCGTCGGACATTGCCGAAATTTGTGTCGCCTCGAATTGTGCTTGTTGTTCGGCGCTCGGAGTTACACCCGCGTCGATTGCTGCTTGTAATTGTGCCGCCGCGTTATTTTCTAATAGCCACATGGTTAGTTATCCTCTACTAGCGCGACGACATTGTCGGTCGCTTCGTTTAATGCCTGTACAGCGTTGTTAGTTTCGTCTGTTCCGAACTCTTTTTCTAGTTCTAACATAGGTCGTAACGCTTCCGCTTTTAACTTGTTTTCAATCGCAAGTCGTTTTACATTCTTACTAAATTTCGTGCCGGTCGCGCCCCGTGCTTCGCGCGCGTGGGTAGTTAAACACATGTCTAAAAGTAGTTGACTACCTTTAGCCTGTTTAACCATATCGGTCGACGGTTTAATCGATCCGTACCATTCTACGGACGTCCACGCGCCAAAAATAACATATTGCGACGGTGTACGCCATGCCGTCAGTAATCCGTCCGCGATAATATCGCCGATCAATGTTTCACTAATCAACCATTCGATATAAATCGGGGTACAAAATGTTTCGCCAAAATCGGACCACACGCGATTTAAATAAATTTTAAATTCGTTAATTGCTGCTTGCGACGCGCTGTAATTATTGGAAAATGCGAGGCGTAAAATTTCCGGTGGTACTTCGTTAGCCCATGCGACCGCGACGATAATCGCTTCCTCGAACGCGGCGAAACTTTCGTCGGTACCTTGCCCGCCGTGCATGTTTAATTTTTCGCCGGTTTGCATTTCGTCGATCGTTACACCGGGCAACATACTCGAAACGTTAAACGATCGCGCGGACCCGTCGCCATCGGATACGGTCGCTTGATCTTTACGAACCGCGCCGCCTTGACCCGGTAAGGTACCCATTTTGTCGGTAGACTTTTCGACACTAAACGCGATCAACGAATTAATAACCGCTTTACGTTGTGTAGAATCCCGGTAACGGTCAACCTCTTTTAACGACTGTAAAACTAGCGCTAATATCGGTTGCCCGCGTACGTCGTCGAGGCGTTTATCCGTGCCGAATACTAACCACGATATTTTACGCCCGGACTTTTCACCAAACGCGGGCATACGTTTATAACTGCTATCGTCCTGCCTGATCCAGTAACCAACGACGCGACCTAACGCGTTGAACTCGACACCGTGTTTAATTTCGTGTCCTTTCCGAATCGTGTATTTATCACCAAACGGCGTTTGTACTTTGTTCCCGTTTATTAATTGGACCATCGGCAATTTAGTCGCGGAATTTTGACGCAATACGACCAAAACGTCGCCATTGACTAACGCTTCTAATCGTACTTTCCGTTGTAGTTCGCCGAACGTCGACACCTGTTTCCAATCGCATAACTTAGGCGATTTATGCCAAATACCGAAGCGCGATTCTACCGTTTCGGTCCAATCGGTTAAGCTATCCTCTTTAACACCGATAATCGCTTCGTCGGGCGACGATTCAGGGGTTAACCCTGTGTTAATTTCGTTCGTAACGAGGCGACGGATCAATCCGCGCGCATATAGATTCTCGTTAAATAGTTGCGACGACCGGGCGCGCAATGTCCAATAATCAACCGTCTGTAATTGAGTTGTACCGAAACCGCCAAAAAATTTAGCGCCGTCGTACATTGAATTTTCGAAACCGCTCGAACTTGTTTGCCCGGCGTATGCTTTTAAATTGTGGATATCTAGCGCGTCTAAATTACCATCGATCGCGACGCTTACCGGTTCGGGAATACTCGATCCGCCGGTCGCTTGCGCGATTTTAAGTCGTAATTTATCGTTTACCATGCCGGTTTCACCAATGACGACGCGCCGTTTAAACGCGCCTCTAATGTTGATAATTGATTATATAAACTTTGAATCGTACGCGTAATCGACCCAAGATCGGCACGGGTTACGGTTTGTATCGTTTGCCCGGTGTCGATCTTGTACGTCTGCATAGCGCCATTATTCGCAAACGCTAAACTCGCCGCCTCGTATGCAGCGATTAACCCTTCCGTCGCTGTTATACGCTCTTGTAAGTATGTCGCAGATATAGGCATGTTGTACCCGCCGGGCAATAAAATTATTTACAGTATATACAGTTATTCAGAATAGTAAAGTTTTTCGGATTCGACATAATCCCAAAATTTCGCCCACTCGATCGACTCTAATTTGAAATGTTGTATACATATCGAGTATGCTAATATTTCTGCGGCGGCATGTCCATAACATAATAAATCCCACAACTCATTACGCGCGTTACCGGGTCGGTACCAAAAATACGAGGTCGTGTTCGTCGTCGGGTCCTTTTTCTCGCGACGCGATTCGACGGTTAGTTCCTTTAGTTGCTTGTCGGTGATATCGACCGGGGCGTTAAAATGGTATTCCGGTTGTTGCCCGGCTTCCTCGATCCACTCCCGACGCAACACGGACGATAATCGATCTTTATAATGATCGACCACGATTTTATAACCGATCGTTCCCGCTTGTGTTTTGAATTCGGCAAACTCTTTAATCGACTGATTTTTCGACGGACGATCGCGACCCAATATCGGGACCACGCCCGACGCGTAATCACTACAAAATGTTGTTACCGTGTCGTTAGCGTAACCGGCGTCGATTAACGTTAATATGATCCGATATTTTTTTCCGTCGTCGGCGATATATTCTGTTTCCTCGATCAACGTCCGAAGTCGTCCCCATACCGGCGAGGTTAGTTCGCTACAATCGTCCTCGTCGCCCGATACTTCGAAACGCCAATAATCGACGGTGTAACATCTCATGTCACGGGTCCACCCCATAACAGTAACCGCTAAATTATTTTTATGTACGTCAACTTGACACGTTAAAAATAAAATTACCGACCCGGAATATTCTGCCGCGTATTTGTTCGGGATTCGCCCTAAACGATAAATACTTCGGCGGTGTCCTGATACTTGAACGAATCGAACTTTAGTTCCCATAACCTCGAACGGTTCCGCTAAAATATTATTATAAAAAACTTGATACTTTCCGATATCCCGGACCTTTTTCGCGATCGGGTCGAAACCTTTTAAATACGCGCTAACGCATTTGTACCACGGTTGCATACCGATAGGGGAATATAACGCGGGTAAATGATACGACCGGATATTCGGTTCGACTGGTGTCGCGGTCGGGACCCATTGCGCGCCGCCGTCCTCGCTAAATAACAATTCCTTATCGTGTTCGAAATGTGGTTCCCCGCAATTACTACAACAATACCGGACGGACTCTAAAACTAATACGCCGTCTTGTGTTTCCCATTGCATACCGCCGACGACACCGTTTTCTTTATTCTCGGTTGACCATCGAAGCGATTGCGGAAACCCACACGCTTTACATAAAACGTTATATTCGCGCTGATCGCCCCGACGATATGCCGCCTCGATTTTAGACGCTTGTTTAATCAACGGCGTTGATCCGCGAAATATTTTTCGGCGCTCCCAATAACCCGAACATCGATCGTCGCTGAGTGCGTCCGGGTCGCCGTCTTTCCCTACGGTTTCTTTCCACGCGTCTAACTCGTCTTTTAACATTACCATTATAGAATATGATCGCATTTTATCGGCATTGTTAGCGCCGAACGGAACCATATAACCGCCGCCCTCCCATTGCAAATGATCGGCAGTTTTACCGGTTTTACGGGTGCTACCTTCGTCGCTCGATCGAATCATATCGGACAACCCGGATAAATTAATCATCGGGATAATGTTATTTTCGATACGTGCTTTAGCGAGTTCCTTATCCGCTGTTATGTACATCATCGGGACGGTTTTAATATGCGACATAAAGTACAACATGATCGACTCTAACAACGTCGTGTATGTGATTTGTACGCCTTTTTTAATGTTTACTTCCCGGACCGGGCTATTAACGTCCGCGCAATTAATAATCTCGCGCATAAACGGATTAACATCGAATCGAATGTAACCGGGTATCGAGGTAACGGATTCAGGTAAATACCGGACTTCCTCGTTAAAGTCGACCGGGGTAACGTGGATAATATTGTCGGTTAGATCGTCGACCTCGTCCGCTAACCAATCCGCGCCGATTAAATCTATTTCAGACATTAGTTATATTTTCGGCGGTTCGCGATATTGGTCGCCTTGATAACATGCGGTTTTAACTTTTCGGCGGTTTCGGTTTGAACCTGTAGGGTAATAAGTTTTTTACCCGGTCCCTTGTGTTCGGTGTATTCGAACCCGGCGTCGTCGAGTATGTTTTTAAATATAGATAATTTCCACGCGTCGATAACTACTGCAGCTTTAAGCATTTTTTAACGTCCTCGATATTTTCGCTTTAGCGGGTTTAATAAAACTCGATACCTGATCGGCGACAAAGTCTTCGCAATCTTCGACCGATCGCCCGGCGCCGTTCATAGCGCAAACACGGCGCGCGATCGTTTTAGCGCCGTCGGTTAGCAGTTTATTAAACGCCGTGTCGAACGGTTCAATAACACCGACTTTAATTAAATTACGGCTAACAAGTTCCCCGCGCGTAACGGCATTTTTTAAACGTTTCTCGTTAATGTCTTCGATCGACTTAACCGCCCGCAACCAATCAACGAACGCGCCGTCGGTACCGAATCGTTTTATTAATTCGGCGAGGGTCATATCTGCAAACGCTTTAATGTCTTCGGGTATTTCGTGTAACGTGGTCCCGGACTCGATCGAGTCGTTTAGATTCTCTAACGCGGCGGTTTTTTTCGTGTGATTTTTCGCCCCGTGTCCTTTAACCACGGGTTTAGCTGTCGTCGGTGCCGCGCCGTTCGCCGTCGGCGGTAACGGTCCGGGTTTATCCGTTCCCGCCGCTTGCATCGTGGCGAATATCTTTTTAGCGCGCGCGACACCGATTTTTAACCCGCGCGATATGTTCGATACGGTAAACCGTCCGTTCTCGTTACACAACCTTAACGCGTCTTCGTATAGCGGATCGATACCGGTAGCGGGTTCGTCGGTCGTGGCGCCGGTGTGTTCCGCTATGTATTTTTTAACTGCCGGGTGGTTCGCGTCTATGCGTCGACCTTCGACGGCATCTTTTAAAATGCTATTAGACGCTTTCGTCACGGCGGCGGCGGATACCAACGCCCGGCGCGATAGTTCGGCTTTACTTATTAAATTCTTAACCATGTAGCGATCGTAGCAAATTTTTTATAACGGCGCTACCCCGGTTAATGTTTTTAAAAACTATAAAAAGTGTGCGAGGCGCGCCCTGCCGAATCAAA
>JAHZJR010000077.1 GCA_022600805.1 Pseudomonadota bacterium
CTCTACTTATGGTCAATTACCGCACGTGGTTGGCAATAACTTACTTAAGCAAATTGGTATTAAGCCGGGTACGCCTGAGGCTTACGCATTCACCTACAATAATTTTGAAGAGTTGGCAGCAAAATATGGCAAAACCGGTGGCTTTGGTCAAATTAAAACTGTTTTAGAGTCTTTGCGCGAAAGTGCTGGCGGCGTTCAAAATACTTTAACGGTTGATGGTGGTGATACTTGGCAAGGTTCGGGTACGTCACTTTGGACGCGTGGTGCGGATATGGTTGAGGCGACCAACATGCTGGGTGTTGATGTGATGGTTGGCCATTGGGAGTTTACTTACAAGGAAGAAGAAACCTTGAAAAATGTTGGCTTCTTTAAAGGTGATTTCCTAGGTCAAAATGTTAGAATTCTTGAAGATGCGCTCATGGGCGATAAATACCTAACCATGACTGAGAAGTTTGATGGTAATGGTTTGTATGATGAAGATGAAGCGCTACCATTTAAGCCGTACGTGATTAAAAATGTGGGTGGTCATCGTATTGCGGTGATTGGCCAAGCTTTCCCTAGAACGTCAAACGCTAATCCACAAAAATACTTCTTCCCAGATTGGTCATTTGGTTTGCGTGAGGATGAAATGAGCGAATTGGTTGCTGATATTCGTGAAAATGAAAAGCCAGATGCTGTGATTGTTGTTTCTCATAATGGTATGGATGTTGATATCAAAATGGCTTCTCGCGTGGTTGGTATTGATGCAATTTTTGGTGGTCATACGCATGATGGCATGCCAAAACCAGTTGAAGTTCAAAATGCAGGCGGTATGACTGTAGTGACAAATGCAGGTTGTTCAGGTAAATATATTGGTGTAATGGATTTAGACATTAAAGGCCACAAGGTAGTAGGATACAATTATAAAATGCTGCCAATTCTGACTGACTTTATTAAGCCAGACGCGGCAGTTGTGTCATTTATTAATAAGATGCGAAACACTAAATACGACAAAAATGTTGTTGAAGCGCGAAGTTCTACAATGAGCAACAATCCAGATCGTGTTGGTAAAACTTATGATGAAATTCTAACCGAAAAACTTTGTTCAACCAATCAGACCTTGTATCGTCGTGGTAACTTTATGGGTACTTGGGATCAGGTATTGGTTAACTCACTGCGTGAAGAACATGATGCTGATTTTGCCATGTCTGCGGGTGTACGTTGGGGTACCTCAGTCCCAGCAGGACATGATGTCACCATGGAAGATTTAATGACCAATACATCAATGACTTATGGCGAAACTTACGTCTCAGAGATGAAGGGTTCACAGCTGAAAGAAGTATTAGAGGGTATCGCAGAAAATCTATTTGTGCAAGATCCGTATCTGCAATCAGGTGGTGATATGGTGCGTATGGGCGGTATGGATTACACCATTGATCCAGCAGCTACATTAGGTAATCGTATTTCAGACATGAAAGATGATGAAGGTACAACTATTGATCCAAATAAGTCGTACAAAGTATCGGGTTGGGCGCAAGTTGGCTCTGTGGGTAATGGTCGACTTATGTGGGATGTTGCTGCAGATTACTTGCGCAAGCAAGGGACACTAGACCTGAAGAAGGTTAACCATCCAACTATTAAAGGCGTTAAGACTAATCCAGGCATTGAAAGTTACGCTGGAAAGCTTATCTAAGTTTGGATTAGATAGATTGTAAAAAAGCCCTGCCAGTCGGGGTTTTTTATTAGAAAAAAAATTTGATGAAATTATTATCTTTATTATTGTTATTGATTAATATCTCTGTACAAGCTGATGTGGTTAAACCAGCTTTGGTAGAGGTGTCTATTTTTAACAATAAGACACTAGAAGTGACTATAGATTTGAGTCTTGAAGCAGCGATGACTGGTATTGGCACTCAATATAAAAACACCACCGATGCGCCCAATTCAGCGCAGTATGATAAATTACGAGCACTAGAGCCAAAGGTGTTACGCGAGCGTTTTAGGGCATTTGAAGCTGAGTTTTTAAATAGTCTTAAATTAAGTGTTAACCAGCAAGAGCAGATGCTCACTCTTACTCAGGCAAACATTGACATTATTGGCTATAAAAAGCGGGCCAGAAAAACCGTTCTTACCTATCAGGCGTCACTTGATGAATGGCCAAAAACCCTGACCTGGCAGTATGGAAGAATCTATGGTGATAGCGCTCTTCGTTGGCAAATATATAAGCAAGATGAATACAATTGGAGTCAGTGGCAATGGTTGCGTGATGGTAGCTCTAGTGGCGTGATTGATATTAATCATCCAGAGCCACTCAGTACAGCACAGCGATTTTATCAGTTTACCGGTATTGGTTTTGACCATGTGATTCCACTGGGCTGGGATCATATTTTATTTATTGTTGGCATGGCGCTTTCCTCACTATTATGGCAGCGTTTGCTTTTGTTGGTGAGTGTTTTTACTTTGGCACACACGCTCACACTTGGGTTGGCAATGGTTGGTATCGTTGAAGTCTCAGCACGTATTGTTGAGCCACTGATTGCGTTTTCGATTGCTTATGTGGCAGTTGAAAACTTGATAAGCCATCAGTCCATTAAACGAAAAAGTATTATTGTGTTTTTATTTGGTCTGATTCACGGGCTTGGGTTTGCCAGTATGTTAAAAGAGTTTGAAATGGTGCCAGATTCGTTTTTAACCACGTTGATTGGTTTTAATGTCGGTGTGGAATTAGCTCAAGTTGCGATTGTATTGTTTGTGGTTTTAATCTTGTTGGGGTTGCGTGCATTAAAGCTTAATTACCGACAACTAGCGGTCATACCAATATCAGTCATTATTTCAATAGTTGGAATTTGGTGGGGTATAGAGAGATTAATTGGTTAGCAATTGCAAGTATTTTTTTGTTCGCAAGACAAATTTTAAAAATATGTAAAGCGTGTAGCAAGTCTACACAACTGAATTTTTTTAAAATTTAACGCAGTCGAAAAGGAAAAAACGCAGTAATTTAGATAATTTTTGCTTGCATTAAGGTGTGCGTATTAATCGCCCCGACCACTTGATTATTGTCATCCACTACTGGCAATGAGTTGAGATTAAACTCATCCATGATTTGTACCGCCATTACCGCCGGCTTATCCGCTGAGATTGATTTACAATTTGGCGTCATCACATCGCCAATCGTGAGTGTTTGAATGTCATTATGTTCTTCTAATACACGCCTTAAATCACCATCAGTAAAAATACCTTTTAGCGAACTGCCATCGGTAATAAGCACCATGCCTAAGGCTTTTTGACTCATGATTAGTAAAGCGTCAAGTAGTTTGGTATTACTACTAACGGTTGGGATGTCATCACCTGTTTTCATAATATTTTTTACAAAAGTAAGTAAGCGCCTACCTAATGCGCCAGATGGATGAGATCGAGCAAAATCATCAGGGCTAAAACCTTTGTCTGTAAGTAAGCTAACAGCCAGTGCATCACCCATAGTGAGTGCAACTGTGGTGGATGAAGTTGGTGCTAAATTATGTGGACAAGCCTCTTTTTCAACACCCACATCAAGGTGTACATTGCAAACACTACCAATTGAAGAATTAGTATTGCCAGTCATACCTATAATTGGCACACCAAGGCGTTGAATCACTGGCACTAATGTCATAATCTCGTCAGATTCACCAGAATAAGAGATACAAATAACCACATCGCCTTCAGTAATCATGCCTAAATCGCCATGGCCAGCTTCACCCGGGTGTACGGCAAAGGCAGGGGTGCCAGTTGAAGCAAAAGTTGCCGCAATTTTGTTACCAATGTGGCCAGACTTGCCCATGCCAATTAGTATCACCTTTCCTGTGCAGTTTTGAATTAATTGGCACGCATCAATAAAACTTTGATCAAGTTTGTTAGCCAACTGGGTCACAGCTTGCGCTTCGGTAAGGATAACTTCTTTAGCGGATTTTAGTAATGAATTAGACACGATCTAAACATCTCCATTTATTTGGTATACATTTTAAATCAGCTAAACTTGCCATGGTAGCAGTATAAAGATTAGCTTCATCTTCGTATACAATTTGATAATATCTAATTTTCATTGTTAATGCTGAACCAAATACAATCGAGCCAAGCGCAATTAAAGAGCCTAATGACAATGTTGATATACCTGTTACACCTTGTCCAATTGTACAACCCATTGCAAGCACACCGCCAATTCCCATTAACAACCCGCTAACAATATGATTAATAAAATCTCCAATTGAATTAAACCATTCAATGCGAAATGATTGATTCAGAATGGCATAGAAGAAAGAGCCTAGCAATACACCTAAGCCAGCTGTCAGTGCAAATGTAATGTAGGTTGAATCAAATTCAGAACTGATTAAAGCGGAAAAATGTCCAGAAGGTGCAACAAAGGTCAAAGATTGTGCACCAATGGCATAAGGGATTTCGTCCATCATTTCCGCTTCTTCAAGCAGCTCTTGACCCATAGGGCCGGATGAAATATACCAAGCAATTGCTACACAAATACCGATGGTTAAACCAGCTAAAACATTGTGTTTGTCTTTTCTAAACTCTTTGGTTTTGAATAAGTAAAGCAGTGCAAAGACTGAAATAACAAAGCCTAAAATTATCTTTGTATTTAAAGCATCTGTTTGAATGATTTGCGCAGTAATCGACCCTAAATCTTGACTATTAATCTCGTATTCTGTTAAGTCAATATCCAACACGCTAGTCCATTGCAAAAAGAAAGTGTGCATAAAATCGGTAAACATCATTAAGTAAGCGCCAAATGCCATCATTAGGAAAATGACGATTGACTTTAGGTTTCCAGCACCAATTCTAACTAAGGTTTTGTTACCACAGCCTGAACCAATGGTCATACCTATGCCAAAAATCAAGCCGCCAATTACGTATCTTAGCCAAGCAAAGGTAGGTGTATTGTAAGGTGGACTAGCCGTATTATTGTTTTGAGTTAGAGATGAATCGATTAATTCAGTGTAACTCAGCAATGTGACCAAAAATAAGGCAGAAATTGCTGCCAGCATCCATGCTTTAAATCTTGCGGTAGAGCCCATGTTAATCCAGTCAGACACAGCGCCCATAGTGCAAAAATCAGTTTTATTGACCACCCACCCCATGATAAATGTTGTTGCAAAAATCAACATCAGCATGTTTTGATAAAGTTCAAGCTCCATAATATCTCTCCCAAGTTAATAGCTATTCAGACTTATTATAAGATATGTTTTAAACCCTTGCTGATTATAATAAAGTATTAATTTGCAATAAGTAATCATGGAAAAAATTAAAATTTTATTTGTATGTATGGGTAATATTTGTCGCTCGCCAACCGCTGAAGGCGCGTTTAGATCACAAGTGAAAAAACAAGGTGTTGAGCATTTGTTTGAGATTGATTCAGCAGGGACACATGCGTATCATGTCGGTGAGCAGCCCGATAGGAGGTCGCAATCAATTGCTACCAAGCACCAAGTAGATTTATCTAATCAGCGCGCTCGACAAGTGCATGAAAGTGATTTTTATTATTATGATTATATCTTAGCGATGGATGAAGAAAATTTGTCTAATATGCAAGATATTTGTCCACAGGAACAACAATTTAAACTGTCTTTAATGTTGGACAACATTCCTAATTATTCAATTAAAAGCGTGCCAGACCCATATTTTGAAGGCCGATTTGATGAGGTGTTTGAGATGTTAAATCAAGCGAGTGAGTTTTTATTAGAGCGCTTGTCGAAAAAGGCCTAAAACTTGTTGACATAAGTGCGTCTAACACAGTATAATTCACTCCTTTATTGCCCCTGAAAAAACAACGGGCGATAGTAAGTTACTTAAATTAAAGAAGATTTGGAGAAATAGCGATATGTCAACAGTTAATCAATTGGTACGTAATCCACGTAAAAAGAAGATTGTGAAAAGTGGCGTGCCAGCATTAGACAGCTGCCCTCAAAAACGTGGTGTGTGTACGCGTGTATACACAACTACCCCTAAGAAGCCTAACTCAGCACTGCGTAAAGTTGCTCGTGTAAGACTGACAAATTCAGCCGAAGTAACTACCTACATTGGTGGTGAAGGTCACAACTTACAAGAGCACTCAGTGATTCTTATTCGTGGTGGTCGTGTTAAAGATCTACCAGGTGTTCGTTACCACACAGTTCGTGGTGCACTAGATACCGTTGGTGTTGATGGCAGAATGCAAGGTCGTTCTAAGTATGGTACTAAGAAGCCTAAGAAATAACAACAAAATAAAACAAGAGAAGACCTATGAGAAGAAGATCCGCCCCTAAAAGAGAAATCCTACCAGACCCAAAGTTTGGTGATTTAGTATTAGCTAAGTTTGTTAACATCTTAATGTTAGATGGCAAGAAATCTGTAGCTGAGAAGATCGTTTATGATGCGTTAGATACAATTGAAGCTAAAGGTAATGCTGAGCCAATTGAAGTATTCAAACAAGCCTTAGATAATATCGGACCACAAGTTGAGATTAAATCTCGTCGTGTTGGTGGTTCAACTTACCAAGTGCCAATCGAAGTAAGAGCTGAGCGTAAAATTGCTCTAGCTATGCGTTGGATCATTGAAGCATCACGTAAGCGCGGTGAGAAAGGCATGAAGCTTAGATTAGCAGGCGAAGTATTAGACGCAGTGCAAAATCGCGGAACTGCATTTAAGAAAAAAGAAGACACCCACAGAATGGCTGAAGCAAACAAGGCGTTTGCTCATTTCCGCTGGTAATCGAATATTTAGATTTAAGGATTTAAGACAATGGCAAGAAATCACCCACTTAATCGCTACCGTAATGTTGGCGTCATGGCACACATTGATGCAGGTAAGACAACAACAACTGAACGTGTTCTTTTATACACAGGCCGTACTCACAAAATTGGTGAGGTTCACGACGGTGGTGCAACCATGGACTGGATGGAACAAGAGCAAGAACGCGGCATTACCATTACCTCAGCTGCAACTACTTGTATGTGGAAAGGTATGGACAATCAGTTTGATGAGCACCGTATTAACATTATTGATACTCCGGGACACGTTGACTTTACCATTGAGGTTGAGCGTTCATTAAAAGTATTGGACGGTGCAATGGCATTATTCTGTGCAGTTGGTGGTGTTGAGCCTCAATCTGAAACGGTTTGGCGTCAAGCGAACAAATACAACGTTCCTCGTATTGGCTTTGTAAACAAGATGGATCGTGCAGGTGCAAACTTCTTGCGTGTTTGTGATCAAATTAAAACTCGTCTAGGCGCTAACCCAGTGCCAATGCAAATCGCAATTGGTGCAGAAGAAGATTTCAAAGGGGTTGTAGATTTAATCACGATGAAGGCGATCTACTGGAATGAAGCTGACCAGGGTGCAACTTATGAAGCGCTTGATATTCCTGCTGAATTGCAAGAGCTTGCTGAAGAAAAACGTGAATTCATGATTGAATCTGCAGCAGAAGCTTCTGAAGAATTGATGGAAAAATACCTAGAAGAAGGTGAGTTGTCAGCTGACGAAATCAAAGAAGGTATTCGTACTCAAACAATCAATAATGAAATTATTCCAATGTTCTGTGGTTCTGCCTTTAAGAACAAAGGTGTGCAAGCGGCATTAGATGCTATTATCATGTACATGCCTTCACCACTTGAAGTGGATGCTATTGAGGGTATTCTTGATGATGCTGACGAAACTCGTGCACCAAGAAATGCTTCTGATGATGAACCGTTTGCAGCGTTAGCATTTAAGATTGCAACGGACCCATTTGTTGGTACATTAACATTCTTCCGTGTTTATTCAGGTGTGCTTAAAGCGGGTGATTTTGTTTACAATTCATCAAAAGGCAAGAAAGAGCGTATTGGTCGTATGGTGCAAATGCACTCTAACGACCGTGAAGAAATTAAAGAAGTTCGTGCTGGCGATATTGCCGCGGCGATTGGTCTTAAAGATGTCACGACGGGCGATACTTTATGTGACATGAAAGAGAAGATTATTCTTGAGAGAATGGAATTCCCTGAACCAGTGATTGCGCTGGCAGTAGAGCCTAAAACTAAAGCCGACCAAGAGAAAATGGGTATTGCGCTTGGTAAGTTAGCTGCTGAAGATCCTTCGTTCCGTGTGTCTTCTGATGAAGAGTCAGGCCAGACAATTATTGCTGGTATGGGTGAGTTACATCTTGATATTATTGTAGATCGTATGCAACGTGAATTCGACGTAGAATGTAACGTTGGTGCGCCGCAAGTATCTTACCGTGAAGCGATTACATCTTTAGTTGAACATCAGCATAAATTTGCTAAGCAATCAGGTGGTCGTGGTCAATATGGACATGTGCATTTACGTATTGAGCCTCAAGAGCCGGGCGCAGGTTATGAATTTGTTGACGAAATTAAAGGTGGTGTTATTCCTAAGGAATACATTCCTGCAGTTGACAAGGGTGTTCAAGAGCAAATGGAAAATGGTGTATTGGCCGGCTTCCCATTAGTCGATGTAAAAGTAACGGTTTATGATGGCTCTTACCATGATGTTGACTCGAATGAAATGGCCTTTAAGATTGCCGCTTCTAAGTGTTTAGCAGAAGGCGTTAGAATGGCTAACCCTCAACTACTTGAGCCAATGATGGCAGTTGAAATTGTTACCCCTGAAGAGTACATGGGTGATGTAATGGGTGATCTTAATAGACGACGTGGTTTGGTAGGCGCTATGGAAGATCTTCCAAATGGCAAACAGCTAAAAGCTGATGTGCCATTAGCCGAAATGTTTGGCTATGCTAACGACCTACGTTCAATGACACAAGGTCGTGCTAGCTATTCAATGGAATTCTCAAAGTACACAGCAGCGCCAAAGAATGTTGCTGATGAAGTTATCGAAAAATTGAACAAATAATTAAAGTAGTCAGGAGTATTTAAAATGTCAAAAGAAAAATTTGAAAGAACCAAGCCCCATGTAAACGTTGGCACAATTGGCCACGTTGACCATGGTAAAACAACATTAACTGCTGCAATGACTAAAGTAATGGCTGAAGCTAACGGCAGTTTGGTAGTTGA